>JBPCTY010000098.1:0-11475 GCA_051011415.1 Acidimicrobiia bacterium
CCATTACCGGATACGGACCAGGCCCTGATCTGGGGGAGATCTACAACGTTGCGGGGTCGGGTGCTGTGAAACTGCGGAACCCGCATAACTCGCACGTCGGGGTCATCGCCCGTATGGGTTGGGTCGGTTTTGGTTTGTGGGTGTTGATGTGGGGCGTTTGGGCCCTGTTGCTCCTTGACCTGCGGTCTCGTCTCGCACATCGAGGCCGGTTCACGGAGGCTGGTCTCGTGGCATTGCCAGTGATTGCGGCCGCGATGCAGCTGGTGAATGCCTTCTTCGACCCGTCGATAGAGGGCCCACAGGTTGGGTTTGTCCTGTGGTTCTTCTTCGGGCTGGGTGCGGCTCTCCAACTGCTCTACCACGGATTCCCTTCCGTGGAATCGGCGGAACCAGGAACTGCCGGCGCCGACTTGACAGATGCGCAGGTCGTGACTTCTGACTAACTCTTTGAGCAGCAAGCTCATCAGGTGGTCCAAAGCAGGTGGTGGAGTTCCTGCAGGCATTGTCGACGCTGGCTTCGCATCCCTCGCGACCTTCGTAGCTGGTCTGGCGGCGGTGAATCTGCTGTCCGACGAAAATCGCGGCGTGTATGGCGTCTTTTTCGCTGCGTTCGTCGTCGGAACCACCTTCCCCCACAATCTCGTCTTTCTCCCTTATCAGGTGTATTCAGTTGCCCAACCAATGGCGGAGCGGTTCCGATACATCGGCAAGGCGACAGCGATTGGGTTTGGCTTTGGGATGCTTGGTGCTGGAGCCATCTTGATTGCAGCTCTCGCCACGGCCTCATACACCACGGCAGCCGTCACGATTGCATTGACAGTGACAGCCGTGCCGACCGTTGCGTTCTCCGCTGCCCAGGACAACCTGCGCCGAATGCAGCACGTGTGCGAGCATCACTGGGCGGCTGCGATCACCTCGATCGTCCAGTTCGTCTGCGTCGTCGCGGTGATCGGCTTAATGCTCGCTGCAGATGTGCCGGTGGTATGGATGCCGTTCGGCTCGCTCCTGATAGCAAACATCATCAGTCTCTCGTTCGGGATCATCCGCGAGGGTGGCCTCGGGCGGTGGACCACGCCGGTAGAGCTGTATGCCAGGTCACTTGTGAGAAGCGGTCGGTGGCTGCTCGGCCAAGCCATCGTTTTGCCTGGCGCAACATTCGTCGCGGCAGCGTTGATCACCGCCTTTGCAGGTGCCGTCGCCATGGGGCACGCCGAAGCAGCGCGCATCGTCGCTCAACCGGTGCTCGTCTTGTCGACCGGTCTCACAGCGGTGCTTGGACCTAGAGCGATGGCAACAGCGATCGCACGCGACGATCGTGGCGGTATGCAACTGATCAAGCGTCATGCGGGGCTCATCCTGATCGCCGGTGTTGGGTACCTTGCGTTCGCAGGTTGGGAGACCCCTTGGAATCCACTGCCTCTGCTCGTGCCAGCAGCATATGTTGTGGCCGGGCTTGTAGCCGTGTCGATCGTTGCCAACGTGGCCTCCGGGCTTGTATTTCTCCGCGTCGAAGAGCTTATGGCTGCGCGCCGCGAGGTTGACTTGGTTGTCGTTTCTGTCGGCGCAAGCTTCTTTTCGATTCTGGTTGCGTTCACGGCTCCGTGGACAGCAGCGTTCGCCTTCCCGCTCAGCATCCTGGCGATGTCGATCGCGAGATACGTCGGGTACTGGTTCTATCGCCGCAAAGTCTTCAGCCAAGGTGCGGCGTCAGTTTCGTAGGGTGACTAGTCACATTGGGCGTCGGTGTTTGGGTTCTCCGGCAATTCGTGCGATCCGTATACTCACAACGGGCTTTACGGTGACAGAGGGGCAAGCGCAGTCGTGTCTAACTCAGTGAATGCGGCCCCGTCTCGGTATCGCCGCTTCTCCAAAATGGCAGTCGTTTGCGCCGTGGTGAGCACCTTCGTCGTTGGGCTATTGCCTGTAGCTGCTGCTCCGGGCGATGGACAGGCACCGACGTGGCCGACCGATGCGGAGATCACCATTGGTGCAGTCTCTTCGACGACAGCAGAGGTCTCCTGGACTGCCGCCACTGACAACGAAGCAGTCACCGGTTACAGGATCTACCTCAACGGCAGCCCAGTTGGAACATCGTCTGATCGGTTCCACACGCTGACGGGTCTGTCAGCCGACACGGGTTACACCGTACGAGTCGAAGCGTATGACGCTGATGGCTATGAGTCGGCGGCTAGCGGTGGCCTCACGTTGGCTGCCCGTACGGACATCTCAATGGGCTCCCACCCTCACTCGGTAAAGGCTGAGGACGTCAACGGTGACTCCGTGCCGGACCTGGTGGTTGCGGCGGCGAGCGAAGATGGCGTGACGATTCGGCTTGGAAACGGCGATGGCACGTTCGGAAGCCGTTCCACCTACCGATCCGGTACAGATGTGGGCCAGGACCAGGTGTACTCGAAGAACGCCGTCCTTGCCTATCTGGATGCGGACTCGGATGTCGATCTCGTCGTCGCCAATCAGAACAACTCGTCGGTAGGGGTTCTCATAGGCAATGGAGACGGCACCTTCCAGTCTGTCGTCCAGTATGACACCTGCTCGGGGGCGCACGATGTTGCGGTCGGAGACTTCACTTCTGGGTCTGATAGAGACCTGATCGTGTCATGTCACGGCGATCCTGAAGTAACGCTCCTCGAAGGCGACGGCACGGGTGCCTTCAATGCAGGCGTCGACATCGCGACCGGTGCCCCCGATCCGTGCAGCGAGGTTCTTGAGGGAAACTGTGACCACGGTGTAGTCGTTGGCAACTTCAATCAGGCGGGCGACGATGACATAGCGATTGCTATGTACCGGCCGACAGTGGCGACTGTCATGCTGAACACAGGTAACGGCACCTTCAGCACGCCCGCGAACTACACCGCAGGTGGCCACACCCATGACATTGCAGCCGGCGACTTCAATGAGGATGGTTGGCTCGACCTTGTCACCGCCGATGAATCCAACGACACGGTATCCGTCTTCCTCAATGACGGAGATGGAACGTTCACAGAGATCGGCCAGAGTCCACTCCCGGCCGAGAACGGCCCGAAGGGGGTCACCGTTGGCTACCTCGATGATGACGACGATCTCGATATCGCGGTGGGCACCGATGGTGGCAACTACCCAAGCGAGCCTCCAGGCAATGCGGGCGACAGAGTGGCAGTCATGCTCGGTAACGGCGATGGCACCTTCGGATCCACGCTGACGTACGGGAGCTACACCGCATTTGAGGGGGAGTCTGTGTTCGACGTGGATATCGCCGACGTTGATGGCGACGGCCGTGGAGACCTGCTCGCAGCTAACTGGTACGGCGACTCGGTGTCCATCTGGTTTGGTGCCGATGCCGGAGGCCCAAGCGAGTCCTTCACGACCAGCTCAGGGGCGAACGATCCTCCGACTGCTACTGGGGACGGCCCGTACCTCGTCGCACACGGAGGCACGGTCAACGTCAGCTCGCCGGGTGTGCTCGGGAACGACAGTGATGACGGCGGTTCGATGACGGCGGTCAAGGCATCAGACCCGGCCCATGGATCGGTGACCCTCAACGCCAATGGCTCATTCAGCTACACCCATAGCGGGGATGAGGCGACGACCGACTCGTTTACGTACCGGGCGAGAGACCCGCAGGCCCAGACGTCGAACCTTGCGACCGTGACCTTCTCGATCTCGCCTCCGCCAGTCGAAGGGCATCGAACCGGGCTCGTCGATCCCACACAGGGACGTTGGTATCTCTATGACGGCTCAGGGTCGCTCACAACCGACTTCTACTTCGGCAACCCCGGTGACTATCCATTCATGGGTGACTGGAACTGTGACGGTACGGAGACGCCCGGCATGTATCGGCAGTCAGATGGATATGTCTATCTACGGGATACGAACACAGCAGGTCCCGGTGACATACGCTTCTTCTTTGGCAACCCAGGTGATGTCCCGGTTGCGGGTGACTTCAACAACAACGGCTGTGACACAGTGTCGATCTACCGGCCGTCCAACCAGACCTTCTACATCATCAACGAACTCGGAGGGGATGATGGGGGCCTGGGCGCAGCAGATACGTCCTACGTCTTCGGTAATCCGGGTGACAAGCCGTTCGTGGGTGATTTCGACGGCGATGGCGTCGAGACGGTGGGTCTCCACCGTGAAACCACCGGCCTCGTGTACTTCCGAAACAGTCACACACAGGGAGTTGCAGACAACCAATTCATCTTTGGGGATCCTGGCGACCGCTTGATCGCCGGTGATTGGAACGAGGACGGCAAGTTTTCACCGGCAATCTTCCGCCCGTCCCAGGCAACCACGTACTTCCGCTACACGAATACGCAGGGAACCGCGGACAACTTCTTCGCTCCCGACTCTGCCGTATCGACCTGGCTGCCGGTGAGCGGCGACTTCTGATCGGTACCTCATGGTGAGGTTGCCCGAGGAACACCGATGAAAGTCATTGTTGCCCACAACACCTACCGCACCCGTGGCGGAGAAGATCAGGTCTTCGAGGACGAAGTGCGCATGCTCGAGACGAATGGCCACAACGTTTCCACGTTCGTGCGCCGAAACACCGACTTTTCCGGGCTTGATACGATCCGAGTCGCTGCGGGCACTGTCTGGAATCGGTCGGCCTCGAGCGAGCTTGAGGAGCTGGTTCGGTCAGAGCGAGCGGACGTGGTCCATTTCCACAACTGGCTACCACAATTAAGCCAGGCAGCCTTCTACGGCGCGCATGCCGGAGGTGCGGCCGTCGTGCAGACACTGCACAACTACCGCTACACCTGCGCGCCAGGAGTTCTCTATCGAGACGGTGCGGTGTGCGAGGAGTGTGTAGGGAAGTCAGTCGGTTGGCCAGCTGTACGCCACGGCTGCTACCGGGGGAGTCGTGCGGCAACTGTCCCAGTGGTCACTGCACTCGGAGTGCACAAAGCGATGCGGACAGTTGAGAAGAAGCTCGACGCGATCATCGTTCTATCCAGGTTCGCAGAACGCAAGATGATCGAGGCGGGCCTGCCCGAGGATCGTTTGTACCTGAAACCCAACTTCGTCAGCCCGGACCCGGGCCCCGGCCGAGGCGACGGAGGCTACTGCGTCTATGTAGGCAGGCTTGTCGACAACAAGGGTATCGAGACGCTTCTCACAGCATGGGAAACTTCCCCGTCCGCACCCAACCTCAAGATTGCTGGAGCTGGGCCGCTTGAAGATCACGTCGCAGAGGTCGCGGCGAGAAGGACCAATATCGAGTTTCTCGGGCGAGTCGATCCATCGGTCGTGCCTGCACTGATGGGCGACGCTGTCTGCAGCATTGTTCCTTCGGTCAACTACGAAGGGTTCCCTAAGACGATCGTGGAGTCATTCGCCGTCGGCACTCCGGTGATCGCATCCGATATCGGGTCGTTGACGGAGATCATCCGCCAGGGAGGTACAGGATATCTGGTTCCTCCGGGAGATTCTTCGGCGCTAGCGGGAGCTGTGTCGTCGCCCGAGCACTTTGCGTCGCTCCGAGGGATGCGAACGGCAGCGAGGGAGGCGTACACCGATCACTACACGTTGGATGCGAACTATCGGCGACTCATCGAGATCTACGACGAGGCGGTGCAGCATCGCAAGTCGGGATAACGTTCCGTGCTCGGTCGACGAGAGGGGGAAGTGATGTCGTCGCTGTCTGTGAGTGCAATCGATCGGCAAGCGCAACTTCTTGATGTGCCAGGGGGCCAGTGCTTCCTGTGGTACGTCGACCCATCGGCTGTCCAGGAATTACGGTCGTCACCAGATATTCGCTCTGCGGCCCAGCGATTGGTTGCTGCAAACCGAGGGGCGTCCATTGCACTTCTTGAGTCACACGACGGTGCGGCTACTTCCCTGACCATGTGGCGGGGACTGTTGGCCACGTCCGAGCTCTTCTACGCCACGCTCGCCGACGGCTCCATCGTCGTGTCTGATCATCTCCGCAACGTTGTGAGCAGAGTGCCAGTCGCCGATCGAGCCCCCACTGAAGAAGCAATCGTCGAGAAGTACCTCTGCGGATGGAACTACGACCGTCGCGTGTTCTGCGGAGGTGTGCAACGCCTCGGATATGGAGACCAGTTCGAATTCTCAGCGACCACCGGAGCGATCGAACTCTCAGTCCACGACCGACACGAACTCGTCGGAGATGCGGCTGCGCTCTCGGGGCTCGCGGACCGAATCGAGGCAGAGCTCGACGAAGTCACGAGGCCGTGGCGTAGCCCCGGGGTAGCAGTCACCTTCTCAGGTGGAGTCGATTCGACACTGCTCGCCAGCTTCTTCGATGACTCGGCGACCATGCTCACCATGACGATCGATTCCCCTGAATTCGATCAGGAGACAACGTATGCGTATGCAGCTGCTGAGCTGCTCGGACGCTCGATCACCGAGCATCGAGTATTCGAACGGGATTACGTTGATCTGCTGAAGACGTCGACAGCAGTGACCGCTGCGCCAGCCAAGCACTACATCTCGCCTGTCTTGTTCTCCCTTGATAGGAGGGACGATCCGGTGATGATCTTTGGGTTCGGAGCCGACAGCATCTTCGGGACAGACCGAGGATTGCGGCGTATCGCTGGGTACATGTCGAACAGCGCTGGCCTTGCAGGCCTTCGTGCGGGTGGATACCTCCCTAGCGCTGTTGGGTTTCGTTCTCGACAGATTCGGTCCTACGCCGAGAAGTTTGCACGACCGACCGACGATCCGCGAGGTGCGGCTGGGTCGGCGCTGGCTTTCGGCGATACGGCTGTGGTCGACGCCTCCGCTGGCAGCGACGCGGTGGATGCCGTGTTTGACAAGCACCTCGACTTCGTCCTCGATCGCGTCGACATTGAGTCACCTGAGTCCGATCGCTTCTGGCGGCATACGGAGCTGGTGCAGTGGCGCGACACGATGTCAGACAACACAACCGTTCGGCGTCTTGCTGCTCTGTCAGACGGCACGCATGGCGTGCTTCCGTACACCGACGCACGGGTGATCGAGGCGCTGCTGGAGGCTCCAGCAGATGGGAGATACATCAAGGGATTGGCTGGAAAGTGGGTGCTCAAAGACATCCTGGCGAAGCGGGTGCCTGGCTATCCGGTGAACCAACGAAAGAACGCCACAGGCTTGCCATTCCAGCGCTACGTTGCTGACGGACCGCTCACCGGCATATGGAATCAATACGACTTTCCCGAGTTTGTCGATTCGCAGCTTGCGAACGACGTACGGGCGAATCCATCTCACGTCACCTGGCAGGCCCTCTCTCACGCCGTTTGGCTTGACGAGATCGGGAACAACCCGAGCCTTGTTGCGCACCCGACGACGCACGAGACGGCGCTTCCAATCGCTGGAGCGCCACGTTGATTGTTCACATCGACTCAACGGCGACCGTCGTCGGCGAGATACCTTCGAGTCTGGCGAGATATATCTCTGAGCCGTCCGGCGGGGTGCGAATCGTCGGTGACCGCACATCAAGCAAGGACGTGTATCTCTGGTCGGACGGATCCTCCGCTGCGGTATCGACGGATATGGCTGCGCTGATTGAAGATCGAAGGCGTGCTGGTCATGCAATGCCGATTAGCGAATTCGGCACCTCGGCCTTGCTCTACAGCGGGTTGGTGCCCTTGCCGTTCACTGTGTACGAGTCTGTCAACCGACTTTCAAGCGGAGATGTAGTCCAGATCTCATCTCGAAACGATCATCTGGACTTGTCGTACGACGTTGACTATCCGTGGCTCGAGTCTCGTTCGACTGGGGATCGTGTATCGGACGAATCCACGCTCCTCACGCTTCTCACGGCTGCAACCGAACGCCAACTCGCCGAAGTCGGCAACAGAGGATTCCTGATGCTGAGCTCCGGCAAGGACTCTCCAGCCATTGCATTGGCGCTTGCGGAGGCAGGTCTGACTGATATCGAGTGTGTGACCTACCGGTCTCACGAGGACGATCTTGAAGCCCCAATGGCTGCCGACATCTGCAAGCGACTGGGTCTCTCGCACTCGATAGTCGACCCACCGTCAGACCCCGAGACAGTCTCTGCCCAGCTGACCCAGTTCTTCGAGCGTGCGCCTGCACCGGGCGTTGATCTCGCCCAGATCCCGTACGTCGCAGCGACGATGAGCGTGAACGATCCACACGGTGCCGTGCTCGACGGAGGAGGAAACGATTCGTTTATGAATCACGAGCCCTCTGCGCATTCGCGAAGGCGACTCCGCCTTCGAGTGCCTTCACCTCAAGTGGCTCGGGTCATGCGAAAGACAATGCACGTTGAATCGCGTTTCAACTACGCCGCACGATCACGACAAGAGATGGGGTTCGCAGGGCGGCTGCCCAGACAGCGCCATCTGGATCGGCTGCTTGCGCAACCTGCCGACATCGAGTCCTGGTGGGAGGCCCAAAGCCGAGAAACCGCTTCGATGGAGGTGGCAGATGAGTTTGATCTCGTGCTTCGGCGACAAATCCACGCAGCTCAGGTGTTGCTCAAGCAGAAGCTTGCCTCGACTGCCATTGGCCTCGATGCACTGCTTCCGTGGTGCGATGACGATGTCGCCGACTACTACTTCAACCTTCCCCGTGTTGACAGATTCGACATAGATGGACGCTCTGACAAGCTGCTTCTGAAGAAGATGCTTGCGAAGTATCTGGATTATGACGCAGATGCGGTGGGCAAGAGATACTTTCTTTTTGATGGAGCAAGCTTCATTCAAAGCAACATCGAGTTCGTCCGGGCCGAGGTCGAGGCGTCGCCGCTATGGGAAGCTTCGGGACAGAAGTTGATCGACGGATGGCTCACCGCACTCCCGAGACGTCCCATGCTGCACCATGCACTGCTGACTGTGTTCATGATGTCCGGCTGGAGTAACCACTACCTACCTGCGGTTGAGGCCCTTCGTCAGCGATGAACCTCTTCGGAGGCGACGGACTCCTTGGACTCACCTCTCGCCCACAGATATCCCTTCGTGCCGTAATACCTGGATAGAAGCACGCGCAGCAAGACGATATTGATCGATATTCGAACAGTCCGCCCGATCGGTATCGCAAATGCCCCGGTGGTACCGGCTGTGAACGCAAAGAGCACAAGGATCGGGCTGAGAAGTATCGACAGCAGGGAGAGCTGCCGAGCCATTCGAGCACCAAGGAACTCGTTGCTGTCCAGATAGAGCGACGCCGTCGCGATGTTGGCAACGATCATCGCTGCCACAAGTCCGGGGACGACGTATGCGGCTGGGACGATGTAGGCCATCGGGTTACCGAACCAGTCGGTCGAGGCCCACAGCAGGTAGACCAGTCCAGCCGCCGTGACGAGGCCGAGGAATACGCGTCGAGCGTATCTGGCGGAGCTGATGTCTATGTCCATCGCCGCACGCATGGCTCTTGGTGCGAGAACAGCTGTGAGCCCCGTGGCAAATACCAACACAGGTTGCGCGACAACGCGTGCCGCTTCGGCGTACCCGAGGACGATCGCACCGGCAAGAGCAGCGACGATCGCTGCGACCGCAAAGTGCGCAAGAGAAGGCACGATCGCCTGGGCAAGCAGCCAACGCCCTTCACTAGCCAGATACCAGAAGCTGAGCTTGTCCTCGAGTGGCTTTTGGCGGAACACGCGTGCAAGGACCAATCCGACGGCAAGTGACGCAGCGTTGGCTAGTGCCAGTGAGCCGAAAGGCATGAGGGCGAGCGGAGCATCGACAAGCCACATCACCGATAGGGCGATTGCCACCACCGAGAATTGAACGATCGAAACGATCGCCGCACGCCAGGACAATTCGGATATGTGGAGCAGTCGGCGGATGTGGTCCTGGAGCGGTGACAGAACGGTCGTGACCATCGCCGTAACGGTGAGCATGATCAGCACATCTGGATCAGTGAGGTCACGTGCAAGGAAGGCAGCTGCCAGCACGGCCAGCGAGCCAACTAGCGACAGACCCAAACCCATCCGGAGTGTCGCTTTCGCCCGTCGCATCCGGTCTGCGAGTGCGTATGAGACTGCGTTCACCTCGGCCGGCACAAGAACGAGATTCCACGGCAGCACGACCCCGAGGCTGAACGCAGCAAAGAAGAGTGCGTACACACCTCGGTCGACGTCATTGAACAGTGTGACAGCGCTCAGACCAGCCGCGAACGTAGCCAGCGACGCAAAGCCGGCATCGGCGATCCCAGCGGGAATCTTGCGCGCGGAAGATTCGCCTTGTCCCTGCACGTCTTCGTTCGTACTGCTTTGTGTCACCGCGCTCATCCCCGTTGACCAAGGGCCTGGATTGCTCCCCTGGGAGCCGGGTGGACGCCCCGGTTCCGACAAGCGTATCGGGCTTGTCGCAGCAGCAATGGCTGCGACCTGCATCTGCGTGCGAAGACTCTCCGCACGACTGAGGCATGCTCCGATTGTGCCTGACGGTGGTGTTCCCGCTCGTGCAGCGTGCTCCCGGAGTATCTGCTGCGTACAACGAGTGCGCTCACAACCGCGCGCCACTCATCGTGCTTATCGGGCGACAAAGTGGTTCGGTGGAGTGGTATCGGTCGGTTCACTCCAGCCGCGATAGATCGGTGACTAGTGCTTCCGCGCTAGTCACTTCGTGCGTTTCTCCCATGATTCTCTCAAGTGGGATTTGGCTCTGCCGATGAGCGTGGTGAGCGCTACTAGGAGGCTTTCTTGAGCCATTCATCCCATGTTCCGTCTTTCAACGCGTCCCACAGGTCCACCGGCCTCGTGGCGCGGTCCCGCACGATCCTCGCGATCGTCGCAGCGTTGGTCGTGATGGCTTCGGTCCTCGCAGTCGGCGGTGTCGGCACATCGCATGCTGGAATCGGTGGAGACACGATTGCCATCGTTGACAACGACGGCCACTTCACGATTCTGTCTGAAATCTCACAGGGCGCAGATACGAAAACTCTCACGTTCGGTCAACGAGGCGATGTCCCCATGATGGGTGACTGGGATTGCGATGGCGACGAGACGCCGGGTCTCTACCGCCTCTCAACCGGTCGCATCTACCTTCGCAACTCCAACACCACCGGAATTGCCGATCGAACGTTCTTGTTCGGCAATCCCGGTGATAGGGCGGTTGCTGGCGACTTCAACGGTGACGGCTGCGACACGGTGTCCGTCTATCGGTCACACACAGCGACTGTCTATCTGAACAACTACCTCGATCTTGGCATGGCAGAGTTCGACTATCTGTTCGGTAACCCAGGAGACCGCTCTTTTGCCGGGGACTTCAACGGCGATGGAGTCGAGACCATCGGTCTTCACCGCAACAGCCTCGGACGTTCCTTCCTCTCCAACTCAAAGTCTTCACAGCTGTCGACGTCCGTTGACTTCGGCAATCCCAATGACGTCATCATTGCTGGGGATTGGGACGGCGACGGAGATGCGACGCTTGGTGCTTACCGACCATCGACCGGCGTCTTCTACTTCAAGAACTCCAACAATTCAGGTGCAGCCGATGGCTCCTTGTTCGTCGGCCGAAACGTAACGGTGATCGCCGTTGCAGGTTCCGAGCGCGAGTCGTTCGA
>JBPCTY010000099.1:0-6989 GCA_051011415.1 Acidimicrobiia bacterium
TCTGGCGGGAGCGACGGGATTTGAACCCGCGACCTCCGGCTTGACAGGCCGGCGTGAACTCCAGACTTCACCACGCCCCCGCGTTGTGCCCCCAGGGGAATTCGAATCCCCGTTGCCGCCTTGAAAGGGCGGAGTCCTAGGCCTCTGGACGATGGGGGCAGGGCGCCCGCAAGTGTACAGAGCCGGACCGGCTACGCAGCTTGGAAGTATATGCGCAGCGTTGTGGTGACGACCAACAGATTCTCGGCGGCCGTTCGGCGCAGTAGTCTCTGGATATGACTGAAACGACCACCGTGATTCCGCCTGCCGAGGAACCGCAGGGAGATGTGTACAAGACAGTGGTTCGCGTGGTCGCCGGAGGTATTGGCGAGGGCATCAGCCGTTTGATGGCCGTGTCCGCCGAACTCGACGAGACCGAAGTGGGTGAGGAGAAAGAGCTTGCTCCGTTCACCGCTGATCCGAGGGCGATGGCTCTCATCGGATGGGCTTCGGAGTTGCCGGCCCTTGCCAAGGGTGTTGGCGAGTCGGCTGATCGATTTACGTATCCGGTGACCCGCGTCGCTGGTGTGGCGTATGACACCACCGCATATCTCGCCCAGATGACTGGCATCACGGCCTTCGTTGATGGTCTCACGGAACCGCTTCGAGACGCATTGTCGGAGGAACGAGATCGTCTGGAGGCGGTTGGGACTGCGGAGTATGCGAGAGGAAGAGTGCTCGCAACGTATGCATTTGAGCAGTCGGTCGGCGGGATTGTCGGTCTTCTTTCGGAGTCCGAAGAGCTTGGCGAGCTGGTTCGTGAACAGACACTCGGCATCACGGGCTCAGCTGTCCAGGAGATTCGGGAAACAGGAGCGGGGGCCGACAGGCTCACGGAGGGCATCGTGAGAAGGCTCACACGCCGCACCGATCGAACGTTGCCACCCAAGCCAGCGGTCGAGACATGAGCAAGAACGACTCGCACCCCCTCAACGGCAGGGCTGCAGGGTTTGTCACGAGACTCTTTGCGTACGTGATCGATATCGTCGTCGTCGCTGGCGTTGTTGCCCTTGGTGGGTGGATTGCTGTGTTGATCGACAGCACCATCGAAAGCGTTGGACTCGACCTGCGCATCGAAATGTCGTCGATCTACGTCGTCATGATTCCCTTCATCATCTCGTTGTACTTCGTGATGTTCTGGTCCCTCACCGGGCGCACTATCGGGAAATGGTTCATGGGCCTCCGCGTCGTGAATAGTCATGGCCGGCCCCCCACGATTGGTCGATCGATTGTCCGAATCTTGGGATACGCGCTCTCCGCTTTGGCGTTTTGGTTGGGTTACGTGTGGGTGTTGGTTGATGACGAGCGCAAAGCGTGGCACGACCACATGGCGGCGACCTGGGTTGTCTACGACTACTCGCGCAACCCGCCCAATTCCGCATATGACGACTATTCAGCCGAAGTCGACGAGCTTGAGGCCGAACAGCAGCCGTCCTAGAGCGGAACGGGTCTACTCCGTAGCGTGTCCCGTGCGGATGTCTGGTGCCCCGAACCGGGCAGCATCGGCTGTGTGGTCATCCGTCTGTTCCTGCGAGTCGAGTTCGGCATCCACCCTCGCTTTGTAGTGCTCGAGCTCTCGCTTGATGGCGACGTCGTCCCAGCCAAGCTCCGCCGCCATGATCTCGGCGACCATGGGAGCAGCTCGAACGCCACGATCCTTGCATTCGACGGATAGTCGCGTTCTGCGGGTGAGCACATCGTCGAGGTGCAGGGCGCCTTCGTGGCGCACAGCAAACATCACCTCTGCTCCGAGGTACTGACCAGAGGGCAGTCGCTCGCGTAGGGACGCGTCCTCGTCGATGAGGCTGAGCACTCGTTCGGTTTCGTCCCCGTATCGATGGAGGAGCCTGTCGATGTCATCGGCAGTGAGGTCGTATCGCAGCGCAAGCGCGGGTCCGAGGCGCTTGGCCTCCTCATACCCGTGGGATCCGATGAGCGGTGTCTCTGCTGTTTGGGTGGGCGGAATCCCGGTCGAAATGGATTCGAACGCTCGATCGATCGTGTCCTCTGCCATCACGCGGTATGTCGTGTACTTGCCGCCCGCGATGGTCACAAGACCGGGCGCAGGATTCGTGATCGAGTGCTCACGGGACAGTTTCGCTGTTGATGCTGCATCGCCGCTGACCAATGGACGAAGTCCCGCATAGACACCAACGACGTCCTCCGTTGTGAGGGGAGGGTCGATCACGGTGTTCGCTTGGGCCAACACGTAGTCGATATCGGATTTGCTTGCCGCTGGATGTGCGAGCCGCAGTTTCCATGGCGTGTCAGTTGTGCCGATGTGCCAGAAATCTCGGTCAGGGATCAGGAAGAGGACGCTGGTTGGTGTTCGGGTGATGAACCCCACACGGGAACTGATTCGATCCTTGGGGACCACGATGTGGATTCCCTTGGAGGCTGTGACGTCGGTGTGTTCGTCGCCGACCAGGCTCTCAACTCGGTCGGTCCAAACACCGGTCGCGTTGACGACAACCTTCGCACCCACGTTGAGGTCACGCCCCGTCTCAAGACAGGTTGCCTTGACACCATTGACTCGGTCGCCATCGAATGAAAAGCCGGTCATTCGTGCACTCGTGAGGATGTGTGCTCCTTCGGCTGCGGCAGTTCGGGCGACCGCGAGGGCGTACCGTGCGTCGTCGCACCGGGTGTCGTAGTACCGGATTCCTCCGACGAACGCACCCTCCTTGATACTGGGGAACACCTCTTTGAGCTTTGTGCGGCTCAGGTGCCACTGACGAGGAAGTGCACTGCCCCCGAACCTCGCCATCGTGTCGTACAGCGTGATGCCTGCACCTACGTACGCCCGCTCCCAGACGCGATGTTCGAGTGGATACACAAATGGCACCGGTTCGACCAGGTGCGGTGCCAGTTTCTGCCGCACGAGCGATCGTTCGTGGAGAGCCTCATTGACCAATCCGAAGTCGAACTGCTCGAGGTACCGGAGGCCGCCGTGGAAGAGCTTGGATGACCTACTCGACGTGCCGCTTGCGATGTCTCTTTGCTCGATCAAGGCCACGCTGAGGCCTCTTGTTACTGCATCAAGGGCACAGCCAACACCGGTGATGCCTCCTCCGATGATGACGACATCGAACGTGCCACCCTCGAGGGCATCCAGCGTTTGCTGTCGGTACTCGCGACTCACTGTTGAGCGGTTCACATGGTCAGGCTATAACGGAACTGGCGGTGCCAGCCGGAATCCTCAACCGTTGCGTTGATCGGTAGCCTGCGGCCAATGAGCTCCATCGAGGAACGTACGAAGGCGTGGATTGCAGGCGACCCCGATCCGGGCACACGGGCTGAACTATCAGGCCTCATCCAGGACGGTGCGTGGCCCGAACTAGAAGAGCGGATGGCAGGCACGCTTGAGTTCGGGACCGCTGGAATCAGAGGAGTTGTCGAGGGCGGATCGAATCGGATGAACCGCGCCGTGGTCATCCGGACGACTGCCGGTCTTGCTGAGTACCTGAAGGTGACGACTCCACCGGAGCAGAGACTCGTGGTTGTCGGTAGAGATGCTCGCCCGTCTTCTCAAGTATTCATGGAGGACACCATCGGCGTGCTGTCGGCGGCTGGCTTCACCGTCCGGTACTTTGAGGACACCGCTCCGACACCAATCGTTGCGTTTGCCGGTCTCCAGTTTGGTGCGTGTGCGTCGATCGTGATCACCGCAAGCCACAACCCGCCTAGGGACAACGGGTACAAGGTGTATGCCAGCAACGGTGCCCAGATCGTATCTCCAATGGATTCGGACATCGCGTCCCACATCGATGCGATTGGGCCAGCAAACGCGGTCCCTCGTTCTGCATCTCCATTGACGGTTCCCGACGTGTCTGCAATCGGTCCTGAGCTCTTCGACGACTACCTGCACGCTGTGGCATCGACACTCCCGGCGCAGACAGGCGACCGTTCAATATCGATCGTGTATTCGGCAATGCACGGCGTTGGCGGAGCTGCCGTCGTCGCAGCGCTCTCTCGATTCGGGTTCTCGAGCATTCATCCCGTCGCTCGGCAGTTTGAGCCCGATGGGACGTTCCCGACGGTGTCGTTCCCGAATCCTGAGGAGCCCGGTGCACTCGACCTTGCACACGAACTTGCCTCGGCGATCGATGCTGACCTCGTGGTCGCAAACGATCCCGATGCGGACAGGCTTGCTGTTTCAGTGCCATTTCCAGGTGGGCTCTGGACACCGCTGACGGGTAATCAAATCGGCTGCCTGCTCGCCGAGTTTCTCCTCACGAACCGGTCAGGGTCGGACGGGCCGGTTATCAACTCGATCGTCTCGACCCCGCTCCTCGGCAAGATCGCCCGGCAGCACAACGTGACGTGGGCACAGACTCTCACCGGCTTCAAATGGGTGTGCAATGCGGCGTTCGACCTCGAGGATGCCGGAGAGGATCCAATGATCCTGGGGTTCGAGGAAGCGCTCGGGTACTCCGTTGGCACGACCGTGCGAGACAAAGACGGGATTTCGGCCATCGTTGCTTTTGCGATTCTGGCTGCGATAGCTCAGGCGGATGGAGCGACCGTCCTCGAGCGCCTTGACAGCTTGTACCAGCGCTACGGCGTGTGGACATCGGCTCAGGTCAGCATTCGCAGGGAAGGGTCGACGGGCGTGTCCGACATTGCGGATGCAATGCAGGCGCTTCGCGAATCGCCACTCAAGGAGATCGATGGCGTGCCCGTCGTTGGGGTCACGGACTACTCGGTCGGTGCCGAAGCAAGGCCACGGTATCTGGGTGCCACCAACCTCATCGAGCTCGATCTTGGTGAAACAGGTCGCGTCCTTGCGCGACCATCGGGCACCGAGCCAAAGCTCAAGGTGTACGTCGACCTGGCTGGCAGCTATCCGGAGTCTGGTGATTGGATCGGTACGGAGAACGCCCTCAACGCAACGGCGATTCGGATGGGCGAGAGCCTTGCCGAATGGCTCACGGATCAGATGGGCTGACAACCCAGGGTTCAGCGACTTGGGTGTGGTGAACGTTGGGCTGGAGAGGTCGAATCCAGCGCCTGTGGCCCATGGTTTGGCGTTCGATGATCCGCTGAACCCTGGGTTCGCAGAGCCGTTTGACCGGTGGTGAGGGTTCGGTAGGTCAACGGTCGCACGAACACGACCTTCACTATCGTTTCGAGCATCCAAGAAGGACCGGAGCGCGACTGGCGCTCCTTGAGGAGGACGTCGTGGGATTCCAACTCCCCGCAGCCAATTCCGTAGCTGTGAACCCGACCCAAGCCGAGATGCGTGCGTGGGTCGAGGAGTACATGTCGAACATCACCGTGACCGAGTTCGGCAACATCAACTACAAGGCGGACGTCAAGGCAAGGCTCGCACCTTCAACCTTCTTCGTGACCGAGGTCGAGAACTACAAGAACCGCATTTCTCGAGTCGAGTACGAGGAATGGGCCGCCAAACAAGATGCGTTCATCGCCGACAAGGACATGATCCTGATCGAGGGCTACATCGGCCCCGACCCGAACTTCCAGACGGGGTCGCGCGTGTACATGGAACGAACGCAGGCGAACATCCCTGCAATGCAGCAGCAGCTGTACTTCCCGAAGGATGAGAACTGGGAGCCAGAGTTCACGGTCATCTACACACCTGGGCTCGCAGCCCCAGGCAAGCCAAACGATCGCTTGATCCTTGTTGACCACGACAACTACGTCACGCGTGTCTTTGGTTCTGACTACTTCGGAGAATCCAAAATGGGCGGCCTTCGGATGTGGAACCACTTGGTCTACCACCAGGGTGGTCTTGCGCTTCACTCCGGCCTGAAGACGTTCCCCGACGTCGGCGGCGAAGAGAAGGCGCTTGTTGTTCTCGGCTTGTCCGGCACCGGAAAGACAACCACCACCTTCCGTCAACAGCTCGGCTCACTGCCCGTACAGGACGACTTCACCGCCCTGTTCCCTGGCGGCAAGATCTACTCGACAGAGAATGGGTGCTTCGCCAAGACGTTCGGTCTAGACCCCGAGGACGAGCCAACGATCTATGGCGGCACGACCCGCGCCGATGCGTGGTTGGAGAACACGTGGGTGAGCCCAGAGGGCAAAGTCGACTTCTTCAATGACTCTGACACGGCAAACGGCCGGTCAACCTTCCCCCTTGCAAACATTCGCCATCGCGACCCGAACAACCTTCCACCTGTGAGCGCCATCTCGCTGTTGAACCGCAACGAGAGCATCATTCCGGCGGTCGTCAAGCTGAAGCGTGAGCAGGCGGCGGCCTACTTCATGCTCGGTGAGACCAAAGGAACGAGTGCAGGGGGAGCAGCCGAGGCGGGAAAGAGCCTCAGGGTGCCTGGAACAAACCCCTTCTTCTTTGACAACGACGCTTTGATGGGCAATCGATTCCTCGAACTGCTCGACACAATGCCTGATGTCGAGGTATTCCTGATGAACACCGGTCGCGTCGGAGGTCCGGCGGAAGATGACCGGTCGAAGAAGGTGCGGATTCCGCATTCGAGTGCGGTGATCCAAGGCATCGTCGAGGGCTCGATCACGTGGCAGGAGGATCCCGACTTCGGGTACTTCATTGCGGCTGATCTCCCTGGTTTTGATGACTCCGATCTTCTGCGACCTCGTGAGATGTACGAACGGCAGGGGCGGATGGACGAATACCACCAGGTCGTCGACACGCTCAAGACTGATCGTCGTGAGTACATCCTCACGTTCCCAGGCCTCGACGAGAGCATCATCGCTGCGCTGTAAGCGCCTCGTCGGATCTCTCCAACTCCAATGTTGCCCGATTGGGCACGCTGACCACGGACCTGTTCGTATCGAGTGACTAGTCCTTTTGGGCGTGCCCGAGATAACTAGACACGAACCCGTAAAGCCGTGCCGCCCATGCGCCGACATCTATTCGGAGAAGAGAATGGACGGCATGTGACTACCCAGAATCCAGAGCTTCCCGTTTCGATTGAGGAACGCGAGTTCTCTACGTCGCGCAAGGG
>JBPCTY010000100.1:0-12332 GCA_051011415.1 Acidimicrobiia bacterium
CCAGAAGACATCGAGCGGGTCCTCAACGTGAACGTTGCTGGGGTTGCCAACGTTCTTCAATCAGCAGCGCGCACGCTGCGGGCCAACAAGCGAGGCGGCTCGATCGTCAACACGGCATCGATGGCCGGTGTCGGCGGTGCACCGAACATGCTTGCCTATGCGGCGTCAAAGGGTGCAGTGATCAGCCTCACGAAATCGGCTGCTCTTGATCTGGCCCCCTTCGGGATTCGTGTGAATGCCATTTCCCCCGCGTTCATCGGCCCGGGCGAGATGTGGGACCGTCAGGTCCAGATGCAAGCCGAGGTCACCAGTCCCTACTACGCCGACGACCCAGCAGTTGTCGCACAACAAATGGTCGACCTCGTTCCGCTCGGTCGCCTCGGTTCCGTCGATGAGGTTGCAGCGGCCGTTGTATGGCTTTTGTCGGATGAGTCGTCATACATCACAGGCGTAAACATCCCTGTCTCCGGTGGAATCATCGCCTAGTCAGCGGTCCCTACGGCCCGTCGCGACGATCACCAACCCACGTCGGTCGACTCACCCTCAGAGTTCCTTCTGCACTTCGGCTTTAATGACCGCATGCCCGATCCGACCCCAACCGAACTGTCAGACAGCAAGGGTGCGGTTGAGCGATTCATTCCTGGAATCCACGCTCTCGGGTCATACAACCGGTCGTGGTTCCGTCCGGATCTCCTTGCCGGTGTCACGGTATGGGCGATGCTCGTCCCGCAGGCGCTTGGATACTCGACGCTCGCGGGGATGCCGAGTGTCTACGGGCTCTACGCAGCGCTTGGTGCGCTCGTCCTCTATTGGATCTGGGGCTCGAGCAGGGAACTGAACGTTGGGCCCGAGTCAACCGTCGCGATCATGATCGCGACCATCCTCGCTCCGATCGCCGTTGCTGGCTCCGATGAGTACGTAGCCGCAGCAGCGATGCTGGCAATCCTCGTTGGTCTCGTGCTCATCATCGGCGGCCTCTTCAAGCTCGGACGGATCGCCGACTTCCTCTCACGACCGATTCTGGCGGGGTACGTATTCGGATCAGGGCTGCTCATCGTCGCTTCCCAGCTCCCTGACTTTCTGGGTATCGATGTCGACTCGTCCCTGTACGCCACGGACATCGGGTCCGTCATACGCAACCTCGATCAAACCGATGCGACGGCGCTCGCCCTCGGCCTCGCCACCATCGCCCTCATCTTGCTGATGAAGCGATACGTCGTGGCCATCCCAGGTGCGCTCGTCGCGGTTGTCCTGGGCATCATCGCGGTCTGGTTGTTCGGCCTTGATGTCGACGTGGTCGGTGCGTTCGAGAGTGGGCTTCCCGCACCAGGACTTCCGGACATTCCACTTGACCAGATCCCACAGCTCATTGGTCCAGCCTTTGCCGTCGCACTTCTCGTGTACCCGGACTCCGTGCTGACTGCGCGGTCCCTCTCAACGATGAACGGATATCGGATCGACCCGAACCGTGAGTTCTACGGCATCGGCGCAGCGAACATCGGCTCGAGCCTCCTCGGTGGGTTTGCGGTCAACGGGAGCCAGTCCAGGAGCTTTGTTGTCAGCGATGCAAAGGCCAAGTCACAGGTCGCAAACCTCTGGTCTGCGGCATTTGTGCTCCTGACACTGCTCGTCCTTGCGCCCATCTTCGAGTACCTGCCATCAGCTGTTCTCGCGGGAATCGTGATCGTCGCCGGACTAGCTCTCCTTGCAGTCGGCGAGTTCAAGCAATTGTGGCGATACCGTCGCACAGAGTTCTGGATGGCCGTGTTCACCGCAGGTGCAGTTGTCCTCATCGGAATGCTCGTGGGCATCGTGATCGCCATTGCCCTGTCGATGATCCTCGTCGTGATGAGAGCCGCATCGCCGCACACCGCGACCCTCGGCAGGGTTGGCGACACCGACACATACCGAGATATCGAGGACCACCCCGAGACAGAGACATTCCCCGGGCTCTTCATCTACCGGTTTGACGCGCCCCTCTTCTTCGCCAACTCCGGCCGATTCCGACAGGATCTCGGCAGCGCCGTCGATGCCGACGCGACAATCACCACGATCATCATCGACGCTGAGTCGATCTACGACATTGATTCCACCGGCGCGCAAACATTGATGGAGGCCATGGACGAACTGGACGCGATTGGGATCGATGTTGCTTTTGCGCGAGTGCGCACCGAGATTATGGATGAGATGGAAAGCGTCGGCCTGACCCAGCGGCTGTATGGCGAGGGCATCTACCTCGAGGTAGATGATGCTGTTGCCGACTATCTCAGCCGTCAATCACCAGACGCCTGATCGTCAACGAACGCCTGCCGAACGCCCGGATCCTGGAATCGTGACGGCACTTCGTCCCTGATGTCCACTTCGGCAACATCCTCAACGAGTTCGGGTCTCGTTCTCTCGATCCATCTTCCGTATGCCTCTGAGCCCTTAAACGCTGTCACTCCATGAGCGAACACCGAAAGACCCACCGTGATCATCGCCACTGTGACGATCACCTCTTGGACCTCTGCCGGCAGGGCAGAACTCTCCACGACGACGCCCGCGAGCACTATCGAGGCGAGCCCCCTCGGACCGAACCACCCCATGAATCCGATACTCACCACTGAGACCGAGGACCCGATCATCGAGATCGCAACCGACACCATCCGGATCACCAAGAGGCTCAACACCGCGTAGACAACGGTCTCCCAGGTCACAAAGTCCAGAGCCGGTACGAGGAACACTGCCCCGAAGATCATCAGGCTGAGCATCGTCATTCCGGAACCAACGCTCTCCGAAAACACGTTCACTTCATCAACCTTGCCCCGGGTCGTCCATCCGACGAGCAGACCGGCCAGCCACGCCGCAATGAATCCGGATCCACCGAGGGGAACCGCAAGTCCGTATGCCCCAATCCCGATCGCGAGGGCTCCGATTTGGAGCCAGATCGGCGAAACCCAGTCGCGCTGAGTGGAGTAGACGATCGCCTTTCCGCCGAGCCAGCCAAGTCCGATTCCTACGACCGCAGCAAGCAGGATCTCGCTGGCGAGGAAATGGAGCAACGCACCGGCGGAGCCTCCGGCAAGCGCCTCCTGTGCTGCCGAGAGGAACACCACGACTGCAACGAGAGCGATGCCATCGTTCAGGCCGCTTTCGGTTGCCAAGCCCTGGCGGATGCGTCTGGGCACCCGAGGGTTGGAGATCACGGCTTGGCCGAGTGCAGCATCGGTCGGCGCAAGAATCGCCGCGATCAGGCCCGCCTCCCAGATGCTGAGCTCGGTGAACATCACGGCTGCAACCGCGAGCCCGATGATGATCATCGTGGGAAGACCAATCACCAACAGACGGATGGGGATGAAGGCTTCTTTCCTCCAGTTGGTGGAATTGATCACTGCCGCATCCGAGAACAGAACAATCGCCAGCGTCGCCTCGAGCAGGATTGTGATGATGTGATCGCCCGACTCGGCGTCGATCACACCCAGTCCTGCGCTCGACAATACGAACCCGACCGTCACGAAGATCATCGGTCCCGTGACGATGGTCGTGCCAAGACGCTTGGAGAACAACCCGTATGCCACATAGAGGGCTGCGATTGCGAACAGCCAGTATTCAGACATGCCAACGTCCCCGTTCAGGCGTCGTCGGTTGGGTCCGGCTCGCCCCTGCCGGCTCGGAACGCCTGACCCGCTTGGCGCACGGTTCCCGTAACCCGCTCCGACCCGATCGATTCGAGCACTCCAGCTCTTTCGGCCACGAGCAGTGCTTCTCCGTGCAGCCTTGCTAGCCACAGCTGAACGTCTGCCGCTTCGAGTTCCTCGTTCAGATCGATGATCTCGATCGCACCCGTGACATCGAGATCGGCGAGCTGCTCGCAATCAATGATGAGTGCATCCGCCGGTGGGTCGGTCCGCTCCCACAGCAGCTCCCTTGCTGTGGCTGAGAATGATGCCGCATTTGCGAAGATCAGTGACCCGCTCGGGCGATACACGACGAGCTCGGGCAGGGTCTCTGCTTCTGGATGGAGATCGACCCCTACATACGCAACGTTGCCGTCGTCGTCGGTGATCCGGCCGATCTCGGTGCCCTGGGGGAAGCTGGCCCGGTAGATCAATGCCAACAGGGACAAGATGATGCCGATGATGATGCCTTGGAGAATGTCGACCAGGATGACGCCGAGGAACGCCGCTACCGCAAGCATGAAGTCGATCCGTCTGGTCTGCCAGAACGTCACGAACCCTGAGAAGTCGATCAACCCCCATACTGCGTGAATCACGATTGCCCCAAGCACGGCCTCGGGCAGCGGTTCGAACAACCATGTGAGCGCAACGATTGTGATCAGGGTGAAGATTGCGGTGATGATGCTGGTCATCTGAGTCTTCTGGCCTGCAGCGACACCCGCGGCGGTCTTTGAAAGCGATCCGTCAACGACGAAACCTCCGGATAGGCCGGCACCGAGGTTTGCCGCTCCAAGACCGATCATCTCCTGGTTCGCATCGACCTGATATCCGTACTTGGACGCATACGTCTTGGCAGCCGCGTACGACTCTGCGAAAGCAACGATGATCACGGCGAGGGCACCAACCATGATGTCCGAGATGAGATCCCATCCCGGCCAAGCCGGCAGCGACAGATTCGGGAGCTCGGCCGGTATTTCGCCAACCACATGAATTCCCAAGTCCTCGAACCCGAAGATCGCGGATGCGGCGATTGCCACCAGCATCACCACGAGCGCGCCAGGGACCTTTGGGAGGTACTCGTGGAACAAGAACAGTGCAGCGAGTGAGACGCCCCCGACGATCAGGGTCGGCCAGTGCCAGTCTGCAAACTGGCTCAGCATCGAACCGAGTTCACGCACCACGTTGGAACCCTCGGCCTCAACACCAAGGACCTTGTCGAGCTGACCCACAGCGATCACGATCGCAAGACCAACCATGAACCCGGCGAGCACGGACGATGCCATGAAGTTGGCGATCCAACCCATTCGTGCGATGCCCAGACCGATGAAGAACACACCGGTGAATACGGCAAGCCAGATGGTCAGTGCGAGGTAGAGATCACCGTCACTTCCTGCAAGGGGTGCAACCACAGACGCTGAGATGATTGCAACGGTCGAGCTTGGACCGACAAACAAGTGCTTGGACGATCCAAAGATCGCATACCCGATCAAGGCGAGCGGAGCAGTGACAAGGCCGACCTCAGGAGGAACACCGGCGATACCAGCATATGCCATCGCCTCTGGCACGAGCAATGCCCACACGGTGAGGGCCGCGATGACGTCCACCCGGATGTTCTTCCATTGGTAGTTCGGCAGCCACTCGACGATCGGGACGTACCTCTGTACGACCGTCTTTTCTGCTGGGCGCTTGAGCGCCATAGCGCCTTCTCCTCGACCTACCGGGCGCCCATTTCCTTCAGCTGCGCCTTGAACTCTTCGATCTCATCGACCGGGATGATGGTGTCTGCAAGCCAATCGGGGAGACCTGTCATGACCGACGGGTCGGTTTGGATGCCGCCCTTCGACGCAGCGTACTCATTGTCGGTCACGATGAAGTCCCAGAGCTTCACGTCTGCTTGCCGTGTGACCACATGGTCTGGCGTCACGTTGAACACCGTGAAGTCTTGCGCCAACGTAAAGGGTCCGTCGTAACCCGTTCGAACTCCATCGAGGACCGGTTGTGGTGTCCCCGGCGCGACCATGGCATGGAAACCGACAGCCATATTCGGCGCCGCCCCGGTGTAGACCTTTGCTGCGGCTTCAGGCGATGTGTGCTTCGTCCATGCAACGATCTTCGCCTGCATCTCCGTCCACCCCATCCGCTCGACGTACATCGCGGGCGGGTTGAAGATCTCGTGGATCAACAGATCGACGTCCTGTGAGTTCTCAATCGTCAGAGTCGACGGCTCGCAGTCGCCTGCGTACACAACCGACATGCCCATGTAGTCGAGCCTGAAGCCGACAGCTCCGAAGATGCCGTGTGGTACGGGGAAGGACGTAATGGTGACGCCACCTGCCTCGTAGATCACTCGCGACTTGTCGGCCGTGAATCGGTGTGGGGTGATCTCGAACCCGCGTGGGTCGAGGTTTCCGAGCTTCGAATGATCGTGCCACTTCGAGAAGCTCCGGATCGCCGCAACCAGGTCGTCCATCGTCTCGTCATCATCCAGACCATCCGGGCCATAGATATGCAGGGGCTCGAGGCGGCCGTTCGACTGCCCAAAGTCGTAGTACATCGGCAGATCACCGATGTGATCGATGTGATAGTGCGACACGAAGATCTTCGTGGCTTTCCAGTACGGAACCCGCATCACGTTGAACGCAGAGTTCGTCCCTGCTCCGGCATCGAAGATGAAAACATCTCCATTGCCAGCTTCAACCATGAATCCAGCGCAGCCTTGTGCCCTTCGTGCCGGATAGCCGGTGCCGAGCGCGGTCACGCGAAGCTCTGCCTGACCAAGCTCTTCGGAGCCCGGTAGGTATCGATCCGCATACGACGGAGCTGCCGCGCCATCGTTCTTCACGACGACATCGCTGGTCGTGAGGGGGACTCCGGAGTATGGCTCTGGGAACTGGTCGGTCACGAGAATCTCCTTGGTCGATTGGACACGATGACTTGCTTATCCGATCTCGTATCCGATATCGTATAAGTCGTGGTCGCCAGAAGCAAACCTGAGTCGGGAGCACCCGCGGAGCCGAGCGCCGGCCTCTTGGACTCGGACGAGTTGAGCGCCTTCCTCGGAACGCTCAGGACCGCAACATCCATCATGGGGTCCACCGAAGGTGTACTTCGTGAACTTGACGCAGGGATCACGACCCGAGAATTCGATGCACTGGTATTCATCGTTGCCTTCGGACCTCTTCGACCTTCCGAGCTGCTGCGGCGGGTCGTGCTGACACACAATGCGCAGACGTTGTCTTCTGTTCTCGACCGGCTCGAAGCAAGTTCGCTTGCCTTGCGGGAGCCCCACACGGAAGATGCCAGGGCGGTCCTCATAGATGCCACCGATGCCGGCCGCGATCTGATCGCGAGCACGTTCCCGATGGTCTATCGGCGTGTAATCGTCCCTATGACATCGGAGTACTCAGCCTCCGAGCTCGGAAGCCTCAGCGAGCTTCTCGGCCGACAGTGAACGGTCAGTCCTTGACCGACGGTTGCTTGCGCGCTGACATGGGTCACCGATGGACCTGACTTCAGTCTTCGACCCGGACAATCTGACGCTCGCCGAGCTCATCATCGCGGCCGCGATAGTTGTGGTTGCTGCGTTCGTCGCTCGCGCCGTTCGAAGGCGTATTCGCCACTATCTCGCGGGTCAGGACGGGGTCGAGGACTATGTCGCACCCCTCGCTGGACGAATCGCCGGCTGGACCATCATGATCTTCGGCATCCTCATCGCATTGGGTGTCCTCGGCTTCGATCTCGCGCCAGTGATGCTCTTCCTCCTCATCGTTATTGGCATACTTGCGCTGTCCGGCCGAGGGATCCTCGAGAACTTTGCGTCTGGACTGATGCTGCAGATCAGAGGCCCATTTCGTCCAGAGGACCGCATCGACGTCGCCGGTTACGCAGGAGTCGTCAAGGAAATCAACGCTCGCGCAGTGGTCGTTGAAACTTCCGATCGGCGCACCGTCCATGTACCGAATCGGGATGTGCTCAACAACCCAATTGTGAACTACACCGAGTACGAGTCGAGGCGATCGGATGTCGAAGTCGGTATCGGGTACGCCGACGACATCGAACGAGCACGCCAGGTCGCTCTCGAAGTCATGGCCGGGGTGCCGACGGTTCTCGCTGAACCTGCTCCGATCGTCTTCGTGAGCGAACTCGGCGACTCCGCTGTGATTCTCACACTTGAGTTCTGGCACACGGATGACGACCGCACTCGGGCACGGTCCGGGGTGACTGAGGCGGTCAAGATCGCCTTCGACTCCGCTGGCATCGACATGCCGTTCCCACAGCAGGTGGTAACCGTGCAGAATGGCGGCAAGTCGGATACACAGAGCGAAGAAATCACGCGCGAGGGAAGGCAAGACACATGACGATGGCAAGACCAGATGCAGGAATGATGGCGTCAGCAGGCAAGATGTGGTGGCTGTGGCTCGTCACAGGCATCCTCTGGGTACTGATCTCAATCGTGATCCTGCAGTTCGACATCACGTCAGCGGCAACAGTCGGGTTCATTGTCGGCATCATGTTTCTCGTAGCCGGGATTCAATACATCGTCGTCGGTACGCAGGTCGAGGGCTGGAGTTGGCTGTTCTATGTCTTTGGGGGCATTCTCATCGTCGGCGGTGTGGTCGCGATGCTCTACCCCACCCGGACATTCCTTGCGATCGCAAACATCCTCGGATTCATATTCCTCCTGATCGGAGTGATGTGGATGATCGAAGCCTTCGCCACCCGAGAAGGAAACGAATTCTGGTGGATGTCACTCGTTGCGGGCATCATCATGATCGTGATGGGCTTCTGGCTCGGTGGCCAGTTCTTGTTTGTCAAGGCTGAGACCCTGCTGATCTTCGCTGGCATTTGGGCCCTGCTGAGAGGGATCATGGACGTCGTGCTCTCGTTCCAGGTCAAGAAACTCGCCTAGTGGCAGATAGTTCCGTGTCCCAAGCGGATGATGCACCAGATCTAGGCCCTCACGAGCACGCACTTCGCGAGGCCATGACGATCGGCCTATATCTTTCGATCGTACTTCTCGCGCTTCTGGTCGGAGTCGGTGCAAACGAAACCATTCAGCACCAGATACAGCTCATCTGGGGAACATCTGTCGGACTCGGGATCGCCCACCTGTTTGCGTATCGCATGACTGCGGTGTTCGCAGCCGGAGGAAAGCTGACGTCCGAAGACTGGTACTCAGTCGGGGGAATGGTTGCCGCCACCGTGATAATCGCGGGAATTGCGACCATTCCCTACCTGCTGCTCGACGATGCGCTCGACGCGAGTACCGCCGCCATGGTGCTCTTGCTCGGGGTGATCGCGATCACCGCTTGGGCAACCGCCAAGAGATCCGGGCTATCGCCTGCAAAGACAGCCGGATACACGGCTCTCGTCGTGTTCCTCGCTGCCGTGGTCGTTGCTGTGAAGTACACCCTCACCCACTGAGGCAATCGGTCCTGTACTCCCCTACTGTTGGCGGAACAGGAACGGAGTGTGCATGGACACGCAGCCAGAAGCTGAATCGGACGGGTACGAGTTCGAAGATCACATCGAGGCCGACCACGTCACGATCACGCAGGGTGGTGCGGCGCTCATTGAGGCAACAACGGTCGAGATCACCCAAGGTGGTGTCCAGGCAGCGGAGACCAAGGAACTGTCGATTTCCCAGGGCGGGGCGATGGTCATCGACACGCAGAGTGCTGATCTGACGATGAGCGGCGCCGGGGTTCTCAACGCCGACACGGTCCAGATGAACTCAGCTGGTGCCGGCGTAGCCATTGCTGACACGCTCAAGGCAGACGAGAACTCAACTATCGGCATGCTCTTTGCGGGGACGATTGAAGGTGGTCCCGATGTCAAGGTCGACATGCGCACCGCAGCGGCATTCGGCGCAGCCTTTGCTGTGACACTCTTCATTCTCAAGCGGCTCATCGGGCGGCGATGACATCCGATCCGGCTTGGTTCCAAACCGGCGTCTTCTATGAGGTTGCCGTCCACTCGTTTCAGGACAGCACCGGAGACGGGTTTGGAGATCTTGCAGGTCTGACCTCACGGTTGGATCACCTCGCATCACTTGGCATAACGGCCATTTGGATGCTTCCAGTCATGCCGTCCCCGATGCGCGATGGTGGCTACGACGTCACCGACATGACGGGGATTCGGGCCGACTACGGAACGGTTGAGGACATGTCGACCCTCATCAGCGAAGCACACGGCCGAGGAATCCGAGTGATCATCGATTTCGTCGTCAACCACACGTCGGATCAGCATCCTTGGTTCACGTCCGCGCTCGATCCTGGCTCGGACAAGCACGACTGGTATGTGTGGTCAGACTCTGCCGAGAAGTACCTAGATGCGCGCGTCATCTTCACGGACACGCATGACTCCAACTGGACCTGGAATGAACGCGCAGGTGCGTACTACTGGCACCGATTCTTCGACCACCAACCGGATCTCAACTTTGAGAATGCCGGGGTTCGTGCGGCCGTCGAGGATTCCATCAGGTTCTGGCTTGATCTCGGCATCGACGGGTTACGCCTCGATGCCGTTCCCTACCTCTTCGAAAAGGAGGGAACGAACTGCGAGAACCTGCCAGCAACGCATTCGTACCTCAAAGAGCTTCGAGCAATCGTGGACAACGAGTATCCCGAGGCGATCCTCCTTGCTGAGGCCAACCAATGGCCAAACGACCTCCTCCCCTACTTCGGCAACGGTGATGAGTGCCACATGGCTTTCCACTTCCCACTCATGCCAAGGATGTTCCTCGCGCTCGCTCAGCAGGACGTGACACCGATCACCTGGGCAATGGAGCAAACCCCAGCACTTCCGGAGGGAACGGCGTGGGCGATGTTCCTGCGAAACCACGACGAGCTGACCCTCGAAATGGTGGACCAGCAAGAACGGGACGTGCTCAACGCAACGTATGCGCCCGACCCGGCGATGCGCAAGAACATCGGAATCCGTCGGCGTCTCGCCCCGCTCCTTGGAGGAGACCGGCGCAAGATCGAACTGATGAATGCCGTTCTCTTTGCGATGCCAGGCACCCCGGTGATCTACTACGGCGACGAGATCGGCATGGGGGACGAATACCTTCTCGATGACCGCGACGGCGTACGCACGCCCATGCAGTGGGACGCCACAGCGACAGCTGGCTGGTCTGATGCCGATCCTGACGATTTCTACCTCCCGGTGGTGCAGATGGGCGGGTACGCACCGACACAGGTGAACGCCGAGAACCAAGCGACCGACCCTGACTCACTCCTCACCTTCATGAAGTCGATAATCGAGAAGCGAAGAAGCACACCGGACCTGTCCCACGCTCCGTACGAACCGTTGGCAAGCGGAGATACGCGAGTGCTCGCCTTTGCACGAGGGGCGGTGACCGTCATCGCAAACTTCTCCGACGAAGACGTTCAAACGCCATGGGGACCGCTCGAACCCTTCGGTTGGCGATGGCTCGGCGCCTAAGTACCAGGAATTCTCGAAAACTCCCTTGACCCTCACGTTACGTCAGGGTTTACGCTCGAGGCATGAGTACGTACACAGTTGGACAACTTGCCGGATCTGCTGGCATCTCGGTCCGGACGTTGCACCACTACGACGACATCGGGCTGCTTCCCGCATCTGGTCGCACCCGCTCCGGGTATCGCACCTACACGAACGCAGACGTCGACAGGCTCTATGCGATCCTCGCCTACCGGGAGCTCGGGCTCGGGCTCAGTGAGATTGAGGCTGCGGTGAACGGCAGCGCACCGCCCCAAGCAGTACTGGTCGATGCCAGAGCACGAACCGAGAACCAGATTGTCAGGCTTGAAGCCATCCACTCCAACCTGAACACAGCCATTGAGTCACTTGAGCAAGGAGTAACCATGACGCCAGAAGAGAAACTATCCGCGTTCGGCGACTTCGACCCGGACCACCATGCGGCTGAGGCCGAAGAGCGATGGGGAGACACCGAGGCATTCGGTGACGCGTCCCGCCGCACATCCTCGTACGGGGTAGACGAGTGGAAGACGATCCGCTCCGAAGCTGATGGGATCTATGCAGAGTTCCACCGCCTGAGCGTGGCGGACGTGCCCGCGGACTCTCCTGAGGCCGGGCGATCTGTCGAGGCCCACCGCCAGCACATCACGCGGTGGTTCTACGAATGCACGCCTGAAATCCACGCGGGCCTCGGCGCCATGTACGAATCGGACATGAGATTCGCTGAGACAATCGACAAGGCTGGCACAGGCACAGCGACCTACATGTCGGCTGCGATCGCTGCTCACTACGGCAGCTAGGTCACTGCGGGAAGGAACTCGTGCGTGTCAGCAAGCAGCCTGTCGCCCGGTACAACGAGGTCGGCACCGAGAGCCTTGAGCGCAGTGGTCGACAGGTCGTCGAGGGATCGGCCGAACGCGATGATTCGCGAAGGCCGGTTGTTTGCCGACGCCCAGCCAGCAATCGCCTCGCGACCGCCATCGAGATCAGCGTCAACGATCACGACAGCCGGTTCCCCGCCATCCAGCCGATAGCCAAGGTCCCTCACTGCCTTCCTGAGCTGCGAACGGTCATGATCGTTCACGACGAGCACGATGGCGGGGCCGGTCGCCATTGAACTGGTGACCATCGGGCCGAGGGCACTTGCTTTCTCAAGGGCCCAGCGCATGTGTGCTTCGTGTGCGGGACCGCCGAGTACTTGCGACGAACCAGGAG
>JBPCTY010000101.1:0-6060 GCA_051011415.1 Acidimicrobiia bacterium
CATCGATCAGGATCTTGGCCGCAACGAATGCCAGAAATGAGCCGTTGGTCGGCGCGATGCCAACGCGGCCGCGCCATTCGGGGTCGGTGAATCCGTCCTCGGTATCCGGAAGATCGGACGGATCGACCGTCGTGCTGTCGTAGACGACCACGCGGGCCCGTCCTGACACACCGACCCAGTATCCGTTGGAGTCAGCGAAATGGTCGGGGACGGTCGAGAGTATCGATTCACTGAGTTCGGCGAACAGCCCATCAATGGCTACAGATCCAAGCGATGCCGGATCCTGGGCGAAGAACACGTCGGCAGGAGAGCTGTCGCCTTCCTCGAGAATCGTTGCCGCAAGGTCGGCCGACCCTGCGTACCGAACGGTCACGTCGATTCCGGTCTCTTCCTCGAAACCCTCAATCAGCGGTTGGACAAGTTCTTCGGAACGTCCTGAGTACACAGTGAGCGATCGTTCCCCTCCAGTCGAACATGCAGTGGCCAAAAGGCCAAGCGCAAGTGCGAAGAGGACGAGACGCTTCATAGTTTCTCCTAACCTAATGAATTTGATTAGGTCAGGCTATAACCACTATGTCGATAGGTACAAATTCCGGCATGCGGAACCGACCTACTCGACGATCAAGTACTCCCGAATCTCCGGAAGACCCTGCAAGGCGTCGAGATCGGATTGAGGAACCAGACCGTCGGGGATTGCGATTGCTGTGACACCGGTCATCTGCGTCGACGTCGTATTCCTCTTGAGGCCGCCAGGCTCGAACCACGTGCCGCAGGTGCCGTCGGCTTGTGTGCAGTTGCCGCCGAACAGGGCCTGTACGTAGATCGTGACGAACCCAGCAAAGGTTCGATCTGCGGAGCCTCCTGGTGGCCAAGTCTTGTGGAGACGCGGAACCGAGCCAAATCGTGGCGAGTCCTTGAGATCCTGGAAGATGTCGCTGGTGGTGGACAGCGAGTAGTGATACGCGATGCACGACACCATCTCTTCTTCGGTGTCGATGACGTCGATATCGCCCCAGCGGGGTGAAGCTGCAACCTCTTCGCTAAGAGGTTCACATTGTGTTCGTTTGGCCGGAATGAGGTGCGCCCACAGCGGCTCATCGTCGACTTCGATGCCGTTCCAGTTGTATGTTGGCCCCTGCGTCACGGTCAAGCGGCCAGGAAATGCCGGCGACGGGTTGCTTGTTCCGCCGATGAAGCCGGGGTAGATGACGCCAGTGAATGAGGTACCGGTCTTGGCCTCTGTCCCATTGACGGGTGCACCTCCGCCTAGGAGGGGATTGGAGCACTTGTCGGGATCCAAGATCACACCGGGGCCTGTTTCGTCTGCTGGTCCGATGCCAAGTTCGTGATCAATTCCATGCGCTACGTTTTCCGTCAGCCGATTAACGGGCTGACCGATGCAGTTTTGGTCTGCGCCAGGGATGACTCCACCGTGGATCGTGAAGTCCAGGTATCCGAAGTTTCCTGAGACCGCGGGATCGCATGCGGCTGGGACCTTGTTCTGTCCATTCTGGGTTTTGAGACAGAGAAGGCTGCCATCTCCAGCGTCCGAGAGAACGCCGAACGGCAGGATTCCACCAAGACCTTCTGCCAGGCCCTCGACCTCAGCCGCGGCAGCGACGGCCACCGAGTCGATTCCGATGATGGATGCGAAAAACGTGTCGATATTGCGGGTAGGGACTCTCACCCGGACCCTGCGGAACCCCTCGGACCAGCTCACGCAGTTGGTCGCGCCGCCGCGCTCCGACGCCCAAGTGAATGGCAAAGCATCGGCGTCGTTGCAGGCCGCCCAATCCGACGTGCTGATATTCAACTGCACCAAGCGCTGTGCCTCTGCGATGATCTCGTCCGCAATCTGTGCATCGGTACCCGTGTTCTCAATCGCTTGCACCGCCGCTCCAACGGCGGCGACATCTGCTGCCGACTGGCTATTTCGTCTTTCGACGAACGCGTGGGAAGCGTCGACCGCCAACACCATGAAGCCGAACAACATGATGAGAACGAGTGAAAACATGACAAGCACGGCTCCGCGCTCGTCCGCTTTGCCGTCTGTGCCTAGGTGCCGCATGTGTGTGTCCCACCGCCTTGTGCTGCCGCCCACCAACTGGCGTCGCCCGTCGCGGGTTGCTCCAATCTGAAGTCAATATCAGAGTTGAGCGAGAGATTCGTAAATCCAGAAATGACGCCGGTGAGTCCGGGAGAGGTTGTCGACACTTGGATGCGAGCTTGGGCATTTCGCGCACCTTCGGCGCCAGGGCTTCCCAGAGCGATGGGGTCGCCGTTGCTGTCGACGGCCATGACAGCAGTGAGGGTTACCGTCGTGTTCGCTGCCGGCGTGATGTCCATCCGATCGCATACCTCGCGGCCTATTGTCGTGAGATCGCCATGATCGACTGCCGCGAGCCGCGCGCCTTCGCGCGCTCCATGTCGGATGTCGTTCGCCTGAGCAAACGCCCACCCCGCTTCCATCATGCCAAACACCAGCAGCACGAAGAGCGGAAGGATCAGAGCCATTTCGACGAGGGCAGCCCCGCGATCAGATCTCAATTTTGATTGGTTTGTTGTCATGACTAGAACCTATCGGCAGTTGGGTGCGTTCTCTGAACCGTTTACGTCACCGGATGGTGTTCGGCACTCCACCCGTGAATGCCCTCCGCGGTCGGTTGACTCCTAATTTCTAACCATACCCGTGTGTACTGCACATCGCACCGCAAACTCCGTCAGCAGCACCATTGTCAATGGTGCCGATGTCACGCTTGCCGCACAAGGAAGGGGATGGAACGTTCACGATCGGTGAGCCCCCCGTGAGTACCGATCAGCCGGTGGTTCATAGTCTGTGGAAACAGACCCCAATCGTCATCCGCAAAGAGGGCTCCGTCGGGGAGACGGCGCGCGGTCTGCGAGCTTGTTGCCCCTGGTCCCCAGAACGGCAGAAGGTGTTCGACATCCAGCCACGTCGCGTGGCCAAGGTCAAGAACGGGTTGCGGATCGCCTTTCACCAACAGCACGCGGGGGTCGCCATACAGATGACGACCGGTCGCAAGCTCTTCGGGTACCCGGATCTTGTGATTGTCGTCGAGATCGAAGTGGCCGTGGTCCGCGGTCCCGACGAGCGTCACGTCGTCACCCAGTCTGTCGGTCAGCCGATCCCAGATGAGGTCAGCTGATGACACCGCCTCTCTGTACGCGCTGCTGTTCTGTCCTTCGAGGTGTGCCGCGACGTCAACGAAGGGCACGTAGAGGAGAACGAAGCGGTTCGGGTGTGAGGCGACATCGAGTGTCGTTGCGACCGCATCGTCCGCTGAGTAGTACCCCTCGAATCTGGCTCCTCGGTAGAGCGCCTTGGTCAGCGGCGTGGTCTGGAAGTTGTCCGGCTGTACGACGATCGGTTCGATCCCCGCACGGTTGAGTCGCTCCCAAACCGTCGAACCAGGAAGAAAGGTCGATGGGTTGACGTGGACCGGGTCGCCGGTCACCGATTTCAGATGAATTGTGTTGAGCGTCGTCTTGAGAACCGGGTCCCACAGCATGTATCCGATGATCCCGTGCTCGATTGGGTTCCGGCCGGTAGCGATGGTTGCGAGGCTCACGGTCGTCGTCGTCGGGAAGGGTGCATCGAGTGATCCAACCTGAGCTGCCGCAAGCGAACTCGCAGCGGGGACACTCAGCTGGTGCGATCCGAGCCCATCGAACAGGACCATCACATAGGTCGAATTGGACGGCACATGGGATTGCAGCTCGCCAGCCAGGCGCACATTTGGAGCGCTCCCGGTCAGCCGTGTTTCAAGCTCTGCCACCAGGTTGACGAGTCCGCCGCCGAGGTAGTCAGGTGGGCGTGGAATCGGCATGCGGGAACGGTACTCCACAATCGTCAGCGGGCCTGCCATGTTTCGGTCCGATTGATTGGGTATGGCTCCCACTGTGCAACTACAATCGCCACCTGTTGGCGGCCAAAAGGTCGGAACGGGCTCGAAGGGTTCAACGGGTGCTCAACCAGTACTACGGCGACTACATAACAGTCGCCATCTTCATCGCCATCGGTGCAGTTTTGGTGGGTGGCGCCGTTGCCGCAAGCAAGGCCATTGCGCCCAATGCGCCAGGTGGACTCAAAGATGTTCCTTATGAGTCGGGTATCGAACCGATAGGTGGCGGCTGGAACCAGAGCCATATTCGGTACTACATCTTCGCGCTGCTCTTCCTGATTTTCGATGTCGAGGCCGTCTTCATCTTTCCCTGGGCTCTGCAACTCGAGTACTTCCAGGAGATTGGCGCAGGACTCACGGCGCTCATCGAGATGTTCGTGTTCATCGGCATCCTGCTGATTGGTCTTGTGTATGCCATCCGAAAGGGTGTGCTGACGTGGGAGTGATCGAGAAGTTCGGCGCACCCAAACCACTGTCATGGCTCCTCAACTGGTCGAGGAAGTACTCGCTGTGGTACTTCCAGTTCGGTCTCGCATGCTGTGCGATCGAGGTCATGGCCGTCTCCGGTCCTCGATATGACTTCATGCGGTTCGGCATCGTTCCGCTGCCAGCATCGCCACGCCAGGCAGACCTGATGGTCGTTGCAGGAACCGTCACCGACAAGATGGCTCCTGCGATCAAGCGTCTGTATGACCAGATGCCTGAGCCGAAGTATGTGATCTCGATGGGTTCGTGCTCAAACACTGGCGGTCCCTACTGGGACTCCTATTCCGTCACCAAGGGTGTCGACCAGGTGATGCCCGTTGACGTCTACGTTCCCGGTTGCCCACCGCGACCAGAAGCGCTCCTCGAGGGGATCATCATGCTTCAGGACCGCATCCAGAACGAGGACGTGAAGAAGAAGTGGAGTGGGGTCGATGAGCGACACGCCTGAGACCACAGCCACCGCCGACGAAGAGCAAGTGACCGAAGAGCCAGAGAGCTCGGAACTCGACGACTTCGCCTCAGCACTTGCCGAAAAGGTCGGTGCGAACGGCTACACCGCCGAGTTCGACACCGTTCGGATCCTCGTTGACCGAGAATCGTGGGTCGACTCGATCCTGACCGCGTACGAAGATCTCCCATTCTTCTCGTGGTTGTCCGCCATCGACTGGTCGAAGTCCGTGGAGGTCGGCGACCCTGTGGAAGACCCAGACTCACTTGAGGAACGGTTCGAGGTGATGTGCCGGCTCTCATCCGTCGAGAACGCCGATGCGGCGCAGTTTGTAGCAGTCGTGCCAAAGGATGACCCAACGATCGCTTCGCTCTCACCACACATCGGTGGTGCTGAGTGGCACGAGCGCGAAGCTCACGAGATGTTTGGTATCGACTTCGATGGCAACAAGAACCTCATACCTCTGTATCTGCCGGATGACTTCATCGGGCACCCATTGTTGAAGAGCTATCCGCTTATCTCGCGTGAGGTGAAGCCGTGGCCCGGTGAGGTGGATGTCGAGGACATGCCGACGGAAGAGGAAGAAGAATGACCTCTCTCGACATGATCCACAGGTCCGAAGCAGCGGTCTCTGTAGAGATCAAGACACCAGACATGACCCTGAACATTGGGCCCCAGCATCCTTCAACCCACGGGGTGCTGCGTCTCGTGGCGAACATCGATGGCGAGCGTGTGCGCGACGTCGAGCCCGTCATCGGCTACATGCACAGAGGCTACGAAAAGATCTCCGAAGTCAGGACCTACGCCCAGATCACCGCATTGGTCAACCGGATTGACTGGGTCTCCGGGTTCGCAAGTGAAGTGCCTTTTGTTGCCGGCATTGAGCGGCTGATGGGGATCGAAGTACCTGAGCGCGCACAGTGGATCCGCCTCATCCTGTCGGAGCTTGCTCGAATCTCATCGCACCTTGTGTTCATGTCCTCGTATCCACTCGAGCTCGGCGCCACGACTCCGCTGATGCATGCCCTCAGGGAACGCGAGTACATCCTTGAGCTGATCGAAGAAGTCACCGGCGGCCGTTTCCATCCGAACTTCAACCGGGTTGGTGGCGTCAAACCCAACTACGGAGGCGGTTCCACCACCAAGAAGCAATCGATGGACCTGCCTGCAGGGTTCTTCGAACGGACTGCTGAAGCCATGGAT
>JBPCTY010000102.1:0-4074 GCA_051011415.1 Acidimicrobiia bacterium
GGTCAAGCGCACACCCTTTCGCAGGATCGAAGTCCACGAACCGAACCTCAACACCGCAATCCTGTGCCGCCTGCATCCACGTCGAGACATTCGCATCGTGGTCAAGACGGGTGAGCACGATGTTGTCGCCTTGATCCCATGTGCGTGAGAGCGCCCGAGAAAGGGCGTAGGTCAACGATGTCATGTTCTGACCGAAGACGATCTCGCCGGGATCGGCGTTGAAGAGATCAGCAACAGCCGCCCGCGCTGCCGAAACGGTCTCATCGGTCTCTGCGGCGCTCACGAACGAACCGCCGTGGTTGCTACCGCCCCGCTCCATGAAACCAGCCATTGCATCAATGGACGAGCGGTGGACCTGCGTTCCCCCTGGCCCATCGAGGTAGGCAGCGGTGACGCCGTCGACCGTGCGGGTGAGCGAGGGGAAACCGGAACGAATGGTGCTGATGTCCAACATGGGCCCACGCTATCGCACTTCAAGACGCCAAAACTGAAGGTCTCCTGGTAGTGCCTACGCTGGGGCCGATCTCGCCTCCAAGGAGCTGGCAAACGCAATGCAGTACGGACACTTCGACGACGCTATGCGGGAATACGTCATCACGACTCCACACACCCCGTATCCGTGGATCAATTACCTCGGGACAGAGGAGTTCTTCGGTCTGATCTCGCACACCGGTGGCGGATACTCCTTCTACAAGGATGCTCGGATGCGACGGCTCACGAGATACCGATACAACAACGTCCCAACGGACTCAGGCGGCAGGTCCTACTACATCAATGATGGCGGAGACATCTGGTCGCCATCGTGGGCACCGGCACAGACTGACCTCGACTTCTACGAAGCAAGGCATGGGTTGTCCTACACCACCATCACCGGTGAACGAAACGGAGTTCGTGCCGAGATGACCTTCCTGGTGCCCCTCGGCACGAACGCCGAAATCCACCGCATCCGGCTCTCCAACACCTCGCAGAACGCTCGGTCGTTCGACCTATTCTCGCTCGCCGAGTTCAACCTCTGGAACGCGGCCGATGACACCACCAACTACCAGCGCAACCTCAACCTCGGTGAAGTCGAGATCGAAGGAAGCGCCATCTACCACACGACGGAGTATCGGGAGCGCCGTAACCACTTCGCCGTCTACGGTGTCAACGCCGATATCGAGGGTTTCGACACCGATCGCGAATCGTTCTTTGGCCTCCGCGGCAGTTGGGCCAGACCGGACGTCGTGGTCGCGGGCACGAGCAACAACTCGGTCGCATCGGGATGGTCCCCTGTTGGGTCGCACCACCTGTCAATCAACCTTGAGCCAGGCGAAGAACGCGACCTCGTGTTCGTCCTCGGGTACATCGAGAACGCAGACGATGCGAAGTGGGAATCACCAGGCACCGTCAACAAGGAAAAGGCCCGCGCCCTCCTCGAGACCTACTCGACCTCAGAGGCTGTCGACAGTGCGATGGCGGAACTGCGCAAGTATTGGAGCTCGCTCCTGGGGCAGATGCAGGTGACAACAGACGATCCGCGCATCGACCGGTTGGTCAATGTGTGGAATCAGTACCAATGCATGGTCACCTTCAACATGTCGCGAAGTGCGTCGTTCTTCGAAACCGGACTCGGGCGCGGCATGGGATTCCGTGACTCGTCCCAGGACCTGCTCGGCTTCGTCCACCTGATCCCTGACCGGGCCAGGGAACGCATCCTCGACGTCGCTGCGACCCAGCTCCCCGACGGCAGCGCCTACCACCAGTACCAGCCGCTCACCAAACGCGGCAACGATGCTGTGGGCAGCGGATTCAACGACGATCCACTGTGGCTGATCGAGGGCACCGCTGCCTACATATTCGAGACTGGTGACCTGTCGATCCTCGACGAGGATGTGCCGTTCGACAACGATCCTTCGGATTCGGCGACCCTGTTCGAGCACCTCCGTCGTTCGTACCAGCACGTCCTCGACAACCGCGGGCCACACGGCCTGCCCCTGATCGGGCGGGCCGACTGGAACGACTGCTTGAACCTCAACGCGTTCTCGACAACGCCGGGAGAGTCGTTCCAAACATCGGAGAACCGGAAAGCAGGCACGGCGGAATCGGTCTTCATCGCTGGACTCTTCGTGCACTCAGCGGATCTCTATGCGCAACTCCTCGACGCCAGGGGTCATACATCCGAGGCACAGGCCGTGCGAGGCGAGGCCGATGCCATGTCCGAGGTTGTACTCGAGCACGGCTGGGATGGCGAGTGGTTCCTCCGTGCCTACGACGCCTTCGGCAAGCCAATCGGTTCGAGCAGCAACGAAGAGGGCCAGATCTTCATCGAGTCCAACGGCATCTGCTCGATGGCTGGTATCGGGTCAGAGTCAGGCAAGCCTCAACAGGCAGCGGACTCGGTGCGGGAGCGTTTGGACACCGATCACGGCATCGTCCTCCATCAGCCCGCGTTCACCCGGTTCTATGTCGAGCTCGGTGAGATCAGCACCTATCCGCCCGGATACAAGGAGAACGCAAGCATCTTCTGCCATACGAATCCTTGGATGATGATCACGGAGGCGATGCTCGGAAACGGCGATCAGGCATTTGCGTACTGGTCTAAGATCGCTCCGACGTTCCGCGAGGAAATCTCAGATCTGCACCGCACCGAGCCGTACGTGTACGCCCAAACAATCGCAGGTAGCGATGCCGCACGCCACGGAGAGGCGAAGAACTCGTGGCTCACAGGTACCGCTGCGTGGAACTGGGTGGCGATCAGCCAGTACATCCTGGGTGTCCGACCCGAGCTCGACGGATTGATGGTCGACCCGCAGCTCCCGTCCGACATGGAAGCCCTCGATGTTGTGCGACACTGCCGCGGCGCCGAGTACCGGATCCACATCGACAATTCCGGGACCGGGACCACCAGCGTGGTGGTTGGCGGAGATGCTCTCGACGGTCGACTCATTCCCTACGCCGAAGTCGGCGATGTCGTCGACGTGTCGGTCACGACCTGACGCTTCAGGCGACCGTCGGCACCCAATCGTCGTGTGTCGTTGCGCGGCCTAGCATCGCTTCGTGACGACACAACGGGCCGCCATCGAGATACACGGAGCCGTGCAGGGCGTTGGGTTCCGCCCGTTCGTGTACCGACTGGCGACCGACCTCGGCCTTCCCGGATGGGTGCTGAACGACGCCAATGGTGTGTACATCGAACTCGACGGGACGCTCGACACGATCCAAGTCTTCATGACGAGACTCAGGGACGAACTTCCGGCCGTAGCGGTCATCGACTCCGTCGACGTCGACTGGCATCCCGCAGCAGGCTTCACCGAGTTCGCCATTCGGCACAGTGACGCTGGTGGTGCCAAGACCGCCGTGATCCTTCCCGATCTCGCAACCTGTAGCGACTGCGTAACTGAGGTGTTCGACACCAAAGACAAAAGGCACACGTATCCATTCACGAACTGCACGAACTGCGGGCCGCGGTTCTCCATCATCGAAGAGCTCCCCTATGACCGGCCAAACACGACCATGTCCGGGTTCGCCATGTGCCACGAGTGCGCCAGCGAGTATGCAGATCCAACCGATCGACGATTCCACGCACAACCGAACGCATGCGCCAGCTGCGGTCCATCGGTCACGTGGACAGCTGGCGAGGTTGTCATCACGGAACCGGGTAAAGCCCTCTCCGCTGCTGCTACCGCCATCCAGGCGGGAGAGACCGTCGCACTCAAGGGGATCGGCGGATACCAGCTGCTCGTCGATGCCCGCAACGACGTGGCCATTCGGTCCCTGCGGGGGGCCAAGGAGCGACCGGACAAACCGTTCGCTGTGATGGTGAGCGACCTTGCGCAAGCCGCCGCATGCGTGGAAGTCGACGAGACAGCAGCGAATCTGTTGTCCAGCGCGCCATCCCCAATCGTGATCCTTCCCAAGGCTCTCGATGCCGATCTCTCCCTGCTGGTCGCTCCCGACAACGCCACGATCGGAGTGATGCTGCCCACCACGCCCCTCCACCACCTACTGCTCGCCGAACTCACCGGCCCTGTTGTTGCGACCTCGGGCAACCTCACCGACGAACCAATCGCAATCGACACTGACGATGCCATGGGC
>JBPCTY010000103.1:0-4358 GCA_051011415.1 Acidimicrobiia bacterium
TTCGATAGGTTGACGTCATGAACCGAACACATGTTCGGCTCGGGTGGTGGATCCCGACGGAACCAACGACACAGAAACGTGTCACACCCAGCGGATACATTCGGTTTCAGGAGCTGAGCTCCACCAAAGCCCCCGCTTCGGCGGGGACCGGGACAACCCCGGTACTGGGTAGCTGAGGAACGAGGAGAAGGAAGCATGACCATCACGAACAGCGCACGAATTCGGGCGCTCTCCATCATCTCCATCACGGTGGTGGTGATACTCCTTCTGCTCGCCTCGGCCTCCCATGCAACCGGTCAGATCACGGACACCTTCGACTACCGGGTCAAGCCAGGGGACTCACTGTGGCGGATCGCCGAGTCGCATGGACCAGCGGGTCAAGATGTGCGAGGGATCGTTGCCACTATCGAGCGGATCAACGATCTCGATGGAGGCATCCTGCAAGCGGGGCAGCTGCTCGAAATCCCTGTGATCGACAACAGCTAGCTCCTACGGTTGCGATCGCTCCTCAAGGGGGCCAGCCGCAGGCGATGCAGGCCAATGCTTCGCCCACACCGCCCGCCCAGCCCCGAGTACACACGGCTTGGGTACGCTCACCCGATGCGATGCCCCCTGTGCACAACGGCCGACACGCGAGTCGTCGATAGCCGGCCCACCGAAGAAGGAACGGCTATTCGACGTCGCCGCTCCTGTCCACGCTGCGGTCACCGCTTCACGACATTCGAGCGGGCGTCGGTGGTAGTGGTCATCAAACGCGATGGTCGACGGCAGCCCTTCGACGCATCAAAGGTGCGCATGGGCGTGGAGATCACACTTGCTGACCGGCCCGTACCTCAGGATTCGGTGGACGATCTGGTTTCGACGGTTGAGCGAGCCGCATACACGTCACAGGGTTCGATCCACGCCGACGACATCGGTCGAATAGTGCTGGACGGTCTCAAGGACCTCGACGAAGTCGGATATCTGCGCTTCGCCTCGGTCTACAAGGAGTTCCAGACGGCAAGCGATTTCGAAAAGGAAGCAGCGACGCTTGAAACGGATCTGCCGAAGACCGACTGATCAGATGACGACGCTCGCATCAACGCCATATGGCGTCAGGGGTTGCTGACGGCAACGAGGTAGACGTCCAGATCTCCGGCAAGGTTTACGATCGTGATGTCTACCTCTGCACGGAAGGCAACGAGAGCATCTGCGGTGAGCGATTGAAGACTGATCCGCATTTCGGTCATCTCGCCAACGAGGGCAGCTGCAGTATCCGCGTCTTCACTGGTGAGGGCATCGAGGTATTCGTCCTGCCATGCAGCCGCCCGCGCAAGGGCAGCGCTTGCCGCAGTCTTCACCTCAGCGAACGCGGGGTCATCTGGCAGGTCGGCAACAATGCCGGCGTCGGTAGCCAGCGAGGATGCCAACGTGACGCTGATCTCGTTGATCTCATTGGTCGTGGCAGCGATCGGCAGCGAACCTGTGTTGAGGAGGAGGGGGATGGATGTCCGATACACGTACGCATTGCCGAGGCGTCTGCTCAAATCCGAAGATGCGGCTCCCAGAATTGCACCTGTGTCCTTGAGCGGTTCGAGTTCGTCGATGGGTCCTGACGGCACGAGTGGCAAGGTCGAGGGCAGCTGCTCTGACGTAGCGGTCTCGAGAGCGAACGCCCGTGTGTCGAGTTCAGCGATCATCGGCACGGCACTGGCAACCTGGCTGTCGTTCGACGCGGGGTTCGTGATCGAATCGAGTGCGACCTGTGCGCTCGGCAAGTAGTCACGCACGCCGAATGAAGTGTCGTAATACGTCTGCCGGACCTCGAGGGCTTGATCCTCGACACGGGCCGGAAGGATGATGGCTGCCGCAGCCACGAGGGCGATCGCGAGCAGCAACCCGACAACGACGGGCCAACGGAAGTTTCGCTTTGACCGGAGGGCTGGAGAGAGCTCGGTGTCATCGAACGTTTCATCATCACCGACTGGTGGAGCGTCCACGAGAAGCGCGCCCAGGGGTTCATGATCCTCGGTCACCTCCGGTGGCGGGGGAGGCGGTGTCGGGACCGGGTCGAACGACGAAGTGGAGGTCCCGGGATTCCCGTCGAAGGAGTTTGCAGCAACCAGGGCAGCGGCTCGCTCCTCGGTCTCGGCGTGGTGGTCGAGATCAATCGCGATCTCGAGGTCTTCAGCGATGGTGTTCTCCGCCTCGAGATCGGCCACAACCTCACTGGCCGTGGGGGCCTTCGTTTGGCCGATTGCCTCAAGAAACCACGTGCCGTCGTTGCCGCCGGACTGGTTTGAGGTGGTTCTGGACATCTGGCATGCACTCCGTGGGAGAATCCGTGCATGAAGATACCCGTTTTGCCCTCAGATTCGATGCACCCAACGCCCGAATTCGCCCATCCCGGCGACGCAGGCGCCGACCTCGCAGCCGCTGAAGCAGCGACGATTGGACCCGGCGAACGCGCGCTTGTGTCCGCAGGCTTCTCCATGGCGATCCCTGACGGCTTTGCGGGGTTGGTGCTCCCCCGAAGTGGGCTTGCGATCCGCAGCGGAGTCACGGTGTTGAATGCTCCCGGTCTGATCGATGCCGGCTATCGCGGCGAAGTGAAGGTCGTGCTCATCAATCACTCCGACGTCGACTTCGAGGTGGCCATTGGCGATCGCATCGCCCAACTCGTGATCGTCGCGGTCAACCAACCTGAGTATGTGGAGGTCGACACGCTCACCGACACCAGCCGCGGTGAGGGCGGTTTCGGGTCAACCGGCGTCGGCGGCGTCGGAAGCGTCAGCTGATTCGAGCAGGAGTGCTTCGTTGAGCTCGGCGCCCAACACGATCGACAGCGCCGTGAACCAGAACCACAGCAGTAGCACCACACCGGCGCCGAGGGTGCCGTACGTCTCGTTGTAGTTGCCGAAAGACGAGACGTAGATGCTGAAGCCAAGCGATGTGACCACCCACATCACGGTGGCCAGAATCGTGCCGGGAATGACCGACCGCCAGCTGGGCCGCCGTGGTGGTGCGTATCGGTACAACAAGCTGATACCGCCGAAGAAGCCGATTCCGATCATCAACCAGCGCAGATTCCCAAACGTGACGACAGCGTGGGTCGGATCCAACCGCCCAAGCAGGATCGGAGCGGCGGCAATGATCGACAGCGAAACGATCAAGATGATCAGCGTCGCGAGCGTCAACCCAATTGCCACTGCGCGGTTCTCGAGAATCGAACGCTCCGTCTCCTGGTCGTAGGCGATCTTGACGGCCCGCACCAGCGCCCGCGTCAGGTTCGACACCGTCCAGGCGAGTGCGGCAATGGACGCGACGAATCCGATGCTGAGACCTGCATGCGACGAATCTGCGACGGCTCGCATCTGTTGCTCGACAAAGATCATCGTTGCCTGAGGGAGAACCTCGAGTAGAGACTCGATCTGGCGTTCCGCCGTTGCGATGTCTGTGAACAACCCGTACAGCGATACGGAGATGAAGAGGCCCGGCAACAGGGCCAGCACGGCATAGAACGCCACACCGGCGGCGACGATGACGGCATTGTCGTGGTCAGCCTCGATGCGCACGTCATTGGCGATCGAGACCCACCTCTTCACGTTTCGGGGGAGCTGCATGTCGGGTTGAACCGTACCGGTGCGGTGAATCTTGATAGTGTGGCTGTATGGCGCACCTGACCGAGTACGCGGCTGGTCCATCCGATCCTGTTTGGGAAGAGACCAGGGGAGCCCTCGAGCGCGGTCGGTACCGCATCGAACGTGCGGTGGACCCAGATCAGCGCTGGGTGCTGAGGATCCTCCGAGCTGGCGCTCGTGAGGCAGAAGAGGCACCCACCGGTCCGCATGCTTCCATGCGCGGTGCGAAGGCATGGGCACGGCACTACGACGTCGAGAGCCTCCGTCGCCTCAAGCTCGTCAGACACGGAACCTTGGCAACGATCATCCTCCTGGCGGCGATGACGGTGTACAACATGTCACTGCCAGCAGACTCGAGCGTCGGTATCGGTGGGATCGTCGCCGCGCTCGTTCTGCTCCAACTCGGCCTGCGAGAGCTCGTGTGGTTTGGTTCAACCATGCTCACGGCCTCCAGTGGCGAAGACCTGCGAGCCTCCACAACCGTCGTCGACAGAGCCGTCGCGAGAGTTGTCCGCGGCCTGATGAGGCCCGTCGATGAAGCACCAGAAACGGGCGTTCAAGTGCGAATCGTCGAGGAATGGGACGACACCGCGCAAGGGTAGAAAGAACTTCCTCGTGGTACCATCACGCCCACTGCGGACGTAGCTCAGCTGGTAGAGCGCAACCTTGCCAAGGTTGAGGTCGCCGGTTCGAACCCGGTCGTCCGCTCCAACAAAGGGCGGTCCACTCGGCCGCCCT
>JBPCTY010000104.1:0-10845 GCA_051011415.1 Acidimicrobiia bacterium
CGCGACGCGGGAAGAACAGCAACAGCAGACAGAACGTAGGCGCCAAGAATCACGACAACGGCACCGAGCCCGATTGTGCTCAGTCGAGCTGATGTGTCAGGGATGTCTCCGAACAGGCCGAGGAACAGCAGCGCAATACCAAACAACGTCACTGCACCGCCGACGATTGCACGAATCGTGAACGATCGTCTCGCAGGGGTGGCAGCCCCCTCGTTCATCGCGGCCACCGGTGGCACTCTCGATGCCTGCAGCGCAGGCACAAAGCTCGACAGCACGGTCACACCGATGCCGACGACCAAGCCAACAACGATGGTTCGTGGAGCCAGAACGAGCGAACCGCTCGGGAGAGCGATGCCAAATCCTTCGAGTGCCGCTCTGAGCAGCATCGCAAGACCGATGCCGACGATGATGCCAATGACCGACGAAACTGCCCCAACGATCGAAGCCTCAAGGAGCACGATGCGGAGTGTCTGCCCTCGGGTCGAACCGATGGCTCGCATCAGGGCGAGCTCACGGAGCCGCTGCACCACCACGATGCGGAAGGTGTTGTAGATGATGAACGTCCCGACGAACAAGGCGACGAAAGCGAACACGAGCAGGAAGGTCGTGAAGAATCCGAGTCCCTCCTGTAGCTCGGCTGCCTGCTCCTCTGATGCCGTCTGTGAGGACTGGGCGACTGCCCCTTCCGGGAGCACGGCCTGGATGTCGACTACCAGCTGATCGATGTCTACGCCGGCATCCGCCTGGACCTGTGTTCCATCAACCTTGCCCGGCTGACCGATCACAATCTGGGTTGTCTCTAGGTCGAAGAGCGCAAACGTCGCTCCACCAAGGTTGTCGAGTTCACCGAAACCGGTTGTCCCAACCATCGTGAACTCCTGCGGTCCAACGTCGTTGGAAACGACCGTCACGGTGTCGCCGATGGAATAGCCACCAAGCTCGGCGGAAGACACATCAAGTGCCGTCTCGTTCGGCCCCGCGGGAGGTCGTCCTTCGCGGAATGTGACGGGACCCCACACACTCGGATCTGACGGGATGTAGGAAGCGAACTTCGGTGGCCCTGATGGACCAACGACCTCGCCATCCTTCCCGATAATCGGGACGCCCTGGCCCTGCAATGTCGCGGTAGCAACTGCGACGCCGTCGACGGCTGCGACGTCATCGACCATCGATTCGTCGAAGTACACACCTTGGCTGAATGAGAACGGGCTATCGCTGGTGACGACAACATCGACACCTTCGAGAGCAGTGTCGAATATCCCGCTGAACGCCTTGCTGGTCGTGTCGGTATAGATGAATGTGCCCGAAATGAACGCGACGCCGAGCACGATCGAAAGCGCGGTGAGTGCAAGCCGTGTCTTGCGGTGAAGCAAGCTCTTGATAGCTGCTCTGAACATGGGTCAGCCCCCGAGGACCTTGAGCCTGTCGAGGACCCGATCGGGTGTTGGCTCTGACATCTCGTCGACCGTCTTGCCGTCGTCGAGGAACAGGATGCGATCGGCATAGCTTGCGGCAACCGCGTCATGTGTCACCATCACGATGGTCTGGCCGTACTCGTCTACGGCGCTGCGCATGAATGCCAGCAGCTCGGCTCCGGACGTTGAGTCGAGGTTGCCGCTTGGTTCATCGGCAAAGATGATTCGTGGGCGCGCTACTAGTGCCCGTGCTGCGGCAACCCGCTGCTGCTGGCCTCCGGACAATTCGCTCGGCCTGTGCCCGAGCCGATCGTCGAGTCGAACGGTCTCAACGACCTGATCGAACCACTCCTCATCCGGCTTGGTGCCCGCAATTGTCATGGGCAGAAGAATGTTCTCTTTGGCATTCAGTGTCGGGACAAGGTTGAACGCCTGGAAGACAAAACCAACCTGCTCTCTTCGAAGGACAGTGAGATCTTTGTCCTTGAGCGATCCGAGGTCCACTTCCCCGATGTAGGCGTTGCCAGAAGTCAGTGTGTCGAGGCCTGCAACACAATGCAGAAGGGTTGACTTTCCCGAGCCCGATGGCCCCATGATCGCGGTGAACTTGCCTTCTTCGAACTCAGCCGTGACACCGTTGAGTGCGGCGACTGCCATGTCGTCACGTCCGTAGACCTTTGTCCCGGATTCGACGCGTGCTGCGTACTCCATTGTTCCCCCTCGACGGGCGCCGCACCAGAGATCGCGGCTCCACGGATTTGAGTCAGGGGAGGGAGGCTATCGAACCGGTGTTGCCAGTTCTCCTGTTTGCCGCCCTGTGCCACGAAGAAACCCCTGCGTCGAGCAGGGGCATCCTCGATCGATTGTGGCGCAATTTCTACGCCACCGCGTGCTGGTTGATCACGCGGCTTGCTTGAGGTGGTCGGTCTCGGTTGATCGAACCTCGAGTACGAGGATGTGGCCGTCGACAAGCTCTGGCGTGTCCGGCAGCATCCACGCACCGAAGCGAACGATCGATCTGGCGATCCCTCTCCTCAGGCTCCGCTTTGTCCCGCCCGTGGTCCAGGCGGTGCGGAGTTCGTGACTCAGCTCTTGGGTGTAGGCGGCGATGTACATGTCGTTGGTGTGATGATTGTGTGGGCTCATGCTTCCTCCCTTCCCTTGGTGCCATGGATGTAGTCATCCAGCACCGAGGCAGCGTCTGTGATCGTGTCGTCGCGAAGCGAATACCGCTTCTCGGAACCAACGCTGACGCGGACGAGGCCTGCTGTCCGCAGCAGCATCATGTGGTGGTGCAGTGTTGACTTCGAGATTTCCGAGCGTTCGGCGAGCTCGGCAAGTGTGGCGTCCTGCTCGGCGAGGCTGCGAAGAATCCGCAGTCTCCTCTCGTCGCCGAGAGCCTTGTGCATCTTGACGATCCACTGGGGTGGTGCGTCACCTTCCGTCTCCACGTGTTCGTCGGCAACCGGGTATCCGAGCATGAAGAACTCTGTGCCGGGTGCAAACACAACCCAGGGCCTCGCCACCATGGTGGGTACCAACACAATGGGTTGCACAGCGTGGTTGTCGGTCAGGTTGATCCCAGAGGTCGATATCTCCAAGAGCCTTTCAGGCGAAATGCGGCGAGCCATCGCTCGCTTCGATGCAACGTCCGCCTCAAGATATGGACGGAATCCCGCTTCGCGGGTTGCGAACGACTCGCGCTGCACATCACGAAGCGTGCCGACGATGAGACCGAGCGTGTCCTCGGGCTTCATCAACAGCAGATGCCGGATCGCATCCCTCCAACGCTTAACCCCGACATCCTGTGTCTCCACGAGTCCGAGCAGCGCTTCAACCGCATCGGATGATCCTTCAGCGGCATCAGCAACGACTTCCCGGTCCTCATCTCCGAATGGCTCGTGGAGTTGGACCAACCGGAAACGAAGATCGGCAGGATCCATGCCGCCGAGATAGTCGATGAAGCCGTCCACGGTCCCTCCATCACCGGCATCCGGGAGGAGAGGGAGGAGCGAGATCCAGATGTCGCCGCATCCGACGTCTTTGATTTTTCCGATGGTTTCTGGGCTCAGAGCGGCCTCGAAGTCGTCGTACCAGGGTTCTCCGAGGTCGAGACCATCCAGACCGTCTCCGCCCCATCGATCAGACATGATCCACAATGCGCACAGCAGGTCTGCTGCTGAGTTGACCATCAAACGAAGGCTGAGCGGCGGTTTCTTGGGTGATGTGTAGTCGGCAACCTTCATGTCGCACCTGTCGAATCAGTCAATGAGTTCCTAGTCGTTCGAACATTATCGAACGTCCAAAGGGATGTCAACACCAATATCGAACAAATTCGAAAAGTTTCGAACGCAGGTGGCTGCTACTCAGATGCAGTGGCGGTAGATTCGGTCTCCTCGACCCAACGAACCGTTGCGGTGATCTCTCTGCCAACGTCTTCAGCGACATTTCGCGCAAGCTCGAAGGTCGAGGGTGGGGTATCGGGCCCGATGAGATCGACGGTCAGTTGGTCGGATGTGAACTCGAGGCTCACGATCCGCAGCCTGGTGTCTTCGCCAAGCCAGTCGACCACCGCATCGGTTGCCGACCGCAGGTCGGTTGAGCTTTGAATGATGTTGCGTGCTGTGAGTGCGAGGGGGATCGAGATGAGGACAACAGCCAGGGCAACGGCGGCGAACGAGACACGGATCCGATTCCGCCGGTGGTACAGCCGCCCCCACGAACCGTATCCGACGAGGACGAAGACCAGACCCGCCATCAAGATGATTGAGAACAGGTTGGTGAGGAACAAGAGCAGTGCACCAACCGCCTCGGAGAGATCGCCTGCATGGAGGGTCAAGCCGATGACGGCCAACGGTGGAACCAGAGCGATTGCAACGGCGACGCCAGGGAGCGCATCGGTTGACTCGGCGCGTGAGACTCCATAGGCACCAGCCGCACCTGCGGCCAGCGCAATACCGAGATCGAGCAGATTGGGTGACGTGCGGGACGTGACCTGTCCGTTCTGGACGACTGCCTGGAGGTCAGGGATGACGGCTGCAAGCAGCCATGCCAACGCTACGGCTCCGAAGGCGCCCGCTGCGGTGATCAGAGCCGAGTATGCGGTCGACTTGCTCTTTCCGTTGATGAGCCCCGCGGCTGTGCCGAGGATCGGTGTCATGAGTGGAGCAACAAGCATGGCGCCGATGACGACTGCGGTGGAGTCCGTTGCGATTCCGAACGTGGCGATGGTTGTGGCAAGCGCCATGAGTATTGCGAAGCGCCACAACCGTTCATTTCTGTTGCGCTTGTGGAGAAAGACCCGGTTCTCGACCTCTTCAGCCTCCGCGGCATCCATTTCGTGGCGCGATAGCCAGTAGGTGACGATGCCGTACGTATCTGCGGGACTCAGGGTGCCTGCCGCATCCCTGCTCACAATGGAGAACCAGACCCCGATAATCGCTCGGATCACGACGAGGATTGCTCCGCCAACCACGATGAGTGCAACCGACTGGGTCGGAAACAGAAACATGAGCGCGCCGACCGTGATTGCGATCATCCCACGGACGAATACCCAGGAGTTCGCCCCCGTCTCGTGCCATCTGCGGATGCTTGACCAGATGTCGAGCACTCCTCTGACCACGAGCACGCCGGCGAGGAAGTAGCCAGCGACTTCGAGGGTCTCTCTTGGCCACACGATGAGTACGACGCCCGCAACGATGGCGGCGATCGGCTGCAGATATGGTCCAAGCTTTTGCTGGGTCGATCCGTCAGCCCGCGCTCCTCGCGACCGGAATTCGCTGACCATCTCGAACAGGCCGAACGCGACCAGCCCGATGCCGACGATTTCCTCGAGAGCTGTGAAGGCCCAAGGCTCGGCTGCAACGAAGATGAGGATCACGAGGGCAACCAAACCCTGAACGACAACGAGGGTCAGCGTGCCAGTGTGCCGATCGTTCCCCTTGGCGTCCGGCGATGGCTCAGCGAACTCGATGTCACCCTCAACCACCGGTTCGAGCTCACCGGTTGGATGGGCCGACTCGGGCGAATCCGGGTCGTTGGGGTCGTGTGGGCCGTCGGTCACGGCGCAATCCTACGCCGTCACGGTGCGTGGATTTGGCAGGTTGATACATGTGTATGCTGGCGGTCTCATTAAGAGCAGCTGAGGGACAGGCCCTGAGAAGCTGCGGCAACCTGCATATGCAAGGTGCCAATGCCTGATCGATGAGTTTCAGCCTGTCCCTCACCTACAACAGGAGAGGTTGACGATGACTGACACGGCCGAGGAACGTCTGACGTACCGATTGCTCACGGGACCTGACGATCACGCGTTCTGTCTGAGGGTTGCTGAAGCCATCGCTGATGGCTACTCCCTCTACGGCTCGCCATCGATAGCGGTGCGCGACGGTGAGGTCATTGCAGCGCAAGCCGTCGTCCTCCAAGGGGTGGCACCGTGACGTACGCAGGAGACGTAACCCCGGAGCAGGCGTATCAGGCGATCTCAGATGATCCCAACGCTGTCTTGGTCGACGTCCGCACAAAGCCGGAACTCGCATACGTCGGCACCGCTGACCTTTCACCCCTGGGCAAGCGGGTGATCGCCATCGAGTGGCAACAGTTCCCAACTGGCGAACAGAACCCCAACTTTGTTGAGGAGCTGCGTGCTTACGGGATCGGGAATGATCAGGCCGTCTACTTCTTGTGTCGGAGTGGGGCGCGTTCACGCTTCGCTGCCGTCACAGCGACGAGTGCTGGTTTCGAACGTGCCCACAACATCGCCGATGGCTTCGAAGGACCGCCGAACCCGCAGGGACAGCGTGGGACACAGGCCGGATGGAAAGCAGCAGATCTGCCATGGAGGCAGTCATGAGCTGGAACTCGTCGGATCTCGTTCGAGGTGGTCTCGAGCGGAGCGGATGGGATGAGACCTCCGAAGCGCTCATCCTCACCTCCGGTTTCGTGTACGGATCTGCTGAAGAAGCAGAGGCTGCCTTTGCGGGCGAGGCCGACCGCTACATCTACTCGCGGTATGGCAACCCGACTGTTGGCATGTTCCAGGAGCGCCTGCGAACCATCGAAGGTGCAGAGGCTTGCTATGCAACAGCGTCCGGCATGGCCGCAGTCTTCACCTCGCTCATCGCGCTACTTGAGACTGGAGATCGAGTCGTTGCATCGAAAGGTCTCTTCGGATCATGTTTCCTGATCCTCGACGAGCTCCTTCCTCGGTGGGGGATCTCCACAACGTTCGTCGACGGCGCTGATCTCGATGCGTGGGAGCGCGCACTCGAAGACGGAGCAAGGGTCGTCTTCTTTGAGACACCATCCAACCCGATGCAGGGTCTCGTCGACATCGCAGCCGTGTCGGAACTCGCACACGCAGCTGGTGCCACTGTCGTCGTTGACAATGTGTTCGCCACGCCTGTCCTCCAGTCGCCACTGGCGCTTGGTGCAGACGTTGTGGTGTATTCGACGACGAAGCACGTTGATGGGCAAGGTCGAACCCTCGGCGGAGCCATCCTTGGGACAGAGGAGTACATCACCGAGCGTGTGCAGCCATTCATCCGGCACACCGGTCCCGCATTGAGCCCCTTCAATGCATGGGTGTTGGTGAAGAGCCTCGAGACCTTGGACCTGCGTGTCCGGGCACAGGTCGCGTCGGCTGCAAAGCTCGCCGCGCACTTGGACGACGCATCTGGCATTGAGCGGGTCTGGTACCCACACCTGGAGTCGCATCCTCAGGTTGAGCTTGCACGGGCTCAGATGCGTGCAGGCGGCACCGTCGTGACGTTCTCGGTACCGGGAGGCAAGGATGCGGCATTCCGCTTTCTCAATTCGCTCGAGGTGATCGACATCTCCAACAACCTCGGCGATGCGAAATCGCTCGTCACCCACCCTGCCTCAACGACGCACCGACGTCTCGGTCCCGACGTGCGAAGCGACATGGGGATCACAGACGGAGTCGTTCGTATCAGCGTTGGTCTCGAGGACATCGACGATCTCATCAACGATGTCGATCGAGCGACGAAGGCAGCACTCACATGACTACCCGTGTGGATGTGAATGTTCCCCGGTTCAACCAAGCCTGTGTTGCAGCACTTACGGCTTTGGCGTTCGTCGTGCAATGGTGGCCGCTCGTGGCGGTCACCGCGTTGATCCTCGCAGCGACCCGGTTCGCCGGGCCACGCTACGGGCCATTCACCCAGGCATATGTCCGGTTCATCAAGCCGCGACGGAACAGCGATGTCGAGACGGAGGAGGCAGCACCACCACGGTTCGCCCAGCTTCTTGGGACGATCTTCCTCGGAGTCGCATCGGTTGCATTCCTCCTCGGATGGATGGCATTCGGCTGGGTCCTGACCCTGACAGTGACAGCACTTGCCACGCTTGCCGCCGCGACACGTATCTGTGTGGGATGCATCGTGTACAAACAGGCGGTGTCGCACTGATGCTTGAACGTCTGATCATCGTTGCTCTCCTCCTGGCTGGGTCCTTCGGCGTGGTCCTCCTATGGCAACGTCGTGGGCTTTCTCAACGGCTCGTTGTGCCGGCCGGACTCACCATTGTCTCTACCGAGACGTGTCGCGACTGCGATAGCGCCAGGGCGGCGTTCGATCGTCTCGGCATCTCCTATCAAACGATGTCCGTGTCTGATGCCGAAGCCGTGGGGATCAGCACACGATCGGTTCCGACGGCGGTCGTCGGCGGACCTTCCGGCTCGGCCCTCATCGTGCGAAGAGGGAGGGCGGTGATCACCGATAGCGATCGGATCGCCGCCGTTGCACGGTCTGCCTAGGGACTTGCGAGGCTACGTTGGGCCGACGGGTGTGGACTTGGGCCGCCATGCAAGGGCCGCCTCATCGACGATCGTGTCGAAGCGAAGACCCATGAGAATCGCTCCCGCAGCACCCGCCGCTTCGGCCTCGTCTGCGACCTCACGAGCAGCATCCCATGCAATCGTGCGTCGCTCGTCGCCGGAAACAGAAGAGAGGCGCTCTCTCAGAGCATCTTGGGACGGGACGGCGCCCATCGATTCCATGCGATCAATCCATTCCGGTCCGAACGGTGGGATCACCATCACATAGACCGGGGGATCGTCGGGATCGAGATCGAGCTTTGCCACCTGTGGTGCCACTGTTGCCGGGTCGAGGATTGGTCCCGCGACAAGGAACTCTGCCCCGGCTTCGATGCGACGCCGCTTTTGCCAGGCCTGAAAGCGGGTTGGCATGCCGACGGTGAACTCTGGAAGCTCGTTCTGAAGGTCTCTCAGATGGCGAACGATCTCGTAGTGGTTCGCCAGGTGGTCGACCTGGGGCAGGGTGTCTCCAACCACCACGAGAAACGACTGAACCCCATTGCCAAGGGCGCCTCGCACCTCAGACTCGATGGCCAGGATGTTTCGATCGCGAGTCGAGACGACAACGGTCGGATCGACACTCGGAGCGTCGTGGGTAATGCGTGAGGCAAAAGCGAAAGGAGAGACCCTGATCTTTCCGAATACGTTGTCCGTTACAAGGACGCTTTTCCATGCACCCTCGAGCAACATGTGGTCCATGTTCGGAAGCTCAGGAGGATTGACCTCGACGATCCTTCGGAAACCGTCGGGCTTACTGAGCATCTCGTTGCTCCTTCGGAGATCTGGCGATGAAGTACTTGGCCGCCGGATGGTGGCAGATGATTGCCGACGTCGTCTGCTCGGGCTGGTACTGGTATCCCGTGTGCGGGCCCACCTCGACTCCGATTCTTTCTGCGTCGAGCAACTGAGCGACCGTGAGGTTGTCCTCGAGGTCCGGGCAGGCAGGATATCCCCAGGAGTACCGACCGCCCTGGAAGCGCTGACGAAAGAGCCCCCGGATCGTTGGATCGTCGTCTGCGCCGATCCCGAGTTCTGTGCGCACTCGTGCATGCCAGTACTCAGCAAGCGCCTCGACCATCTCAACTCCTATTCCGTGGAGTTTCAGGTAGTCCTCGTAGCGATCCTCGGCAAACAGTTGCGCGGTTCTCTCGGAGACCGCTGCACCCATCGACACGACGTGGAAGCCGGCGACATCGAGTCCTTCGTCGACTGGTCGGAAGAAGTCTGCGATGCAGAGCCACGGCGCTTCCTGCTGTCTGGGGAAGGGGAACCGGCTGAGCTCGGTCGTACGGGACTCGTCCGCCCAGATGACGACGTCGTTGCCTTCGCTGTTGGCATGGAAGTATCCGTAGGCCACGGACGGCTGGAGGAGGTCTTCCGCTCTGGCCTGTGCAATTCGCCGACGCATCTCGGGAGCGAGACGTTCCTTGAAGGCTGCATCGTCTTCTCCATCTACCGGTCGGTACTGCCATTGATTGCGGAGAAGCGCCGTCGTGTTCAGATACCGAGCGATGTCATCGAGCTCGATTCCCTTGACGATGCGCGAGCCATAGAAGGGCGGTTCCGGGATGACGTCGGCGGTAGACACATCGGGCGATCGCGACGGGACGTCGGTCGGAATGGCTACCCCGGTCTCTTCGATTGTGGGGTAGCGTGTCGTACCAGCCGATGGCTCCGGTCCGTCACCGGTGATCCAGGCCATGGCATCGAGACCCGCAAATGCATCCTTGCCATAGATCAACGGCCCGGGGTACCGCTCCCGTAGATCCTGCTCCACATACTTGCGGGTGAGTGCTGCGCCGCCGAGGAGTACCGGCACGTCACCCAGGTCCCTCCTCGCCAGCTCATCAAGGTTGTCACGCATGATCAACGTGCTCTTCACGAGTAGACCGCTCATTCCGATCGCATCCGAGCTCGTCTCCTCGAACCGGTCGATCATCTCCGCGATCGATACCTTGATCCCAAGGTTGTGCACCGTGTAGCCGTTGTTCGAGAGAATGATGTCGACAAGGTTCTTCCCGATGTCGTGCACGTCCCCCGAGACGGTTGCCAGCACGATGCTGCCGCGTCCCGCATCATCAATTGTGTCGAGATGCGGTTCCAGGTACGCAACGGCGGCTTTCATCGTCTGTGCTGAGCGAAGGACGAAGGGAAGCTGCATGTCGCCGCTGGCGAAGAGCTCGCCGACCGTCTTCATCCCAGCGAGCAGCACATCGTTAATCAGATTCATCGCAGGCGTCGAGCCCAACGCCTCGTCAAGGTCAGCCTCAAGGCCAGAACCCATACCTTCGACGATCCGTGTTTCGAGACGCTCGTTCACCGAGAGTCCCTCGAGCGGATCAGCCTTGACGATGTCGACCTGCTCTGTCGTGGCGTTGAGCAGATCCTCGAGAGGGTCGTAGTCGTCGGAGCGGCGGTTGTGGACCAGGTCCGTGCAAGCAGTCCGGATGTCTTCATCGATGTCGTGGAGAGGCACGATCTTCCCCGCATGGATGATTGCCGCATCGAGACCCGCATCGAGACACTCGTGGAGAAAGACGCTGTTCAACGCTCTTCGCAGTTGTGGTTTGAGTCCGAAGGAGATGTTTGACACGCCGA
>JBPCTY010000105.1:0-23755 GCA_051011415.1 Acidimicrobiia bacterium
CGAACTGCGAGACATGTTCTTCATATCTCGCCCATTCACGACGCTTGTTGCGGAGGAACCACTCAAACACGTGATCGCCAAGGGCATCACGCATCAGGTCCGATCCCTCCATGGTCTTGATCGCATCGGCAAGATTCTGCGGGAGGTGGCGGACACCGGCGGCTTCACGTTCGGATCTGGTCATTTCAAGGATCTCAGACCCGGTCTCTGGCGGAAGCGGATAGTTGTTGGCGACCCCTGCCAGGCCTGCCGCAAGGATCGCTGACAGCGCAAGATACGGGTTGCAGCTGGGGTCAGGGGACCGGTACTCGATGCGTGTCGAGTCGATCTTGCCCTTCTTGGTGGCCGGTACTCGCACGAGGGCACTCTGATCGTTTCGTGCCCAGGTCTCAAATGTTGGTGCGTCAAATCCACCGACCAGCCGCTTGTAGGAGTTGACCCATTGGTTGGTCACCGCCGTGATCTCGGAGGCATGCGTCAACAGACCCGCGATGAACCCCTCACCGACCTTTGAAAGGCCATGTCGACCGGATGTGTCATGAAATGCGTTCTCGTCGTCCTGGAACAACGACAGATGAAGATGCATCCCAGAACCGTCATATGCCTCGAGCGGCTTCGGCATAAAGGTTGCGTAGATGCCGTGCTCAAGCGCTACTTCCTTCACAGCGAGCCGTGTTGTGACGATGTTGTCCGCCATCGTCAGCGCATCGGTATGTCGGAGGTCAAGCTCGTGCTGGGATGGAGACACTTCGTGATGTGAGAACGCCACAGGAATCCCGAGGCTCTCGAGCATCATGATCGTCGTGCGCCGATATTCCTGTGCAACATCCAAAGGCGTGAGGTCGAAGTATCCGCCCTTGTCGAGCACCTTTGGTGTCGAACCTGCGTCTTCGAAGTAGAAGTACTCGATTTCGGGTGCGACGTAGAAGGAGTATCCGAGCTCGGCGGCTCGTTCGAGGTTCCTGCGAAGAACGTATCGAGGATCGCCAGGGAAGGGATCACCATCCGGTGTAACGATGTCGCAGAACATTCGGGCGACACCGGCGTCGTCGCCGCGCCACGGGAGGATCTGGAACGTCGCTGGATCGGGCTTTGCGAGCATGTCGGCCTCGTACGACCGTGAGAACCCGTCGATCGACGAGCCATCGAAAGACATTCCCTCATCGAGTGCGAGAGGCAGCTCAGCGGGCGTGATCGCAAACGATTTCAGGAATCCCTGGACGTCGGTGAACCACAGCCTGATGAAGCGAATACCTCGCTCTTTCACCGTGCTCAGCACATATTCGTTCTGGCGGTCCACTGAAAACTCCGGGGATCGTGTCGCCACATCGTACGTCTGCGATGTCACTTGTCCACAGGCCAGACGGGGCTGTAACACAGCGTTCACACTCCGGTTACTCCTGAGAAACGGGTCCCTCCCATTCTTCCGTGCAGCGCTGGTGCCTTACTGCCCCGCGCACACCGACCACGCAGAAGGCGAGGAACGATGCCCTACAGAGCGGAGTACATCTGGACCGATGGAAGGAAGCCAACGGCCCTTCTTCGGTCAAAGACCAAAATCGTGCCAGATGGCGTAGAACCACCCATCTGGGGTTTCGATGGTTCATCAACCGAGCAGGCGCCAGGCGAGAACTCGGACTGCGTGCTTCGCCCGGTGAAGATCGTTCCAGACCCAATCAGGGGTGGCGACGACAAGCTTGTGATGTGTGAGGTGCTGAACACCGACATGTCCCCGCATGCATCGAACACACGCGTCGCCGCAGTCGAGGCACTCGAAAAGTACGGCGACCAAGAGCCATGGTTCGGTCTGGAACAGGAATACACCTTCTACAAGGACGGACGTCCCCATGGCTGGCCCATTGGTGGGTACCCCGCTCCTCAAGGTGGCTACTACTGCGGTGTTGGTGCGGACGAGATCTGGGGTCGCGACATCGTCGAAGACCACACGTGGGCCTGCATGGAGGCCGGGCTCGACATCTCAGGGACAAACGCAGAGGTGATGATCGGTCAGTGGGAGTTCCAGATAGGGCCGGCGAATACCGTCGAGGTCGGAGATCAACTGTGGCTTGCCCGTTGGCTGCTCTATCGCATTGCTGAGGACTACGACATCTCAGCCACGCTCAACCCGAAGCCGGTCAAGGGAGACTGGAACGGTGCGGGCATGCACACGAACTTCTCGACGAAGGCAATGCGCGAGGGGTACGACCCGATCATCGCTGCTTGCGAGGCGCTCGGAGAGGTTGCCCAAGAGCACGTTGCTGCATACGGAGCAGGTATTGAACAGCGGTTGACCGGACTCCACGAGACTGCGCCGTGGTCCGAGTACAGCTACGGCGTGTCTGATCGCGGAGCGTCGGTGCGAATTCCTTGGCAGGTAGAGGTCGACAAGGCCGGCTACATCGAGGATCGTCGCCCGAACGCAAATGCAGACCCGTACGTCGTCGCATCACTTATCACGAACACGGTCTGCTCCAAGCTCGCATAGGGCCGAGAGCTAGGGCGTGAGCGCCCTCACGACGTCAAGCTGGTCGTGGAATGCAACGGTTGCCTCGTTGTATTTCACGACCGCTTCGCGTCTTGCAGTTCCATCATCCGGAGCCTGAAGCCCGTCGACAACTGCGTCGGCTGCCGTCACGAGATCCTGCGATGAGGTGATCGTGTCGGGCCATGCCGGCGTGTATGGGTCGGGCACAGAGGTCGCTGCAACCTCGTTTGCGAGGACCTGGGCACCATCGCGAACCGCCTCAAAACCGGCGAGAGCGGTGTCAAAGTCGATGTCGCCGGCTTCCCACTGCTCGTTGACGGAGTTGAGTTCGGTTTGCAGATCGGTTGATGCTTGTTCAAACCGATCGAGTTCCTGGAGGAACGCCAGGATGTCGTTCGGGAGAGTGGTTGTTGTGGCTGGCGCCTGCGTGGTGGAGGTTGTTGAGGACGTCGTCGTTGACGTTGAGGCAGCAACATCGGCTGCGGGAAGGGCGTTCACGAAGAGATAGGTGACGCCGATCAGCGCCACGATCACAATCGGAAGTACCCATCTACCTGGCTTTGGATCCTCTTTGCTCACGCACGGGAGCATAGGACGCGACGCTGGAGAAGGATGCTCACACTACGCTCGCCGTCGTGAACTTGAATGGAAGAAACGCTTTGGTCACCGGCGGCGCCGTCCGCGTTGGCGCCGCGATCAGCACGGCACTTGCGTCTGCTGGTGCAAACGTGTTCGTGCACTACAACCGGTCGGCCGGACCTGCCGACGCCCTCGCCGTCCAGCTTCGGTCGATGGGTGTCGATGTGGCGACAGGTGCAGGGAACCTTGGCGACCCGACAGCGGCTGGGGAACTGGTGGCCAAGGCAACCGACGAGCTGGGTCCGATTTCGTTGCTCGTGAACTCCGCCTCAGGATTCCCTGAGGACAGCATTTCCTCGGCAACGGTGGATGGGTGGCGACGCACAGCAGATCTCACTCTCGGATCACCCCTGTTCCTGACCCAAGCCTTCGCCGACGCTCTGCCCGACGGCGAAGCCGGTGCGGTCGTGAATGTCACCGACGTCAAGACACAGCGTCCGTATCGAGAGCACCTCACCTACATGTTGGCGAAGGGCGGCATCGACACATTGACAAAAGCTGCCGCCCTCAGCCTTGCTCCTCGAATTCGAGTCAACGCAGTTGCACTCGGGGTGATCCTGCCTCCGCCTGGAGAAGGCGCCGACTACGTCGAATCGCTTGCGGCCGATCTCCCTCTTCAGCGAGTCGGAGGGGCACAGGTCGTTGCAGATACGGTGATCTTCCTTGCCCAGAATGACTTCATTACCGGCGAAATCGTCCGGGTCGACGGTGGTGCGCACCTCGTGTGAGATTCGGGCAGTTGTCCGCGCGCGTCCAATCCCTTCCGTCGGGCGTCTACCTTTCTCGTATGGACCAGATACACATTCGAGACCTCGTCGTTTCCGGCATCATCGGCATCAACCCGGACGAGCGCATTAACAAGCAGGATGTGCTCGTGAACATCACGATGTCCGTGGACACGCATGCAGCCGCAGTGAGTGACAACATCGACGACGCCGTGAACTATCGAACCATCACGAAAGAGATCATCGCCCATATCGAGTCAGGTGAACCAATGCTCGTTGAGCGCTTGGCTCAAGAGATCGCGAACATCTGCCTGCAGGACGACCGTGTTGCGGCGACCGAAGTGACCGTCGAGAAGCCTGGCGCATTGCGTCACGCCCGATCGGTGGGAATCACCATCACCCGAACACGGTTTCCTGACCGTACGTAGAGAGGAATTCACGGTGTCACAAGCAAGCGAAGTCATCATCGTCGCCGGATCAAACGTCGACCGCGAGCACTGCATGCCGGAGGCTGTCCGACAACTACGCCGTCACAAGGACATCAAGGTCCGATTGGTGAGCTCGTGCTACGACAACCCGTCCATCGGCGGTCCGGACGGAGCCCCGGACTTCTACAACGCTGCGGTGCTTGCAACCACGAGCCTTGACCCCGAAACCCTCCGAGCAGAACTCCATGCAATCGAGAATGTCCTCGGACGTGTGCGGACCGACGATCCCGATGAGCCCAGGACGATTGACCTCGATATCGCCTACTTCGGAGATGTCGTGAAGGACTACGGCGGTTGGTCGATCCCGGCGAATGACACACAGACCGCAGCCCATGTGGCGGTCCCTGTTGCGGAGATTGCACCGCGATGGGTGCATCCTGTGTCAGGAGAGACGGCAGCCAACATCGCAGACGTACTTGCAGCGGAGAACCCCGGGGTCGCGCCTGATATGTCCGTCAAGCTGAGCACGCCATACACCTCGCGTGCGGTCGCAGATTTCGACGATGTGGAGGGCGTCTACGCGCCGAAGCTTGAGAGCCTCGTCCGTCAACAGTTGGTCGAGATCGGTGAAGACCCGGAGCGTGAAGGCCTTGTCAGGACCCCGCTGCGTGTTGCCAAGGCGATGGACTTTCTCACGAGCGGCTATTCGACCTCACTTGAGGGGGTCGTCAATGATGCGATCTTCGACGCTGAAGGAGCATCTGAAATGGTCGTGGTGCGCGATGTCGAGTACTACTCGATGTGCGAACACCACATGCTTCCCTTCTTCGGAAAAGCCACAGTTGCGTACCTTCCCAAAGGAAAGATCATCGGTCTGTCCAAGATCGCCCGCATCGTTGATGTCTATGCCAGACGTCTCCAGGTGCAGGAGCGGCTGACCAATCAAGTCGCCGACGCGATGACCGAGACCCTCGATCCATACGGCGTTGGTGTGGTGATGGAGGGCAAGCATCTCTGCATGATGATGCGCGGTGTGCAGAAGCAGGAGAGCAACATGGTGACGAGCGCAATGCGTGGCACCTTCCGGTCAGACCCGCGCACCCGGAGCGAGTTCCTCGAACTCACCAACTGACCTGGGCTTCTCCCCTGATCGCATGGCTACTGTTTCTCGCATGCAGGTGGACAAGTTCAGCCGAGGTCTGAAGGATCTTCGGATCTCAGTGACCGATCGGTGCACATTCCGATGTGTCTATTGCATGCCTCGAGAGATCTACGACAACCACGAGTATCTTCCGCGCGATGACATTCTCACCTATGACGAGATCTCGACGGTTGTCGAAGCAGCCGTCTCGTTGGGGGTGCAGAAGGTCAGGCTCACGGGAGGCGAACCACTGCTTCGTCGGCAGCTCGACACCTTGGTCAACTCGATATCCGATATCGATGGCATCGAAGATCTTGCACTCACAACGAACGGCCACCTTCTTGCCGCCCAGGCCGAGGGCCTCGCAGAAGCAGGACTCGATCGTGTAACAGTCAGCCTTGATGGGCTCGATGACGAAGTTGTCCGCAGGCTGATCGACACTGACGTGCCGGTGTCGGTTGTCCTCGATGCGATCGACGCCGCAGAAGAGGTCGGTCTCGGGCCGGTCAAGATCAATACCGTGGTGAGACGTGGATGGAACGAAGACCAAGTCATTCCGCTCGTCGAGCACTTCCGAAACACGGGTCACACGTTGCGGTTCATTGAGTACATGGATGTCGGCTCAACAAACAAGTGGGACGTATCTGACGTCGTCACGTCCGCTGAACTGGTCGAAGCGATCTCGGCGGAATGGCCAGTACACGCTGTCGGAAGAACCGACCCGAGTGCAACTGCACAGCGATATCAGTTTGAGGACGGAGGCGGGACGGTCGCGTTCATCAGCTCGGTATCCGAACCGTTCTGTGGGGATTGTTCGCGGCTTCGCCTCTCTGCGGAGGGCTCTCTCTACACGTGCCTCTTTGCCACCAACGGAACTGACCTGAAGGCAGCGCTCCGAGATGGTGCCGACGTCTCAGACATCGCTGCTGTGATCGCAGACGTTTGGTCCAAGCGCGAGGACCGTTACTCCGAGGATCGAGGCGAAACGCCACTCGAGTTTCCACGCATCGAGATGAGTTACATCGGCGGCTAGATCAGGCGCCGTGCGCCTCCGGCTTGCGGCGAGAGTCTTTCCACACGAACCACCCGAGTGCTGCGGTGAGCAGTAGGAATGGGAACAGGAACGACTGGGCACTCTCGAACAACGTCGAGAACAGCACCTCAAGCACGATGAACGGTGCAACGGTGAACTTCACGATCATCGGTGGGAGAACGACCGATGCACTTGACTCAAGCATTCCGCTGACGACACCTCGCTCCATACGAACTGTCTTCTCCGCATCGATCTGCTCGGTCTTAGTGGTCGTTGACTGCACCGCAGGAGGCGCCGCAACACCCACAGTCTCGCCCGTCGAAGCAGGGGGCTGACCCGAGCCACCACCCGGCACCGCAGCTGCAGGGGCCTGTGTCGTGGTTGTCGTTGCCCGTGTGGTCGTGGTGGTGTCTGGAACTGTCGTCGTAGTGGTTGGAGGCACGGTCGTCGTTGTCGTGGCGTCGACCGTCGTCGTCGTCTTTGGGACAGTCGAGGTCGTTGTGGTCGGTCGCGGCTTCGTTGTGGTTGTCGTGGTCGGAGGCAACGTTGTCGTTGTACCGCCGAGCAGTCCGTCAAGAACGGTCTGGTAGATGTCCTCGACCTCTGCATGTGCTGAATCGTGGTCCCTGACCAGCTGTGTGCGAGCCTGATCGAGTTCGGATTCGTACCCAGGGTTGGCGTTCCCGATCGCGGTCAACTGGTTCGATGAGACCGAGTAGATACTGTCGAGACGGGAGTGAGCTGACGATCGTGCGTTCTGCAACTCGGTCTTTGTTGATGCGCCAAGAGCCTCAACTGCAAACTGGTTGAGCGCACCATCGTTGTTTGCTTGCGCCTGGTACACCACGTTCCAGATGTCTTCGGCGACTCCGGCTTGAGCGGGCACCGCAAAGACAGAGACGACGACAGTTGTCGCCGCAACAACGATGAGTGTGCGGAGTCTTGTTCGGGCCACCCCTTTTCATCGGAGTTTTGCCCAAAATTCTTGAGTTTCGCGAACTCAAGGGTGCGGTCCGCCCTGCCGACAGACAAGGGAAGCGTTTCTGAGGGAGGGACGAGTGCGAAAGGTGCTTTCGGGCATTCTGTATGTGACCGTGATCGCGGTCACGCTCGCCGTCGTGCTCGTAGCTGTCTCGAACCTGGCCAGCGAAGAGGGCTCAGCCAAGGTCGCAACCGAAGGCCAGCTGGCCATCGCCGCCGAGTCAACGCTGAGTTCAGCCACCGCAGCTCGCAATGCCGCCGCCCAGGCCCTGATCCTTGAGCGTGGCCGAGCGGCCAACGCAGTGAGTGAAGAGTCTGTCAACCGCGCCAACGGCCAAATGGCAGCTCTTGTAAGTGAGTTCGTCCGAAGAGCAGGGCTTCTCAATGCGGATCTCACAGGAGCCGAGCAAACCCTCGTCGCCGAAGCCGTCGCCGAGTTTGCGACCGAGATGGATCAAACGGTTGAGGCGCTTGCGATGACCGAAGCAGGCACCATCCCTCGATTCGATGCACTCCCAACCGATGGATACGAACAGGTCGTTGCTGCACTGGTCCAAGTGCGCGATGACAGAGTCCTCAACGTTCTTGTTGAGGCTGAATATGCGGGACAGGTCGCAGACGCAGTTCGATTCCTTGTGATCGTGGTCATTCCGGTCATGGCGATGATCCTTCTGCGATCGGTCATGAGGCGCCGTCGAGAACGCGAATCCCTTGAGGTCACGCTTGCTCGACAGAGCGACGTCATCAACTCAAAGGACGAGTTCGTGGCCAACCTCTCGCATGAGCTTCGAACCCCGCTTACCGGCGTGTACGGCTTTGCCCTCGCCCTTGATGAAGGCGGCCTTGACGATCCAGAGACTGCCAAGGAACTCACCGGTTTGATCGTCAACGACGCAGCCGAGCTGTCCCGAATGGTCGATGACCTCATCACCGCCGGCCAGGTCGAAACGGGCAACGTGACCTTCGACATCGAAGACATAGACGTTGACACCGAGATCCAGGCAGTGCTCGAACCGTTCCAGCGCTCTGGCGCCAACATCACCTTCAGCGAATCAGGCGACAGCGCAGAAGTCGACCGGCTCCGCTTTCGGCAGATCGTGCGAAACCTCGTATCGAACGCTGTTCGACACGGTGGCCCGAACATCGATGTGTTTGCTGAGTACGGAGGCGGCAACGTCTCCATCTTCGTGATGGACGATGGAGAGGGCATCCCCGAGGATCGCGTATCGCAGCTCTTCGAGCGATACCAACACGAGGGCAACAACCCGCTGCTCCAGGGGAGCGTTGGGCTTGGGCTTGCGATCGCCAAATCGCTGGCCGTCGGTATGGAGGGTTCACTCACCTACACCCGTACCAACGGTCTCACATACTTTGTGCTGAGGCTTCCCTCTCACCGTGTCGCGAAGCTCAATGAGCGCGTCGTCGACCAGTCACTTGGAGATGAGAGCGCTTCAGAGAGTGCAAGCGAGATCGCGAAACTCTTCGCCCGCTAGGCACACCAGACCTCTTGAACGAGGTTCGACGACTTGACACTGTCGATCCGTGGAACCAGCCATTGCATTCGCCGTCCTCGTCGCCACAACGCTCGCGCTGGCAGAAGTTTCGTTTCTCGTTGGCTCAGCCTTTCGCCGTCTTGCGCTGACCTCGTTTCGGTCGCCGGCGATGCGCACCCTCGTTCCACTCGCCTGTTCGATGGTGCTCTCGCTATCCGCCGTGCGGCTGCCTTCTGCTTCTGCAGCGACACCTCCTCCGTCGGTGCGCGTCGTATCGACAGTGACTGATGGGCAGATCGAACCCCAAGAGGTTGTGTCGCAGACGCAGACCAATGGCGGGACATACACAGTCCAACGCGGAGACAGCCTGTGGCGGATAGCGAAGGGCTACCTCGAGAGATCGGCTCGCGATGCTGACGGGCGCAGCGTGACCGCTATGTGGAAGGCGATCTACGAGCTGAACCGCAGTCTGATCGGTGATGACCCCAACCTGATCCTCCCAGGACAGGTTCTGTTGATTCCGGGAGTGTGAATCATGGAGCATGAAGAACGAGACGAGATTCCGTGGTCGAGCCTTGTCGCGGAGGTTGAGGAGTCGCTCGATCGAAGGTGGATCATCGTTGGTGCAGTCGTCCTCGCGATTGTCGTCGGGTTCGTCGGAATCAAGCTCTTTGATCAGCCGACGCAGCCAACCCTGCCGTCGTCGTCACCCATTGCGGAAGGCGACCCGGTCGCTGCTACCACTACGTCGACGGTGCAGGTTCTCAGCGAGGAAGATCTTCGTGCCAACGACGAAGGTTCCTTCGATGTTCTCGTGAGCACGCGTGCCGAGTGGTTCGTGAGCGACTTCTTCACGGTGGACGGATCAGCCGAGACCGTGCTGTCGATTCGGGGAGCAATGGTGCCTGACCTGAGGCTGGAACCGATCCCGCACGACGAGGACGAGGAACACACATACGTCGAGTGGGCTCGCACCTACCGCATCACCAGGGGAGCCTCAGGTGCATATGTTGCCGAGGTGGCGTTTCGCTCGATCATCAGCTCCGAAGGCGTGTTCGAGCGTCTTCCGGTTCGCACGGTGAAGATGGAGATCGAAATGCGCGATGGCGTGCCCTTGGTCGCGACGATCCCGGCGGATGTCGTGTCGTCTGAGTGGACCAACTAGCCGACCCGCTCTTCCCCATGCGACCAGACACCGATGACGCCCGACGCCTCTGAGAGGACTGGCCGCAGGTTTACGCTGCGCCGTATGACTCTTCGAGGATTGCAGACACCTGAGGGACGATTGATGACCAGTCGATGTCCGCGCTTCCGGACACCGTCACGAAGTCTGCAGTACAGAACACGGACCGCACACCCGTGAGTGCGAGGATCGACCCAAAGGGGTCTTCGCTTTCAGCGGCATCGGAGTACGTGGCCGGTCCGCCAACAGGCGTACCGACGGTGAACTTCATTGCAGCAGGGTTCGGTGTTGTCTCAACGGTCACTGGCATGTGCAGACCTCCAGCCATCCACAGTAATGAGAGGTGCGCGTGATCGTCGGCGCAGACGTGGGAGGCACATTCACGGACGTGGTCGCGATCGATGACGGTGTTCTCACCACGCACAAGACCAGCACGACGCCTGACCAATCCGACGGAGTCGCCGCCGCAATGGATGCGCTGCGGCGGGACGAAAAGGTCGCCGGGCTTGTGCACGGCACCACCGTTGCGACGAATGCACTTCTTGAGCGTTCCGGCGCGCGGACAGCTCTGGTGACGGATGAGGGTTTCGAAGACATCATCGAGATCGCTCGTCAGGACCGGCCGTCTCTCTACGACTCCTTCGCCGATCGGTCGGCACCACTCGTTGAACGATCTGCGCGCATTGGTGTCTCCGGCGAGGTCTCCGGCTCCGACGTCGCCGGTTACGAAGCGATCGCGGTCTCGTACATCGACGGTCACGCAAACGGCGAACGCGAGATGGAAACAGCGAAGGTGATCGCAGCCGCTCATCCACACACTCCGATCAGCCTTTCGTCTGTCGTGGCCCCCGAGTTCCGCGAGTTCGAGCGAACGTCTACCGCAGTCCTCAATGCCTATCTCTCACCTGCAACGTCGGAGTACCTTCGCTCACTGGACGAGACCGTGATTGGTGGCGGTCGTGCTGACACGGTGTCCGTGATGCGCAGCTCGGGTGGCCTCATGTCGATCGCACAGGCCTCGGGACTCCCCGCAGCCGTCTTGCTTTCGGGTCCTGCCGGCGGTGTCGTTGCGGCGACTGAGATCGCCGCTGCGCTCGGTCTCGACGAGGTCATCAGCTTTGACATGGGTGGGACGTCGACTGACGTCTGCAGGATCGGGCCAGATGGTGCGGATGTAGCGTTTGAACGCAGCATCGACGGGTACGCATGCAGGCTTCCTTCTGTTGCGATCCACACTGTTGGCGCGGGTGGCGGTTCGGTCGCATGGATCGATGCAGGCGGTGCGCTGAGGGTTGGCCCGCAGTCTGCGGGCGCCCTTCCCGGCCCTGTCGCATACGGCCGCGGAGGAACGGAACCCACGGTCACCGATGCGAACATCGTTCTCGGACGGATCGATCCGAACCTCAGACTCGGCGGCAGCGTCGCGCTCGACCGTGACGCCGCAAGGGCATCTGTTGCCGCGCTTGGATCCCAGATTGGTCTCGACCCGGAGCAAGCAGCGCTCGGAATTCTGCGCATCGCTGAAGACGTGATGGCGAGAGCAGTTCGAACCGTGACTGTCGAACAGGGCTTCGACCCGTCTGCAGCACACTTGCTTGCGTTTGGCGGTGCCGGTGCGCTTCATGCGGTTGCGGTTGCCAAATCCCTACGGATGCGCGGCGTGATTGTGCCTCGCCATGCAGGTGTGCTGTCCGCCCTGGGGCTTCTCCTCGCACCCCCTCGGGCAGATGTCGTTGCAGCCATCCACGTCAGTGGTGACGATCTCGACGATGTGATCGCAAGAGCTGGAGTCCTCACCGTGCGCAGTTCTGAGGCCCTTCGCGATGCGGGAACCGAGCCGGTCGAGATCCGGCTGTCGGTGGACGTACGCTATATCGGTCAATCGCACGAGATCACGGTTCCTTGGCAAACCGACGAGCCGCTTGCGGTGATCGTGCAACGGTTCGAGCAGGTTCACCTCGAACGGATGGGATTCGCCCGACACGGCGATCCCGTAGAACTGGTTGCTCTGCGATGCGCAGCCCTCGGCGAACCTCCAATCGCCTTCGAGAATCTCGCCGCAGTCGACACCGCAACCGCGACGCCCGCGGTCCGAGACATTGTCGACGGCGCAGGTCTGACCACACCGGCTGCCCTCCTTCAGCGGCAAGGCTTGGCGGTCGGGTCGCGCCACATGGGCCCGAGCATCGTGGAGGAGTCAGACGCAACGACCTTTCTCGGAGAAGGAGATGTCCTGGTTGTGCGCGAGGACGGCTCCTTGGAGATCACATGGTGAGCGTCGATGTCATCGGTCTTGAGCTTCTCCGCAACCAGCTCGCCCGTGTTGCAGAAGACATGGGTGTCGTGCTCCGGACAACGGCCTACTCGCCCAACATCAAGGAACGGATCGACTGCTCTGCGGCCGTATTCACGCCTGACGGAGAGATGCTGGCGCAGGCTGAGCACATTCCCGTTCATCTTGGTTCGATGCCAGCGTCGGTCAGAGCTGTCCTTGCAAAGTTCGGTTCAGACCCGAGACCGGGGCAACAGTTCGCCGTTAACGACCCGTACGCCGGCGGGACCCACCTCAACGACCTGACATTGGTCCGTGCCGTTCATGTGGACGGGATCCATGTCGGCTGGGTTGCCAACCGTGCCCACCACGCTGACGTAGGCGGCGAGTCGCCTGGTTCAATGCCTGCACACGCAACCGAGGTGCACCAAGAGGGGATTGTCGTCTCGCCAACTGTGGCTGTGGTCGATGGCCAGTGGGATGCTGGGTTTCTTGATCCCTTTCTTGCAGCAACGCGGACACCCGCTGAGCGACGAGGGGATCTGAGTGCACAGCTCGGTGCGAACGAAATGGGTGCGGATCGCTTCGCTGCTGCGGTCTCAAGCATTGGTGTTGAAGCGTTCAGCCGTCAGTGCCGGGATCTTGCCGACTATGGCGAAAGACGGATGCGTGCAGCCATTGGAGTCCTCCCAGACGGAACGGCGACCTTTGCCGACGTCATGGAGTGGAACGGATCCCTTGTCCCGATCGAGGTGGAAGTCACCATCACAGGAACGGACCTCACGGCAGACTTCTCAGCCACTGCGGATCAGGTTGCCGGCAACATCAACGCCGTCCGAGCGGTGACCGCTTCATGCCTGGCGTATGCGGTCCGTGTGGCAACCGACCCGACTATCCCGGCCACCGGCGGGGCCCACCGACCGTTGCACCTCGTGACACGCCCTGGTTCATTGGTTGACCCACTGCCGCCTGCGGCCGTGGCGGCTGGCAACGTCGAGACCTCGCAGCGAATTTCGGACACGCTTCTCGGAGCCCTCGCACAGTTTGCACCGACGCGTGTACCAGCAGCAGGCCAGGGCACCATGAACAATGTGCTCATCGGCAACGACCGTTTCGCCTACTACGAGACAGTTGCCGGCGGACAGGGTGCGCGTCCCGGCAGGGATGGCCAGTCCGGAATCCAAACCGGGATGACGAACACCAAGAACACCCCAATCACCTCGGTCCCACTTCACTACCCGTTTGCCGTGACCCGCTATCGGCTGCGATCAGACTCAGGGGGTGACGGCGAGTATCGAGGTGGCGATGGCATCGAACGACGGATCGACTTCGGCGAGGACGCCGTGCTTTCACTTATGGGAGAGAGAAGGTTGTCGGCTCCATGGGGTCTCGGAGGCGGCGACGACGGTGCTCCAGGTGAGGACTGGCTCATACACCGAAACGGAGAACACGAACGGCTTCCATCGAAGTGCACCGTCGACGTCGTGGCCGGTGACAGCCTTCTTGTGCTCACTCCCGGCGGTGGTGGGTGGGGTTCGCCATCCACATAGGCGCCAACTCTCCCGATAGCTGCACGCCGAAGCGGTAGTAGCGTCGCTGCATGGCCCTGATCCAAGATCTTGAGACTCAGCTCGGTGCGGATCGAGTGTTGCACCACCCGCTCGACCTAACGGTGTTTGCAAAGGACGCTGGAGTCCAGCTTGGGGATGTCACGGCCGTTGTGTTTCCTGAAAGTACTGCTGAAGTGTCAGCCGTCGTGAAGCTTGCAGAGCGCTACGGCACACCAATTGTCCCGAGGGGTGCCGGAACCGGGCTTGCCGGTGGAGCCGTACCTGAGATCCCTGGCTTGCTTGTGGTCCTGACCAGGCTCAACAGCATCGGGGAGATTGATCCGATATCGAGGACGGTGTGGGTTGGGCCCGGCGTGATCAACCTTGATCTGTCTCGGCACACCACCGAATTCGGGTTGCACTTTGCTCCGGACCCCTCGTCACAGCAGGCGTGCACCATCGGCGGAAACGTCGGGACAAACGCTGGCGGTCCGCACTGTCTCGCCGACGGAACGACCGTTGCACACATTGAGGCAGTCGAGTTCGTGACTGCAGGCGGCGAAGTGATAGTCGTCGGCGGCGAGGTGCCGGACCTTCCAGGACTTGATCTGCGTTCAGTGGTGGTCGGCTCTGAAGGGACACTCGGTCTCGCGACGAATGTGCTCGTGCGGCTGACGCAGAATCCACCGTATGTTGCGACACTTCTCTTCGGGTTCCCCACGATTGCAGGTGCTGCAGCAACAGTGAGCGACACCATCTCGAGCGGGATCATCCCCGCGGCACTCGAAATGATGGATCGACCCATGGTCGCCGCTGTCGAGAACTGGGTACACGCCGGGTATCCGACGGACGCCGAAGCCGTACTTCTTGTGGAGGTCACCGGTGTTGAAGGATCAGTCGTCTCGGATGCAGAGGCGATCACGGCAACCGCTCTTGGAAACGGAGCGACATCCGCACGGACCGCAACCGATGATGCCGAGCGGGAGGTTCTGTGGAGAGGCCGAAAGTCGGCCTTCGGCGCAGTTGCCCAAGCCGCACCCGACTACTACCTGCATGACACGGTGGTCCCAAGAACTCAGCTTGTACCGGTTCTCGAACAGATCTATGAAATCGCAGAACGACACGAGCTGCTGATGCTCAACGTGTTTCATGCGGGTGACGGCAACCTTCATCCTCTTGTCGCATTCGACGGGAGAGCACCAGGGGAGCGAGAAAGGGTTATCGCCGCAGCCAAGGAGATGGTCGAGGTCTCGATTGCGGTCGGCGGCTCACTCTCGGGCGAACACGGCATCGGGTCAGAGAAGCGGGATCTGATGCCCCTCGTGTTCTCGGATATTGATCTTGACGCACAAGCCCGGATACGAGAGGCGTTCGATCCAGCCGGGGTGATGAACCCCGGAAAAGTGCTCCCGAGTGGTTCTCGATGCTTCGATGCGAGCGGGGCGAGGATTACGTGATGCTGCAACCGACGACAACTGCGCAGGTCAGCGAAGCAATAGACGGAGCGCGGAGGGCGGGTGTGCCTCTTTCGATTCGTGGCAGCGCAAAACTCGATGCAGCCGAGGGCGAGACTGCAATCTCAACTACTGCGCTGGATTCGGTCATCGAATATCGGCCGGAGGACCTGACGATCGCAGTTGGTGCGGGCATGACACTGGAGCAGCTCGATGCTGAACTGGGGCCTCACGGGCAGACCGCCGTGCTCCCCGAGACTTCTCCCGGCCGCACTGTTGGTGGAGTCGTTGCGACCGCTGCATCAGGCTATCGACGACTCAAATACGGACCCACGAGGGACCGCGTTCTTGGTGTCACCGTGGCAACTGGATACGGCGAGATAGCTCACGGAGGTGGTCAGCTCGTCAAGAACGTCACGGGCTATGACCTCCCGCGCCTCTTGACGGGCTCGTTCGGGTCTCTCGGGATCATCACCGAGGTGATCTTCAAGCTGTGGCCGAACGCTCCGCATGCGGCGACGTATGCCATTGAACAGCCCGGCTTGGCGTTGCAGACCGTGTTTCGGCCCCTTGCAGTCCTCGAGACCGAGACGGGATCCTTCCTTTACGCAGACGGGTCGGAAGCGGGGGTGACGAACGTCCAGGAAGCGCTTTCGGATAACGCAATTGGTCACGACGTAACCGAGGGGTTGCTCTGGCCGGAGGAGATGGACACTGCGGTTGTGCTGTCGGTCCGAGTCCCCCCACGTTCATTGGTGTCTGCGGTTGAGGTCGTACGAGACTCTGGCGCCGAGCGGTGGATCGCACAGCACGGGGTAGGGGTTGTCGAGTGCGGCTTTGCTGAAATGAGCTCTGACGGGGTCGCCGGGCTTCGGACGTCCATCGCAGCCCTCGGCGGCTTCGTGGTCATCGAAGACGGCTCAGCTGATCTCGGGGATCGCTGGGGGATGGTTCCTGGAACCCAACAGATTCAGCAGCGTCTCAAGTCGCTGTTCGACCCTGATGGTGTCTGTAATCCCGGTGCTCTTCCTGGAGGTCTCTGATGGCCTGGATAACGGACCACCCACCGACAAGTGCCGACCTCGACAGTTGTATCACCTGCGGGCTGTGCCTTCCAGCCTGCCCAACCTTCCGCCTTACCGGGGATGAGACGGCATCTCCCCGAGGACGGCTCACTGCCATCGCTGCCGTGGCTGCTGGAGAGATCGAGGTCGATGAGCGTTTTGATGCGGTCACCGACTTTTGCCTCCAATGCAGGGCTTGCGAGACCGTGTGTCCCTCGATGGTTCCGTACGGCAGGATCATCGAGTCTGCCCGCTCGGAAGTTGTTGCACAGCGGCCGACGCCATCGAGTCGAGTCCGAGGCTTTGCGCTGGGAAGATTGATCGCCCAGCGTGGACTGATGCGGATGGTCACGTTGGGGATGGCTATTGCTCAGCGGCTCCATCTTCTACAACTTGTTCCGCGGCTTGGTTCGGCGTCGTCCGGCCTTCGTCGGCTGAGCCTGCCGGTGCAGTCTGCACACGGAGGCAGGTGGGGGCCAGAGGACGCTCCGTCGGTTGTGCTCTTCACCGGTTGTGTGGCGGACGCTTGGTTCACCGACGTGCATGCGGCGACGATCGAACTTCTCGTCCGTGCCGGATATCGGGTCGAAGCGCCGCCCGCACAGACCTGCTGCGGATCGCTCGCAGCACATAGCGGTCATGGAGATGAAGCTCGAAGGCTTGCTCGAACCAACATTGCGGCGCTGGCCGATGCAGAACGGATCGTGGTTGATGTGGCGGGCTGTGGAGCACATCTGAAGAGCTACGAACATCAGGATCCGAAAGGTGACGTTCTTGCGAACAAGGTGTCCGACGTCACCGAGATCATCGCTGAAGCAATCGCCGATGGACGGCTACCAGCCCTTTCGCCGAACGGTACATCCGTTGCCGTTGCCGACCCATGCCACCTCGAGCACGGCCAGCAAGTGACCGATCAGCCAAGGACGATTCTCAAGGCAGCAGGCCTCTCGCCGATCGATGCCGATCCTGGAGGGCTGTGTTGTGGTGCCGCCGGGTTGTATCAGGTGAGCTACCCGGAGACGTCTGAGGAGCTGGGCCAGCGAAAGGCCCAATCCGTCGTTGACACAGGGGCAAAGCTCGTCGCTTCTGCGAATGCGGGTTGTGAAATGCAGCTGCGTCGCTTCCTCGATGCCGGGTTCACCGTGCGCCATCCAGTTGAGATCTACGCAGAGGCGCTGCGTCTTGCTGATGGGCAACCGTCGCGTAGTGTTGGGTGATGCTCCTTCGCCGCTCGCACAAGCTCTCGATGCTGATAGTTGCCGTGATGACGGTGGCGGCCGCATGTTCATCGGCTGACGACACGGGTACGGAATCCACGATCACCGCCACAGCCGCTGAAGAAACTACGACCACAACAGTTGTCCAGACCACCACAACTGCTGCCCAGACCACGACCACCGCACCCGCGACCACCACGACGGCACCTGCCACCACAACGACCGTCGCGGAAGACGGCATGGTTGTGAGTTCACCGTCGTATGAAGAGGGCGAAACGATCCCGGTTCGACACACCTGCGATGGAGAGGATGTATCTGCGGAGTACATGGTCGAGAACCTCCCCGCCGGCACTGCCTCGCTCGTGGCGGTCATGGAGGATCCGGACGCTCCGGGCGGCGTATGGGACCACTGGGTTGTCTACGACCTGCCAGCCGAAGGGACGATCGCGGAGGATGCAGCTGGGATCGGTACCGATGGATTGAACTCTTGGCAAGAGCTTGGATACGGCGGGCCATGCCCCCCAGCGGGAACGCCACATAGATACGTCCTGACGATCTATGCACTCGATGTGGTGCTGGACTGGCCTGAGGGTATCGACAAGGTCGGTCTGCTCACGACCGTCGAACCGAACATCTTGGAATCGGCACAACTAACAGGCCTCTACGGCCGCTGATGCGGGTCGATTGGCTTCTCCCAGATGCCGAATCCGCTGACATCGCAGCCAGCCCTTCGTGCGGCTTGCACAAGCCACACGGTGTCGGCGAGCCAAAGCGAAAGACCTTCTGCTCCTCGGTTGTTTGCGGTGTCGATGAGTGCTCGGATCACGTCATAGGCGTCATCCGGAGTCGTGTCGAGCAAGCCCACCGAGAACATCGGGTCAATGCCCGAGGAGATTGCCCATGATCCTCCGATTTCCCACAGTTCTCCGTCGCGCGCTGCACCCTCGATATCGGCATCACGAAGCCGGTGGAAACTCCACCCCACTCCAATGAGTTCTCGCATGAACCTGCCGACTTCGGAGGTCGACCACGATGCACGCACAAGTGCCGTGTCACGGGACTTTCCAGGTCTCGCCTGAAGGCTTGACTTCGTTCGTCGCCCACCATTGCCCTCGGGGTTCGGTGATGCGGCACCAACGGTGCGGGTTGCCCGGACTGTGGAGACGCTTCGTCTGAACCCGGACTTGGTGATGTGCTTGATCGATGCAAGGTTGTCGTCTTCGATCATCAGGCGGACGACTTGCCCTCCGTTGTCAGCTCCCCAGCTCATCAGTGAACGTGCAAGTTCGCCAGCGATGCCTCGACCCCGATGATCCGGGTGCACCCGCGCAGCGTGCGACCACAACTCTGTTTCGGTGAGAAAGACGGCCCGTGCGACAGCGATGGGCTGATCGCTGTCATCGACGGCCACGTGGACGACACCGACGTCGTCGTCGATCCAACGTTCGATCATTTCCGGGACGTAGTCGCCCCACTCGAATGTATCCGTTGTGAAGGCCACGATGGCTGCGATGTCGCTATTGGTGGCTTCTCTGATGTGGGTCATGGCGCTATCGAGGTCAAGTGCTGCGGTAGTCCGACGTCACCACTTGGCGAGTTCTCGCGCCTCGCGGACGATCCCTTCGACATCTGGCATGAGTTGTTTCTCAAGAGATGCCGCAAATGGGAACGAAGGCACATCAGGTGCCGTGTACCGACGCACGGGAGCGTCGAGCCATTCGAACGATTTCTCGGCGATCTGGGCGGCAACCTCAGCGCCGTACCCCAGGAACCGGTTGTCCTCGTGAACGATGAGGACCTTCGATGTGCGCTGAACAGCAGCCTCGATCGACGGCCAGTCCAGCGGCCTTAGAGACCGAAGATCGAGCACTGTCGCCTCGATTCCCTCCTCGGAGAGCTGTGCGGCCGCTTCGACGGCGAAGTGCGACATCGTTCCATAGGCAATGATCGTGAGGTCGTCACCTATCGTGCGGAGGGCGGCCTTGCCAATCGGGGTGGTGAGCCCTTCAGGAATGGCACCCTTTGCGAGGCGATACAACTTCTTTGGCTCCAGATACATCACCGGATCCGGATCGAGCATGGCTGCCCGCAACAAACCGGCCGCATCCGCAGGAGTTGAGGGCACCACAATCTTGAGACCAGGGACATGGGCGTAGAACGCCTCGATCGACTGCGAGTGATACATCGCACCATGGATCCCACCGCCATAGGGAGCCCGGATCGTCATCGGAAGCGCCCATTCTCCGTTTGAGCGGTAATGCGTGCGGGCCACCTCCGAAACGATGGCGTCGAAAGCAGGGTGGATGAAGTCCGCAAACTGGATCTCGGCGAGCGGCTTTGAACCGGTCGCAGCGATACCGATCCCAACGCCGATCACGAGCGCTTCTGAGATGGGCGTGTTGAACGACCGATCCTCGCCGAACGAGTCGGTGAGGCCTGCGGTCGCTTTGAAGACGCCGCCCTTCGGGTCTGCTACATCTTCGCCAAAGATGACCATGTCGTCGATCTCATCCATCAGCTCGTGGAGGGTGCGATTGATCGCAGTGATCATGTTGCCGGACTCGCCTTCAGGCTCGTCGTCGATTGCAAGTACGGGTTCCGAAGGCTCGATCGGGAGCGCAAAGACGTGGCTGAATGGGTCCATCGGGTCTGGGGAGGCTTCGGTCTCCTTGACCGCCGCCGCGATCTCGTCGGCGACCTGTTCGTCGATCTCCCGTTCCTTTGCTTCTGTGAGCACCCTCTGTTCAACGAGGTACTGACGGAAGTTCGGAATCGGATCCTTCCGACGCCACAGCTCGACCTCTTCGCGGCTTCGGTAGAGCTTGTCGTCGTCGTCCGATGTGTGTGCGTAGTACCGGTAGGTCTTTGCCTCGATGAGCGTTGGTCCGTCGCCTGCCCTGGCCCGTTCAACGGCTGCAGCGGTGGCGCCGTAGACCTCGAGGATGTTGTTGCCGTCGACAACGACACCGGGCATTCCGTAGCCCTGTGCGCGTTCAGAAACAGTGCCTGCGATCTCGCTCTCCGCGGGCACAGAGATCGAGTACAGGTTGTTCTGGACAAGGAAGATGACAGGCAGCTTGTGAATGCCAGCGAAGTTCATGGCTTCGTGCCAGTCGCCCTCAGATGTTGAGCCCTCGCCGCCGTCGACGATGACAACGCTGTCCTTGCCCTGACGTTTGAGCTCGTAGGCAATCCCGCAGGCCTGTGTGTACTGCACTGCAATCACGGATGACTGCGTAAAGATGTTGAGGTCCTTGGCCGACCAATGGTTCGGCATCTGACGCCCACCGCTCGATGGATCGATGTCCTTGGCAAACACGCCAGCGAAGATGTCGTAGGGAGAGATGCCTGCAGCGAGGGCGTACGCAACATCTCGGTAATAGGGGAGCGACCAGTCCTTGTTCGTGTCGATCGCATAGGCAGCACCGACCTGCGTCGCTTCATGGCCTGAGACAGACACAACGAACGGCACTCGCCCTTGCCGGTTGAGCGCCCACATGCGCTCGTCGAGCTTGCGAGCTGTCACCATCAACCGGTAGAGCTCAAGGAGATCGTCGTTGTCGAGTCCGAGGGCGTGATGATCGATCACGCTGTCGAGGCTCAGGGTCATGCTTGTGCTCCCTCTGCGGTCCGAGCCGCGATCCTGTCGTCTGCTATTTGCACTGCAGCCTGCTCGGTCCCGATACCGAGGTTGTCAGCCGCCATGAAGATTGTGTTGAGATTGTCGTAGATCTTGTCGACCATTGCAGCCGCCTTTGCGGTTTCGTAGCCGCCGCTTTCGGCCGCGATGTTGATGATCCCGCCGGCATTCACCACAAAGTCAGGTGCGTAGAGAATGCCGCGGCTTGCGAGCGTGAGGGCGTCCTCCTCGGTGAGAAGCTGGTTATTTGCGGACCCTGCGATAGCGGAGCACGAGAGCTCCGGGATGGAGGAGGGGTTGAGGTCGGCGCCAAGTGCACACGGTGAAAAGATGTCGCAGTCAACGCTGTGGATCTCGTCGACCGATACGACCTTTGCGCCGAGGGCCGTGGCAGCATGGTCCGTTGCTAGGGGATTGACATCTGCGACCACGAGGTCGGCGCCGGCATCGGCAAGCCGCTCGGCGAGCGACATACCGACCTTCCCGATCCCCTTGATCGCGATCCGTCGCCCTGCGAGATCGTCGGTATTCCAAAGCCTTGCTGCAACGGCACGCATCCCAGCGACGACGCCGCGGGCGGTTGCGGGCGAGGGGTCACCGGATCCGCCGGATTCGCGTGGGAGGCCGCTCACGTTGTTGGTCATCGTCTTCACGATCTCCATGTTGGCGACCGTTGTTCCGACATCTTCGGCCGTGATATACCGGCCGGCCAGGCCGTCGACGAACCGTCCATATGCGCGGAAGAGGTCATCGCTTCCGACGGAGCGTGGGTCTCCAATGATTACGGCCTTGCCGCCACCTTGATCGAGACCGGCACAGGCCGCCTTGTACGTCATGCCCTTGCTGAGCCGCAGAACGTCGACGAGGGCGTCCTCCTCGGTTGCATACGGATAGAACCGGGTACCCCCGAGACTTGGCCCGAGCGCCGTGCTGTGAATGGCGACGATCGCGCGCAGACCGCTGCGTGGATCATGACCGAAATGCACCGACTCGTGGGTCTCTGCACCGATCGTGTCGAATACTCCCAAGAGGAGCCTCCATCTGCACGGGGGGCCTGCCGTCTGGCAGCCTCATTCTAGTGGCCGAACGCCCGTCAATCCTGTGGCGATTCGTGTCGTAGCATGGGACCGTGATACGCACTGCCTACCTTCGAGCATACGTTCCGTCTTCGGTGATCCCGGATCTGCCGCCGTATCGGCGGGACCCGGATGAGAAGCGCTCGATCACCCTCTCTGACGCATTCATCTGGGAAGAGCCGACCACGGATGATGCCATCTACACCACGTGGAACGATGGGCAGTTCGTGTGCCCCAGGAACGCAAAACTCCGAATGATGGAAGGGGTGTTGGCCTTCACAAAGACCTACCCGCTTCTTCCAGTCATCAGCGAGTCTGAGCGCCTGGATGTTGTCGAGGATGTTGCTGCCCTGAAACGACGATCGAAGTACGCACGCGGATTCATCCTTTCATCGGCTTGGCACGTCCCGCTGAGATGGTTCTCCGCCTTCAGACCAGACGAGCGCGAGGTGTACGACGCCGGTGGATTCACGTCGATCCGATACCGAACGTCACTTGGTGAGGCGATTGATCGTGTGCATTGGGCAGTCGATGTCCTCGACTCGTCAGGGTTCTCGGAGCAGGTGATTGGCCGGGTGAGGGATCTTGAGGGCTGGTTGACGGAGTTTGCGGCGGACACGATGGTCGAACTGGACTACGGAGAGGCCGCACAGGTGTTCTCCGATGCTGACCTCGCGTTCGACGAGTCGGCTGCTGATGTGCGAGGGAGCCTTCTCTCGTTGGAGCAGGGCGACTTCGAGGAGTCCGGCAGCGCATACGAGCGGGTTGCGAGACGCTGGGCAGAGGCCCAGGCATACACGTATTCGAACTGACGCCGGCCTGCTCGTGCTGTCTTCGCCCAGATCCTGCCGGGAGGTCGTGTGATGCCGACATGGAAGATCATTGGCATGGCGATCGCTTGGGCGTTCGCCGCTGGATTCATTGCGGTGGTGACCGCGATCCTGGTCGCAGAGGTGCTGAGACTCGTTGGGATCGTTGACTCCGGTGACGGGAGCTACGGGGTTTCGCTGAACATTGTGTTTGGGGTGGTCTTCGTGGCGCTGCTTGCCGTACCGGTCGTTTTCCGAAGACGTTTCGCGCAGAAACAGCCGCCACCCACCTCGTAATCTGCCCTCGATGGTCCCGAGTCTCCCCGAACCGTTGCCCGTTGAAGGCGCTGTGTGGCGTCCGGCGACCGAAGACGATGCTGCTGCCATCGTCACCCTGCAGGACGAATGCTTTGCCGTGGATGACACCTATCGAGAGGTCGAGTCCGAGGTGCTGGAGAGGTTCTCCGACGAGATGATCCATGCCCCGACCGACTCGCTGCTGTGCGAGACCGAATCCGGATCACTGATCGCAAGCGTGTGGAGCCTTCTACCAACCACCGCTGAG
>JBPCTY010000106.1:0-4401 GCA_051011415.1 Acidimicrobiia bacterium
TGGCGTCCGAAGGCTTCGATTCCACCAACCCCTGCCAGCCAGCCGAACAGTGCGAGGATGTAGCCAGCGATTACCGCAATCTCATCGGTTGGGTCGCCTCCACGGATCGCGAGGGTGATGCCGACACCGGCGGCATACCCGACGATCGCCAGAATGATTCCGCGGATCACCCACTTGAACGGTCGTCGCGGCTTGGGGCGAGGCTTCGGCGGATCGAACGATCCGATGTCGTACGGCGACATACCGTTGATCTTCTCTTGGAGAGTCGTCATCGGCCCTACTCCTCTGCCAACGATGCCGTGTACTCGTTGAACTCTGCATCGCTCACGAGCCGAACGGGGATAGCCATCTGCGCATGACCCGCTCCACAGAGTTCAGCACATTGCACTCGCAGGTTGATGTCATCGTCGATGCCGCCTTCATGGTGGCCCGTTGCAAAGGCCTGCGTGGTCTTTCCTGGCACCGCATCGATCTTTATCCGGAAGGCTGGAATCCAAAACGAGTGCAACACGTCCTTGCTTGTGATGTCGTATCGGACCCGTTTGTCAGACGGGACCACAAGCTCATCGACGGCTGTCTCACCGTTCGGGTATGTCACCGTCCAATTGAACTGCTGCGCTTCGAGGGCGATCACGTAGTCCGAGTTGGGTTCGCCTCGAATCTCGGCGAGGCCTACAAATCCTGGATTGATGACGACGTAGATGGCCAAGGCCGTGGTGATCACTAGCCAGCTGGTCACCACAACTTTGCTATCACGCTGAGGGGGTCCGTCGTCGCGCTGCGCACCATTCGACCTCCACCCGATGATGGACCAGGTCATTACAGCAAGGACGAGAGCCATGACCGGTGCTCCGAGGTATTGCAGCAGGACCATCGCTTCATCAACAACCTCGGCTTCCGCAGCCCATTGGGCTGGGAGCCAAGAAAACTGGGCAACCGCCCACATCATTAGCACGGTGTAGGCCAGCCAGAGCAATCCGACTGGTATCCACGATCTCCGCACGAAGCCTCCCGGCAAACGTCTCGTCCGTCCTACGAGTGGGATAGTAACCGTCCCCCGGTCAAGTCCGACTACCCGGACATGCATCGCTATGAGCAAGAGCTAAGGCTCGGCTGTTGCGACCGCTGAGCCTGATTCGCCCTTCGCAGGCGGCACGTAGCTCAGCCTGATCGAACTTGCGAGCCCGTATCACGCGCCCCATGTGCCAACCGCGCTCTCGTTCACTCCCCGCAGCGGGCCCGTAGCTCAGTTGGTTAGAGCAGGCGACTCATAATCGCTCGGTCCATGTGGCAACACTCCCTCGTACACTCCCCGCAGCGGGCCCGTAGCTCAGTTGGTTAGAGCAGGCGACTCATAATCGCTCGGTCCCAGGTTCAAGTCCTGGCGGGCCCACCCATCGACTTCCCCAGACCGGGCCCATCGCTCGACCTCCCCGTGCAAGAACCACCCGGTCCACGCCAAACGCCCGAGCTTCACGTCTCCCAACCAGAGGTCGGCGCAGCACCCAGCCGCTCCCCCACCTCGACATCCTTGCCTCACAGTCTTTTGGTTCAAGTCCTGGCGGGCCCACCCACGAGATCTTCGCTCAAGAACCACCCGGTCCACGCCAACGCCCGAGCTTCAGGTCTCCCCACCAGAGGTCGGCGCAGGCTGCGACCGTTCCCTAGTGTTGGTGGTCGAAACTGCCGCTTCTTGGTGCAAAGACTGACGGGCTCACATGGAAGGTGGAATGTGGATAGCCAATTTGCAGTGATCCCAGCAGCCATTGGAATGATGCTCGGGCCGCAGATCATCTCGTCGATCTTCCTCGCGACGAGCAAGAAGTCTCGGCCGAACTCGTTGGCATATATCGGAGGTGTGTTTCTCGCTTCGACGATCGGGATGGCGATCGCCTACTTCAGCGCAAAGCTGTTCGGTGCAGCAACCAACAACTCGGAGAGCGGCGATGACATCCTGACGTATGTGATCGTCGGGCTACTGGTGATCCTGTCGGTCAAGACATTCCTCGAGCGGAAGACCGCAAAGACACCGGAGTGGATGGGCACGTTGCAGGATGCAGAGCCGAAGTTTGCATTCAGGCTTGGCCTCACCCTCATCTTGTTCATGCCAACGGACATCATCATCATGTTGAGTGCGGGTGCGTATCTGGTGCTCAATGGTTTTGCGTTCACCGAAAGCTTCCTGCTTATCGGTGTCACGACACTCATTGCAGCCCTCCCGCTTCTGGCAATCCTCGTCGTAGGACCACGAGCCGATGAAGCAATGCCTCGTATTCGGGAGTGGATGAGCAAGAACTCCTGGCTCATCTCCATCATTGTCTACGTGTTCTTCATCTACGCAATGCTGTCGTAGATGGATGCCAGCGCTGCCGGGAGTGGCCAGCGCCATCTGCCGATTCCGCGTCTACTCTGACCGTGTTCACGATTGAGGAGAATTCCGATGGCGATGGTTCCGGCATACCTTGGGGGCACCGACGCTCTTGCGACCGAACGCGTTGTGGGCAGCCCAGCGACGCAGCGAAGCGATGTGTTGACTCCGGGAACCGAAAATCTGACTGACGGCGAAATTCGGGTATCAATTCTCGGCTCAGGGTTGCCGTGGGTCACGAAATCACAAGCAGCAGGATCGGTCCTTGTCGAGGTCGGCAACCCGCAGAAGGACGTCTTTGTCTTTGACCTCGGGGCGGGGTCCCTCGCCAACTTCTCGGGTCTCAAGGTCCCTGTGACAAGCTTGACAAAGGTCTTCTTTTCTCACCTCCATGCGGATCACATCGCCGACTACCTCACGCTGATGGGCAGCTACGTGAAAGCGGGCAGGCTCGATCCTGTCGAGGTTTGGGGTGGAGCCTCAGATGAGCCAGAAAAGGGTTTGGCAGCTTTCGTCGATGCGATCGACAAAGCGCTCGCATGGGACCTCGGGACGCTGCAGGGGTACACACCAATGTCGGGGGCAAAGGCAATCGCCTCGGAGGTTCCCTACAACCGCACAGAAGTGGTGTACGAGCGGAACGGCGTCACCATCACTTCGTTCCCCGTCATCCATGTCGCAAACGGAGCGGTTGGCTATCGAATCGACTTCGCTGGTCAATCTGTTGTCTTCTCCGGTGACACCAAGCCGACGAAGACGCTGGTCGAGGCTGCTCAGGGCTGCGACCTGTTGATCCACGAGACCTTCCTCCCTGCTGAGACTTTCGCCGAACTCATGAGCTTCCCGATCGAGAAGGCACGCATCGTCGTGAACGATGCACATACCCCTCCAGATGCAGCCGGCGTCGTGTTCAGTCAGGTGAAGCCGAAGATGGCGGCGATGTGGCACGCCCACGTGGTCGACGGCTACATCGATCCGATATTCGAGACGCTTCGCACGTCATACTCTGGCCCGGCAACCTTGTGTCAGGACCTCACCGTCTTCAACGTCACGCCAGGAGCGGTCGAAGCTCGTCAAGCGAAAGTCAACCCGGTCCAGCAAGCGACAGTGGGCGAATCAAAGAACGAGTACCACCTCGATGAGCCACTTCCCAGCCCGGATTGGTGGCCAGAGGCCGAGATCGACTGGGAAGCCGAGCTGCGAGGCTGATCAGCTCCACCTGATCAGCGTTGGGGAGTTCCCAACGAGTCATCCGATCGGATATTCCACACGGGTGAGCAGATCTTCCGGTGCGACCTCCTGCGGGTCGCTGAGGTAGACCTCGCGGGGTGGGCCAACGATCTCGTGGCCGTGTTCCGTGATCCACGAAGCAACTGTTTCATAGACGGGGCCGATCTGATCGTACGGTCCGCGGTGCATGGATGTGGCCATGTTGCCGCCTTCGAGGACCCGTCCATAGACATCGTTGTCTTCCCCAACGTCCTCGGCAACGGGGATGCATATCTCGATCTCTCCGGATGTCTGGGCATCGATGACGCTGTGATACACCGTGAGCGGAGCTCCAGTGGGGACCGCATCCTGTCGGGCCAGACCCTGCGCAAGGATGCCGAATCCTTTTCCGAAGTCATCGCCGATCGTGGCGAGGCTGGTTTGCATCTTGATGGCCATCACCTGTTGCGGTGCGACCTCAGTGATTGAAACGTCGTGTGTGATGAGTCTGTCCTCCTGATCGATATGAGCCGCAAGGTGTGAGGCAGAGCCAAGAACCAATCCCGCCTCGGTTCAGATCTGGGTGACACCACCGAAGGGAACGCCAGCCAGGGCAGCCATATCACGGTCGAAGGTGGTCAGGTCCTCCAGTGTGAAGTCAGACAACGACGAATGTCCACAGGCCCGTGCGAGAACTGTCATGAGCTCCACAGAGGCCGAGAAGTATCGCTCGAGCCGCGCAGCAGCATCGTCAACAGGAAGGCGCGCACGCAGGTGCTCTTGCTGCGTGGCAATCCCGACTGGGCAGTTGTTCGTGTTGCACG
>JBPCTY010000107.1:0-2521 GCA_051011415.1 Acidimicrobiia bacterium
TTGGGGTCGGATCGGGCATGCGGTCATTAAAGCCGAAGTGCAGAAGGAACTCTGAGGGTGAGTCGACCGACGTGGGTTGGTGATCGTCGCGACGGGCCGCAGGGACCGCTGACTAGGCGATGATTCCACCTGAGACAGGGATGTTTACCCCTGTGATGTATGACGACTCGTCCGACAAAAGCCATACAACGGCTGCCGCAACCTCATCGACGGAACCGAGGCGACCGAGCGGAACGAGGTCGACCATTTGTTGTGCGACAACTGCTGGATCGTCGGCGTAGTAGGGACTCGTGACCTCGGCCTGCATCTGGACCTGTCGGTCCCACATGTCGCCCGGGCCGATGAAGGCGGGGGAAATGGCATTCACACGAATCCCGAACGGGGCCAGATCAAGAGCAGCCGATTTCGTGAGGCTGATCACTGCACCTTTTGACGCCGCATAGGCAAGCATGTTCGGTGCACCGCTGACACCGGCCATCGATGCCGTGTTAACGATCGAGCCGCCTCGCTTGTTGGCCCGCAGCGTGCGCGCTGCTGATTGAAGAACGTTGGCAACCCCAGCAACGTTCACGTTGAGGACCCGCTCGATGTCTTCTGGCGGGTACTCGGATGTCACGGCGAACGCACCTTGATAGCCGGCGTTGTTGCAGATGAGGTCGGGGATGCCGAGTTCGTCAGACACTGTGGCCACGGCTCCGTCGGTGGCGTCGGGATCGGTCACATCGAAAGGCACCATTGCGAGCCGCCCTGCGCCGTTGGCCGCTGCGCACACTTGAAGCGTGGCTTTGAGGCCTTCGTTGGCACTGGGAAGATCTGCGAGTGCGACGTTGGCGCCAGCGTTGGCAAGCCGCACGGCGATCGCCCGTCCAAATGATCCTGCAGCTCCTGTGACGAGGGCAGTGCGTGACCCAAGCTCGTAGTTCGCAGTCGGACGATGATCGGTCACAAGTGCCCTTGGTTTGCTGGTTTGCTGGCTTGCTGGTTTGGTGGCTTGGCTTGGCGCCCTCGGGAAGATTCGAACTTCCGACACCCGGTGTAGGAAACTGGTGCCTGTGTCGGAAGACATGATGTGATTGTCCCCGGAGGATAGGGCTCCGGTTTTGCGCCCTCGGGAAGATTCGAACTTCCGACACCCGGTTTAGGAAACCGGTGCTCTATCCCCTGAGCTACGAGGGCAACGAGGGTGTTTCGGAGAGGTTACCGAGGGAACCCACTGTGGGGCCGCCCCGGCGAAGCGGTAGCCACTGCCAGACGTGGAGTTCGTGTGACTATGCGAATGCCCGAAGGCGACGCCGGGTGCTCCGGCATCGCCTTCGTTGGCTTGTCGGCTATCGGTCGGCGAACAGCTCGCCGCTGTTCCCGAAGTAGTAGCCGGTCACTCCTGGCATCCCCTTGTGGCCAGGGGTCACCTCGTGGTCGTAGTCAAACCCGGAGGCTGCCGGGAGCACGGTGATGGCGGGATACAGTTCTCCGCTGTTCCCGAAGTAATGCCCCGTCACTCCTGCGATTGGCAGGTGGATCGACGTGACCTCATGGTCGTAGTCAAACCCAGATGCTGCCGGGAGCACGGTGATAGCCGGGAACAGCTCGCCCGACAGGCCGTAGTACTCGCCTGTCACTCCTGCGACGGGCATGTGCAACGGTGTTGCCTCCGTCGAGTACTCGAAGCCAACCGTTTCGGCCGGCAGCGCCGCAGTTGAGGTCTCGAAGGGTCGAACGACTGCCCACATGATGCCGTAGGCGACGATCGCGACGCCGATGGCGGATAGCCCGAGCCACAACCAATCGTGGTCGTGACGGAAACCGCTCTGCGCCGGTACTGGTGGGTGGGCACTGGTCATGCGAGATTCCTCTCTTCGGCCAGCGACCCACTGACATCGTATCTCTGCCCACTACCCCCGTCTATCGATATCGAATGAAGGGTTGTCCGTGCGCCGTATCGCAAAGCCCGAGTGGGCGATCACCCAGTCGCCTTCTCGTGCTTCGGGCACCATGACGAGGTTGATTTCCAGGGTGCGATCGCCGAAGTCGACCTCAGCGGGGATGTGTGCATCCGTTGCGTCACCGATCGATACCACGAGGCCAGGGAGCGCGACGCACATGGTTACGCCCTCACGACGACCGACACGAGCCTGATGTCGTGTGCGCCGGGGTCGTTCTGATCAGTTGATCGCTCGATGTCGAGCTCAGCGCCTGCAACGACCGAGTCGGCTGCCAACAGTTCGAAGTGGCCCGCAAACGACTCTGGCGTGACATGGCTCTGTGCACCGAGGCGGACCCTGATGCGATCGACGCTCACTGCATGCTCAACTGCTGCAACGTCCTCAACCCGGTTCACAACGTCCCGCACGACCCGGGCCTCATGCATCAGTGAGCGTCTCTCTGAGTGTGTCTACGGCGTACGCCACTTCGGGAGACATCGGCGAGCCGTGGTCCGTTTGCTTTGCTTCGATGCCGTACACGACGAGCGACCGCGGCATGTGTCCAGTCACCTTGGCGAGTTCAACGAGCGACGCTGGCC
>JBPCTY010000108.1:0-23133 GCA_051011415.1 Acidimicrobiia bacterium
CGACGACGAACAAAGGGCTCTAGCGTGGACCGTGGTTGGTGGCGGCGGAAGATTTGTGTTGTGGCCGAGGGGGAGGGATTTGAACCCAATAGTCGCGTGACCATCTGAGGACGCTGCACCCGCCATCCAGCCGGCCGATGACTCGTCCGCGGTGGACAACAACAAAACAAGGCTTCCAGCGCGACCCGCGGTGGGTATCGACGGAAGCCTCGCTTTTTGGCGGAGGGGGAGGGATTTGAACCCTCGGGACCCCTAAAGGCCCAACGGTTTTCGAGACCGTCACATTCGTCCGCTCTGTCACCCCTCCAGAGCCGAGCAGTCTACGGAGACTCCACCGTGAACGAGTAGGGAATCCCGTCTCAACTCGATCGCTAGAACCTTGCTCGACTCGGACTCCCGACAGCGACGTGGGTACCGTAAAGGGGTCACCGCACACGAGTCTTGGAGGCCGAAATGCCCGTCGCAACGCCAGAGCAGTACAACGCAATGCTCGATGCAGCGAAAGCAGGCAAGTACGCATACCCGGCAATCAATATCACGTCCTCAGAGACGTTGAATGCAGCTTTGCGCGGGTTCGCTGAGGCCGAGTCAGACGGGATCATCCAGATCAGCTTCGGTGGCGGATCGTTCGCATCCGGTACGTACGTCAACTCGATGGCGCTCGGGTCCCAGGCAATTGCCGAGATGGCGTATCTCCTGGCTGAGGAGTACAACGTGCTCGTCGCATTGCACACCGACCACTGCCAGGCCGACAAGGTCGACACCTTTATTCGACCCCTGCTTCAGGTGACCCGAGAGCGGAGAGAAGCCGGACTGCTCCCCCTCTACCAAAGCCACATGTTTGATGGCTCGGCCATCGATCTTGATTCGAACCTCGAGATCTCCGAGCAACTACTCGAAGAGATGCGCCAGCTTGATGTCATTCTTGAACTCGAGGTCGGTGTCGTCGGTGGCGAGGAAGATGGCGTTTCCGCTGAGGGCACGCCGAGCGAGAAGCTCTACACAACAAACGAGGACCTGCTTGAGACCGCCCGCAGGCTTGGTCTGGGTGAGAACGGTCGCTACATGTTGGCCGCCACATTTGGCAACGTCCACGGTGTCTACAAGCCCGGAAACGTGAAACTACGCCCCGACGTCCTTCGTGACGGACAGACCGCTATACAGGAGGTCTACGGCGAGGATGCCTCGTTCGACTACGTCTTCCACGGTGGTTCTGGTTCGGAGCTCCAGGACATCCACGATGCCCTCGACTACGGCGTTATCAAGATGAATGTCGACACCGACAACCAGTACAACTTCACACGCCCGATCGCCGACCACATGCTCTCGAACTACGAGGGCGTGCTCAAGGTCGACGGCGAGGTCGGCAACAAGAAGGTCTATGACCCACGGTCATATTTGAAGAAGGCTGAGGTTGCAATGGCTGAAGGCGTCACTGAAGCGTGTGGAATGCTCAGGAGCACTGGGAAGACCCTGCTCGGCTAGCCCCAGAAACCGTGCACCCCGCCGTCGAGCGTGTCCGACTCGGCGTTCACCGGCCGTACGACTCCAGACGGGCTACCCCGCAGCACCCGGAGCAAACCACTTAGGGCTGCTTCCTTCCGGACCTGACCCGATTCGCAGCGCTCCGCCGCTCCGGGACCCATCCTTCAACGTCGTACAAACCAATGCTCGACCCGAGACCTTCACACCCTCAGGCGGGGAGTTCAGCTCCGCATGAAGAGGTTTTCGGAGGGAGGGCACCCCTAGCGCCCCACCTAGCACGGTCCCATGAGGGTACCGGCCCATTGCGTCTGCTGATCACTCGATTTCGCCAGAAGACTCAACCACCGCATCGCGAATGAATGCGTGCATCCGCGCTCGCGCCTCGATTCCGATCGAGATCGGGAACGCATCAAATGCGTGGATGCCTCCCGGATAGATCTTCAACTCCGGATCGCATCCCGCGGCAAGCCACCGCATTGCCATGAACAGTGTGTCATCGAGAAGGGGATCAAGTGTTCCCACCGTGAACAGCGCCGGCGGCATCCCAGTCAGACTTCCATAGAGAGGCGAGAGTCTCGGATCTCTGAACTCCACATCGACATTCCCGAAGTAGTTGTTGCCGAACCAGAACATCGTGTCCGGATCGAGAACCAGACCTGTCGTATCCCATTCGTGAACCGAGGGGGATCCGGTAGGGAGATACGAGCCGTAGACGAGGTTTGCACCAAGCCAACCGGAGTAGCCAGCGTCCCTCGTCGCGAGCAGCGTGGCCGCTGCCAGGTTCGCCCCTGCGGATTCGCCGCCGATCGTGAGTCTGTCCGTCCCAAACTGCGTCATGGCGTTCTCGATGACCCACGTTGCCCCCGCAACGCAGTCGTCGAATCCTGCGGGGAACTTGTTCTCTGGTGCGAGCCGATAGTCGATTGAGACCACTGAGACCTGGGCGACCTCGGCCATCACCTCGTTGGACACGTCGGACAGATCGGCAGCACCAAGGACCCAACCGCCGCCATGGACATGGACATACACGCCCTTCGGATCGGGGACATCGTGGATGCGAAGGGTGAGATCACCCGCTGGACCGTCGATCACAACGTCGCGGGCGTGCTCGGAATAGATCGGAGGCGGGAACACCCCACGGCCTTCCCGTCTCGCTCGACGAGTCTCGTCGGGTGGGAGGCTCGAGGTGGCAGGCATGGCTCTCAGCAGGTTCTGGAGTTCGGCGTTGAACTCCCTTGTCTCGTCGGATACGGCCTCATCGGTGAAGACATAGGGATCAATCTGCATGGGCCCACCGTATCGGTTCACCCGAAGCTGGGTCGGTCATTCTGCAAAGAAACTTACATCGTATGGTTACAATGGAACGATGGTGGCAAAGTCACAAACCAAACGTCGACAACCGCTCAGCCGAGAGCGGCTGCTTGAGACTGCAATCGCACTCGCCGATGCCGAGGGGATCGATGCCCTGACCATGCGTCATCTCGCCGAGCGTCTCGATGTCGAAGCGATGTCGCTCTACTACCACGTCGCAAACAAGGAAGCGATACTCGACGGTGTTGTCGACGCACTCCTGATGGAGGTGTCTGACGAGATCGGTGGCTTCGAACCCCCGGACGAAGTCAATGACTGGCAGCTTGAGGTTCGCCGAAGGATTGTCGGCGCACGCCTTGTCATGATGCGTCACAAATGGGCGCCAAGCGTGATCGAGAGTCGCACCACAATCGGACCCGCGGTCCTCTTCTACCTGCACGGGATCCTCGGCGTCATGATCGAGGGTGGCTTCTCCTACGACCTTGCGCATCATGCACTGCATGCGCTGGGGAGCAGAGCGCTCGGATTCACCCAGGAGCTCTTTGAGCCAGGGTCACCCGAGCAGGAGAGCATGAACGAAGAGTCATTCAACGAGATGGCCGAGCACCTCCCCTACCTCGTTGGAATGATGGCCGAGATCATGCATGACGGCCCTGATGACACGCTCGGGTGGTGCGATGATGAGACCGAGTTCGCGTTTGGGCTCGACATCGTCCTCGAAGGTCTCGAGCAAAGACGGCTGGCCGAGGCCTGAGCCACCGCTGCGCAAGCTGCACTCCCTTCTTCAGTGAATTCTCGAAGTTCGCCCTTGACAGTCTTACGTCGTATGGTTACCTTACGTTGTACAACTTACACAGTATGGCAGGAAGGTCATTGTGCAGAATCCCAACATCATCGAGGTCTCCGGCCTCAGCAAGCGCTACGGAGACGTCACGGCTCTCGATCGCCTCGATCTGGAAGTACCTCAAGGCAGTGTGCTTGGACTCCTTGGACCGAACGGCGCTGGCAAGACCACAGCAGTGTCCATCATGACGACATTGCTCGCTCCCGACGAAGGCACCGCATTCGTCGCAGGAGCAGATGTCGTGAGATCACCCGACGTCGTGCGACACCGGATCGGACTGTCCGGTCAGTATGCGGCGGTCGACGAGTACCTGACCGGATTCGAGAACCTCGACATGATCGGTCGGCTCTATCGCCTCGGATCAAAGCAATCACGCATCAGGGCCAACACGTTGCTGGAGCGGTTCAGTCTCGCTGACGTTGGGGACCGGCCGGTGAAGACGTACTCCGGTGGCATGAGGCGACGACTGGATCTTGCTGGCGCAATCATCGCCGAGCCACCTGTGCTGTTTCTGGACGAACCAACAACCGGTCTCGATCCCCGCTCTCGCAATGAGCTTTGGGATGTCATTGGACAACTTGTCGACAAGGGCACGACGTTGCTGCTCACAACGCAGTACATGGAGGAAGCCGAACAACTCGCCAGCGAGATCGTCGTCATCGACAAGGGTCGAAAGATTGCGCACGGCACCGCGGAGCAGCTCAAGACTCGAATCGGAGGAGAACGCATCGAGGTGACGGTTGCAGATTCGAGGGACGCTGACGTGGCCCGAAGCATTCTCGGATCGTTCGCCGTCGGGCATTTGCAACAGACGGGCAGGTTGCTGACCGTCCCTGTCTCCGGCGGGGCCAACACGCTCACGGCAGCCCTTCGTGCGCTCGACGATCAGTCGATCGACCTTTCCGATGTTGGCCTGCGAAAACCGACCCTCGACGATGTGTTCCTTTCCCTCACGGGTAGCTCAAGCGACACGATCGAGGCACCAGTCCTCGAGGAGGTGGCCTGATGGAACAACTTACCTACGCCATCTCAGACGGGCTGACCGTGGCAAGACGCAACGTCATAAAGATCAAGCGAGTACCCGAGATTCTGGTGTCCGTCCTGGTCACTCCCTTGATCATGGTGGTCATGTTTGCGTACGTCTTTGGCAGCTCCATTGACATCGACGGTGGCTCGTACCGGGAGTTCCTTATTGCGGGAACATTCGCCATGACCTTGATCTTCGGTGCAACGTTCACCGGTGCAGGCATGGCCGAAGACATGCAGAAGGGCGTGATCGACCGGTTCAAGTCGCTCCCCATGTCGCGATCTGCTGTGGTCTTCGGACGAACCGCGAGTGATGTGATCTACAACGTCGGATCGCTGGTCGTGATGTCAATTGCCGGCCTGGTCGTCGGATGGAGAATCCACAACGGGGCAGCAAGCGCCATCGCAGGGTTCGCCCTACTCCTTACGTTTGCGTACGCAATCTCGTGGATCATGGCGTACGTCGGCCTCAAGGTGCCGGGCCCTGAAGTCGTCAGCAACGCATCGATGATGGTGATCTTCCCGTTGACGTTCGTGGCAAACACGTTCGTGCCGGCCGAGAACCTCCCCGGACCACTGCGCGTGTTTGCCGAGTGGAATCCGGTGTCGGCGGTTGCCCAAGCAGCGCGGGAGCTATTTGGGAACATTCCGGTCGGAACTCCCGAGCCCACTGCCTGGCCGCTCCAGAATTCCGTGGTCTACACGCTGCTCTGGACCGTGGCGATCATCGCGGTGTTCGCTCCACTTGCAGTTCGTGAGTACAGGAGAGCTGGTTCATGATTCCCCAACAGGTACCGAGTAAGGCCTCGCAAGCGCGGCAGCGACAAGCCCCATCGGGCAAGCCTCACGGCAATAGCTGCCTCGCGATGCTTGCGCTAGTTGGGCTTGCCCAAGAGCGCGGCCCAGACAAACCCCATGGGTCCCAAGCGCCAGGTCTCGAGAAGGTCAAGCGGAGTCCTGCTGAGTAGCTCGTCTGGGGGAGGGTGCTTGTCGAGAGTGTTGTGGAGATACACATACTCATCTTTCGCACCGATGCTCATACCGGCCAGCGGCAACACGACCGAGGTACCGATCCGATGGACCCGTGCTGCCGTCTCGTTCTCAGGTCTCCCGAGGTCGACGATGCCGGCCATGCCACCGGGACGGAGGACTCTTGCTATCTCCGACATCGTGCCATCCACGCTGTCGAGGTTTCTAAACACGTATGCCGAGAACACGGCATCGAAGGAGGCGTCCTCGAATGGCAGCTCCTCGCCAACCGCCACCACTGAGCTTGCAGAATTGAATGCAAGCATCTCAGGTGCGGGGTCGAGGGCTACGACGTCACGATCTCCGAAGATTTCGTTGGCAGCACCTGTACCGGCCCCGAGATCCAGCAGGCGACCGTGCGGCAGTTGGGAGACGACTGTCTGACGCCATTTCTGGTCCTGGCCCATCGAAAGCACCGCATTCAAGCGGTCGTACTTATCCGCAATATCGCTGAAGACCGTTCCGTTGCTCATTGGCCGTCGATGACGTCGAACCCGGTATATGCGGCGAGCTTTTCGGGAATCCTGATCGTTCCGTCTGGCTGCTGATGGTTTTCCATCAGCGCAATGAGGATTCGACCGACCGCTATGGCCGTGCCGTTGAGCGTGTGCACGAGCCGGTTGCCGGCCTCACTCCGATACCGGATCTTGAGGCGCCTCGACTGGTAGTCCGTCGTGTTCGATGTTGATGTGATCTCGCGGTATCGGTCCTGGGCAGGAAACCAGGCTTCGATGTCGTACTTCTTTGCCGCGGACTCACCGAGATCGCCAGCCGCGACGTTGACCACCTGATACGGAAGCTCGAGACCTTGGATCAGGTCCTCTTCCCTGGCGAGAAGGAAGTCATGCTCATCCTTGGCATTCTCTGGCTCGACGAACGAGAACATCTCGACCTTGTCGAACTGGTGGACACGGAAGATGCCTCTGGTGTCCTTGCCATAGGTCCCTGCTTCTCTGCGGAAGCAGGTCGAGTAGCCGGCGTATCGAATCGGGAGTTGGTCGGCATCGAAGATCTCGTCAGCGTGGAAGGCTGCGATCGGTACTTCGGAGGTGCCGACCAGGAAGAGGTCGTCTTCGGGAATCTCGTAGACCTGCTCAGCGGTGCCAGGGAAGAATCCGGTGCCGTACAAAGCGTGCTCACGGACGAGTACAGGCGGAACGACGGGTACGAATCCGTGTTTCATCAGGTTGTCCATCGCATAGCGAACCAGCGAGAACTCAACAATTGCGAGCTTTCCAAGGATGTACCCGAACCGGGAACCCGACACCTTTGCGGCACGCTCAACATCGAGGATGCCAAGCGATGTCCCGAGATCAACGTGGTCCTTCGCCTCGAAATCAAATACGGGTGGCACGCCGAATGTCGAGATCTGGACGGCGTCTTCCTCTTCGAGGCCGTGGGCTGCAGTCGGATCGGTCATGTTTGGCAAGGTGATCCAAATCGCGTTGAACTCTTCGTCTAGCAAATCGGCCTTGGCGAGGGTTTCCTTGTACGACTCTGAGAGTTCTCCGGCTTCAGCAATGGCAGCGGCTTTGTCGTCACCGTGGAGCTTCGAGATTGCCTTGCCGCTCTCCTTTTGACGGGCCCGGAGTTCCTCTGCTGCGAAGCGTGCAGCACGCCGATCATTGTCGAGGTCTGTGAGTGCATCAATATCGACGGCAACCCCTCGACTTGCCAAGGATGCACCGAGCGCTTCTGGATCTTCGCGAAGGATGGTGATGTCGATCATGCGGTCGGGAGGTTAACGACCGAACGCACGGTCCACAGCTTCCTGTTCCTCCGGTGCGAGGCCTTCGACACCCTTTCGACCCCGGACCTCTTTCACGAAGAAGACCGTTTCCTCGCGGGACGCGAGGAGGGTGATTACGAGTCCATCTCCGGCCTCGGAGAGCAGGGCGATCGATCGAGACTGGTTGCCAGTGATGTTGCCAAACGCATCGTATGCGACGACGCCCATGCGACTGAGTGCGTGGGGAAGAGCGGCTTCCACGTCATTCAGTCTGGTGGTCAGTTGATCGATTGACTTCTGGTTCGCAGACGAGCTTGCACCTAGCGTTTGGAGCATCTGAATGGTGTTTCCGTCTGACGGGACCGCGTCAACCCGCTTGCGGATCGCTTGCAGTTGGATCGTCTGCCAGATGACGAGGATGACGACCAAGACCGCAACGATGATGATCGTGATGGTCATGACTCCTCGTTCCAGATGAAGGTCATCGACCACACGTTGTTCAGCGGGTCGTTGTCTTCCTCAATTGTGACCGACACCGTCACTTGGTACAAACCACCTGGTGTCAGATCAAGATTGTCGAACATCACGGTGGTTGATGCACCTGCGGTCAGGGATTCAATACTCGTCAGATCGGCGAAGCCCTGACCGGTATCAATGTTCAACACATCAAGAGAGACACCTACGTCTGTCTCGTCCTCGTTTCCGAGATTGGTGACGACTGCGTTCACACCGATCGCCTCGGAGAACGGAACAAGCGGTATGCCACCCCTATCGCCAACCGGCTCAGGCACCGTCGATCCGATCACTCCTACATTCCGACGAGGTGCGAGGTTGTACGCGGCCTGGATCCGCAAGACAAGGTTCTGAGCGTCGTAGAGCAATGGGTCTGCAGGCGCAGGGTTGATGTACCAGACGGGACCAAATGCTGGAAGGGTCAAGTCTTCGGCTGCAATCGCGGCCGCTGTCCGGAACTGCTCGTACCCGACGTCTCCCACCCGTAGTTTGTCGAGCGCCGCTTCGAGCTCCACCTCAGCCGCAGTCACGAGTTCTCCATCCATGATGGCAATCACAACCTGCTGAACCTCGGTCGCGCCGTCCACCCATGAAGTAGATGCGGCATCAATAGACCCGTAGGCATTCCCAACCGATGGGGGAACCTCGAGATCAAGCAGCAAGTCAGCCTCTGTCGCGGTCTCGGTAACGAGTGCGAGCCTCGTCGTCACCTCTTGTCTGCTCAGCAGCGGACCGATCTGAGCGAGCGTGCTGTTGAGGGTGTCCGACGCATCGGCGTGCAGTGTGGAGGCCTCATCAGCGGCCGCGTAGAACTCGACCGTCCCGCGTTGCTCGGTTTGTCGTGTCACAAGGACGACGATGAGCGTCACCACGGCGATCAGGGAAAGGATGATCAGCAACCATCGCCGGCGTTTTGAGCGCCGCTCTGGCTGGTAGGCACGATATGCCATCGTGCGCGAGGAGGGACTTGAACCCTCACGAGTGTTACCTCACAGGAACCTGAATCCTGCGCGTCTGCCAATTCCGCCACTCGCGCTTGATGCGGGAGGCTACATGTGGGTATCGACAACAGACAACAAGAACTGGCGGCAACCACCCCTGGCCGAGGTCGCTGTTTCCGGGTCGTATTCGCCTCTACTCGTACACTTCCGACCATGAATCTTGCCCGAGGGATCGAAAAGAGACTCGAGAACCTGGTTGACGGCGTCAGCGCGTCCGTATTTCGAGGACGCATGCACCCGGTCACCATGGCAAGCAAGCTGATCCGACAGCTCGACTTCCTTGCGACCGACACCGACGGCACGATCACCATTCCGAACGACCTCACCATCGTCGTCCATCCCTCCGATCTTGATCCAGAGCTTGATGTAGCTGACCTCGAAGAGGAGCTTGCAGTGGTGGTTGAGGATGCTGCCAAACAGTCGGGTTGGAAGCTGGTTGGCCCGGTGGAGATCCACCTCGCAACCTCCTCCGAAGTCCCAAGAGGCATCCTTCAGGTTGCAGGCGACCGATTGCGTGGCCCCCTGCCGCCTTGGGGACAACTCATCGCAGACGATGGATCGGCAGTGATACCGCTAACGATGAACAGTCAGGTGGTCGGCCGCGCACTCGATTGCGACATCAGGCTCTCGAACTCCGAGGTATCGAGACATCACGCGGTCATCGCGCGCTCAAGCGACGGCGTCTCGGTCCGCGACCTCCGGTCCTCCAACGGAACCAAGGTAAACGGAGACCTCATTTCGGTCGACCCTGCATCCATACTCCCAGGTTCGAACATCTCGTTCGGAGAACTTCTCTTCACCTACAGGCCGGTGTCCTGACATGCCGGTTCTCTTCCTCAACATCATCAAGATCCTGTTCCTTGTCCTGCTCTTCGTCTTCCTCTGGCAGGTGACCCGAGCGGTCAAATCACACGTTGGAACGAATCCCGGGACCGCGACCGATGGGTTCGGGGCAGAACTCGTGATCTTGACGGAAACCGATGACTCCCGCCGCGTACGACTGCGAAATGCAGGCCATGTTGTTGGCAGATCGAGCGATGCGGACATCCACATAGACGATCCCTACGCCAGCGAGTTCCACACACGAGTGGGCGTCCAAGATGGCAAGGTCGTTGTACACGACCTCGGATCTACCAACGGCACCTACGTCAACGGGCGTAGGGTGACGAGTCCGACCACGGTCTCACGAGGCGATACCGTGCAGATCGGCAAGACCATTCTCGAGGTGCGATGAACTACGTCTGGGGCACCGGCAGCCATGTCGGAAGAGTGAGAGACGGCAACGAGGACTCGTTGTTCCCAACCGAGGGCGGATCCTCTAACGGTCCAGCCATCCTCATGGTTGCAGACGGCATGGGCGGCGCCGTGGCAGGCGAGGTTGCGTCGCGTTTGGCAGTGGAGGCCGCTTCAGGCCCTGAAGCGACAGACGAGATCACCCCCGAGGACCGCGTTCTGAGCGCAAACCGTGCCGTGGTTGATGCCACGAAGAAGGACCCGAAGCTTGCTGGCATGGGTACGACCATGACCCTCGTGAAACTGAACCCTGAGGGAACGATCGATTTCGCGCATGTTGGGGACTCGAGGGCGTATCGACTCCGGGGAGATGAGTTCGAGCTGCTCACAACCGACCACACGTTGGTTCATGAGCTGATCGAACTCGGGCGTATAACCCCCGAAGAGGCAGAGAACCATCCACATCGCCACCTCATCACGAGGGTCCTCGGTCTTGGTCCGATTGGCGTCGATACCTTCACTCTCGACGCCGAAGAAGGGGATCGAATCCTCCTCTGCTCGGATGGACTCAACACGATGGTTTCCGACTTCACCATCCAACAACTGTTGGCTGCACGTCAGGGTGTCGAACCGACGGCGTGGGCCCTCGTCGAGCAGGCCAACGCCGCAGGGGGACTCGACAACACGACTGTGATCGTCATAGACGTCAGAGCATGACTCGCACAGCCGAAGCCGGCCTGATCGTTGCGGCCTCACTCCTCGCTGCGATTGGCGTCGCCATCGTCGAGTTCACCAGAGGGCACTGGCTGAACGCTCAGGTGGCTGTCACCTTCATCGTCTTTCTCGTTGCATTCGGAGCAATCCACGCTGCGGTTCGGGTGTGGGCGTCTGGCGCATCGAGCCTGTTGCTTCCGATCGTCGCCTTCCTCACTGCCATCGGGTTCATCCAGATCTACAGGATCGACGGTCACCTTGCTGCACTCCAGCGGTTCTCGCTTCTCGTGGCTGCGGCCGCAGCGGTGGGTGTCTTGTGGTTGTTGCGCTCAGTCGGCGTTGCCGTGCTGCGGCGATACCGGTACGTCATGCTTGCGGCTGGCGTCGCTCTTCTCATGCTCCCGCTACTGCCTGATTCGTGGCCTATCCACGGTGCCACGGTCAATGGCTCCCGGCTTTGGGTACGGGTGGAACTGCCAGGCATCGACCGGGTTCTGAGCTTTCAACCCGGAGAAATCGCCAAGGTCCTCATCGTTATCTTCCTTGCCTCGTACCTGGCAGAACGTGCCGATGCCATGGCTGTGGTGGACCGCAAGATCGGTCCGTTCAAGATCCCTGAACCGCGCAACCTCGGCCCGGTGCTCATCGCTGCTGGCGCGGCCTTCCTGATCCTTGTGTATCAGAGGGATCTCGGGGCATCGCTCCTGCTGTTTGCCCTCTTTGTGGTCATGCTCTACATCGCCACCGGCCGATCGTTTTATGTGCTCACCGGCGCAGCGCTTGCCGGTCTCGCCGGTCTCGTTGCGTATTTCTCATTTAGCCATGTCCATCGCAGGGTTGAAGCATGGCTCGACCCGTTCGGGCACTTCTCCGACGCTGGCTACCAAACAGTGCAAGGCCTGTTTGCGATGGGCTCTGGGAGCCTGACCGGTTCTGGACTGGGTCTCGGCAGGCCCGATCTGATCCCCGCAGCGACCACTGACTTCATCTTTGCCGCGGTCGCCGAAGAGCTCGGTCTCACAGGATCCGTCGCAGTTCTCGCCGGCTATGCCCTGATCGTCGCCGCGGGATTCGGGATCGCAATTCGCTCGAAGGAGCGATTCCGCAAGTACCTCGCGGGCGGTCTCACCGCCGTGATTGCGCTGCAAGCCATCATCATCCTCGCCGGGGTGCTTCGCCTCTTTCCTATCACCGGCATCACACTGCCGTTCATGTCCTATGGCGGGTCGTCACTTGTGGCCAACCTGCTGATCATCGCTCTGCTCTTACGTGTCTCGCATGAGGAGCGCGTATGAACCGCTCGCTTCGTCGCGCCGCATACGCCCTCCTCGGCTGTTTTGCACTTCTCGTCGCTGCCGCGACATGGACGCAGGCGATCGCCGGCCCCGAGTACAGGGACGATTCGCGCAACCCGCGCCTTGTGGCGTGGCGGACGGGTCGTGATCGCGGACCAATCGTGTCGGCAGACGGAGTGCTTCTTGCGGTCTCTGAGCCGTCGACGGAAGATCAGAAGCTCTACGAGAGGACCTACCCGGAAGGTGACTTGTACGCCCACACGGTCGGCTTCACCTCCGTCCTCTTTGGCTCACGTGGCGTCGAGCGTGAGGCGGCAGATGTACTCGTATCCGACCGCGACTCGACAATTTCTGGTGTGCTCAACGGTCTGCTCGGTGGAGACTCGAGGCCCCGCGGGGTACGGCTCACTCTCGATCATCGGCTCCAGGTAGCGGCAGCCGAGGCGCTGGGGGATCAAAAGGGCGTTGTGATCGCTCTCGACCCGATGACAGGTGCGGTGCTTGCACTCGTCTCCAATCCGTCATACGACCCGAACACTCTTCTTGGAATCGATGCTGGCCCCATAGGCGAGGAGCTATCTAACGATCCAGACGAGCCGCTTCGCAACAGGGCAATCGACCAGACCTATCCACCTGGCTCGTCGTTCAAGGTCATCACAGCCGCATCTGGTCTTGACTCGGGGCTTGTGAGCCCTTCCTCGGAGTTCCCCGATCCGATTGCGCTTGAACTGCCCGGCACCACTGCGACTATTCAGAACTACGACGACGATGTTTGCAATGACGGTCGATCCGTAACACTCGAGAGGGCGTTCATCCGCTCGTGCAACACCGTGTTCGGTCAGCTGGGCATGGATGTCGGCGGTAGCCAACTCGCAACGACCTCCAATCGGTTCGGCTTCAACGCAGAGGTTCCATTCGATCTCAAGGTGCTCACATCACTCTTCCCACCAGGTCCAGTGTTGGAAGAAGATCCGTCGGCGACGGCCCAGAACGCGATCGGACAAAGGGATGTGCGTGCCACACCCATGCTCATGGCTCTCACCGCGGCTGCAGTTGCAAATGCCGGGTCTGTTCCAGTGCCGTATCTGATCGATGAGGTCTTCACTTCCGATGCCATCGTCGAGTCGGTAACGGAGCCATCGCTCTGGCGCAGAGCAATGAGCCCCGCTACGGCAGCTGTCCTCACCGACATGATGGAGCAAGTCGTGATCTCTGGAACGGGTAAGAAGGCTGCCGTACCTGGCGTTCGCATCGCAGGCAAGACTGGTACCGCAGAGGTGACCGGTCAGGCGCCCCACGCATGGTTCATCGGTTTTGGGCCCGTGTCTCCACCAGACGATGCCTCATCCATCGCGATTGCGGTGGTCGTCGAATCGGGCGGCGACTTCGGTGAGTCCGCGACTGGTGGCTCCGTCGCAGCGCCGATCGCCCAGTCGGTTCTGGCGCAATTCTTCGGTTTGGCCGGCTGACCGACGCCCGGTATCCCGGCCGTTATCGCTATCCGTAAGTACCCTCATCTACCGTGGAAGAACGCGTCCTGTCCGATAGGTATCTCATCGTCAAGCACCTCGCACGAGGCGGCATGGCCGATGTGTACGAAGCCGAAGACACCCTGCTGAACAGGGCCGTCGCGGTGAAGGTTCTGCATGCCAATTTCGCCTCAGACGATGCATTCGTAGCCCGCTTCAGACGCGAGGCACAGGCTGCGGCCAACCTCTCTCATCCGAACATCGTTGCCATCTACGACTGGGGCAAGGATCAAGGCACCTACTTCATGGTCATGGAGCTCATTCGCGGTCGCACACTCCGCGAGGTTCTCCGAACCGAGGGCGCCATCCTTCCTCGTCGAGCGGCCGAGATTGCCGCTGATACGGCAGCCGCGCTCAGCGTCGCTCATCAGCACGGTGTCTTCCATCGCGATGTGAAGCCGGGCAACATCATGATCACCGACGATGGAACCGTAAAGGTCACCGACTTCGGGATTGCCAGAGCGCTGGACGACAGCGAGGAGTTGACCCGCACCGGAGCGGTCATCGGAACGGCCACCTACTTCAGCCCTGAGCAGGCACAGGGGCTGCCTGCCGACGAACGGTCAGACGTCTACTCGCTCGGCATCGTTCTGTATGAAATGCTGGCTGGGAAGCCACCGTTCACTGGCGAAAGCCCCGTTGCCGTTGCGTATCAGCACGTCTCCGAACCAGCCGCCTCGCCCGATACGGTCAACCCAGAGGTTCCGCGGGAGCTCGCCGCAATCGCTGAGCATGCGATCCAGAAGAATCCCGATCTTCGGTACAGCAATGTCGAGGAGTTCAGGGCGGACCTCCAGCGGTACCTTGCGGGCAGCGAACCCGTCGCGGCCGCCGCCGCAGTCGCAGCGGCCGCTACTGCGGTAATCGCACCTCCACCTCCTGCCGGAGTCGCAGCCGGAGCATCGACCACGCAGACGGCCGCTCCCGTGCCAGAGGAGCGATCGCAAACAAGCTATTGGATGGCAGTCGGTGCATTGGTTGCAGTCTTGCTGATCGGAATCTTCCTCCTCTTCCGACTGCTGTCTGGTGGTGAGACCACCGCATCCGAGGTGGAGATCCCAGACGTAACAGGCCTTCCGGCACAGACAGCGTTCGAAGAACTACAAGCTCTCGACCTCAAGGTCCGCAGGATCGACGAAGCAAGCTCCGACGTAGCTGCTGGTCTGGTCATTCGGACCGATCCGCCTGCAGGAGACTTCGTTGCCCCCGGCAGCTTTGTGAATGTCGTTGTCTCGGGAGGCGAAGAGGAGTTCGGCGTCCCCAATCTGATTGGGGAGAACGTGGATGTAGCGCGCGCAAGAATTGAGGCGCAGGGCTTCACCGTTGGTGCCATCGAATACCAATTCACGGAGGACATCGACGAGAACATCGTCACCGATCAGAACCCTGCTGGAGGAACGACCGCGCCACCTGGTACCCAGGTGAACATGATCGTCTCGAGCGGGCCATCCTCGATTGAGGTCCCCGATGTTTCCGGCAAATCGGCGGACACCGCCGTGCTCGAATTGACGCGGGCCGGATTCGAGAACGTCGAAACCCAGGAGGACTTCTCTCCTGAGGTCCTGGAAGGCTTCGTCATCGAGACCAATCCCGCCGCAGGGCAGACGGTTCCACGAGACGCAACGATCATCGTGATCGTGTCGCTTGGACCCGAACCAGTGGAAGTTCCGGACCTCACGGGAAGTAGCGCAGCCCAAGCCGAGGCCGAACTCAATGCGATCGGACTGCTGCTGGTGGTGAGTTCGGAAACCGTCGAGGTTCCAATCGACTCAGGACTCATCAACAACATCGCCGAACAGAGTCCGGGAGCGGGATCGACCGCCGAGGTTGGTACAGAGGTCGTGGTGAGACTCGGCGTTGCGCAACAGGTATCGGTGCCAGATCTCACGAACAAGACTGCCGAGCAGGCACAGGCCGACGCTGCAGCTGTTGGTCTCAATGTTGACATCACCGGAACGGTGATCACCAACGACCAAGGTCTCAACGGTCTGGTCGCGACTCAGGATCCGGCGGCGGGAACCGTTGTCGACGAAGGAAGCTTCGTCCAGCTGACCGTCTACACGTACCAGCCCGACGTGCCCGACTTAACCGGCTTGACGCTTGTTGAAGCCCAAGCACTTGCCGACAGCCTCCAACTTGGAACCATCAACCAGACCGGCACGACCGAGACGGGTGATGCCGGATTGGTCGACACCATTGCGTCACAAGACATTCCGCCAGGCACATCGGTGCCGCCCGGGACCGACGTCGGGGTTGTCGTGTACGTTCCGGAGCCGTGAGCAACAGCGTCGTTGACCGCAACAGCGCCCTGGCCGCCTGGTACTCGGCCAACAAGCGAGACCTCCCATGGCGTGACACCGGTGATCCGTATCTGACCCTTGTGTCGGAGCTCATGCTTCAGCAGACCCAAGTTGATCGTGTTATCCCCAAGTTCGAGGCGTTCGTCGCTCGCTGGCCCAACGTCGACGCTCTTGCGGCTTCCAGCCCGACTGCTGTGCTCGAGGTGTGGTCAGGGCTTGGGTACAACAGCAGGGCCCTCCGTTTGCGGGACACCGCAATCGTGATCGCTGCCGACGGCTGGCCAACAACCATCGAAGGGCTCATGGCCCTTCCAGGAGTTGGGCCATATACAGCAGCTGCAATTGGTTCGATGGCACTCGGCATCGAAGTGGCAGCGGTTGACACCAACCTCAAACGCATCCTGAGCCGGTGGAGCGGATCGGCTCTCGATGGTGCTGACCTCATCGAGTCCGCCGAACAGAACCTCGGCTCACCGGCTGGGGATTGGAATCAATCGCTGATGGATCTCGGTTCGAGCCTTTGCACACCAGCGAATCCGAGCTGCATCGACTGCCCTGTGGAGGCATGGTGCACTGACCCTTCGATATATGAAGCACCCCGTCCGCAGGGCAGATTTGAAGGATCAACTCGTCAGCTCCGTGGCGTCATGGTGAAGGCGCATGTTGCGGGCGGTAGCCCCATCGAGGCTGGCCTGGCGCTGGGCCGAAGCGAGGCCGAAGTCGCTCAGGTGCTGGAAGCGCTCGAGACCGAAGGTCTCATCCCAGAAGACTCCCCTTCGGCTTCTCAAGTTGAGCGCGAAGAGCTACTGGTCGAGGAAGTTGCCGAGTAGCGCTTTGCCCTCGACGGTCATCACAGACTCCGGATGGAACTGGACAGCCGTCAGCGGCAAGCTGACATGGCGCACGCCCTGCACGACGCCTTCCTCCGAGGTAGCTGTTTGAACAAGCACACTGGGCAGTTCCATCGCCGCAAGAGAGTGATATCGAGTGGCGACAAACGGATTCGACAAGCCTTTGAACAACCCTTCGCCGTCATGTTCGATCATGGAGGTCTTGCCATGCTTGGGTTCAACCAAGCCGACTGATCCGCCAAACGCGACTACCGCTGCCTGCAAGCCGAGGCACACGCCAAGTGTCGGCACTGTCGGTGAGAATGCCTTGATGTAGTCAATCGAGTACCCGGCGTCCTCCGGTCGGCCGGGACCCGGCGAGATGACGAGTCGGTCGGGTGCAAGGGACGTGGCTTTATCGATATCCATGACATCGTTGCGAACCACGACAGGCTCGGCGCCGAGCTCACCGATGTACTGAGCAAGGTTGTACGTGAAGGAGTCGTAGTTGTCCAGGATGAGCACCTTCATCCCACACCACCACCGGTGTCGAGGAAGGCATTGCCCATCCACTCATAGACGAAGTGCAGTACGACCAACGCAACAAGGACCAGGATCACCGCGAGGACGATCTTGACGGGCATCGGGCCGGGAAGGGCGAGAAACGCACGTTTCATCAGCCGACGATAACCGCGGCGTTGGGTCCATCGACCAGCTCTGCAAAGACGATCAGACGCTGACGGGAGCTGAACTTCGGATGACAGGTCGTCAGCGTCAGCCATGCGCCCGGTCGATCTCCGGTAACCCAGATCTCAGTCGGTTTCACGATGATCGACTCGCGTACCGCATAGGTGTGGACGCCGAGAGCGGTCTCGACCTCGATCAGGTCGCCTTCAGAAAGCTGGTCGAGTTCATGGAACGGGGCACCATACGTGGTGCGGTGGCCTGAGATCACCGAGTTGCCCGGCTGGCCTGGGAGCGGTGTTGTCGGCATGTGCCCCGCACCGTTCCTCAGGTCGGCACGTCTGACGCCTTCAACCACGGTCCAGCCCTCTTGAAGCCTGTCGATCGTCGGTATTCGAATGATCGCAAAGGGTTGACCTTGCGGTGGCGGTGCCTCTACCAGAAGTGTCGGTACCGGTTCGTCGGTAGCCGGATCGACCGGTTCGCCTGTGGCGGGGTCCGTCGCGTCTTCGTCTACTTCACTCGGTGACAGGGGATCGAGATACTCGACCTCCTGAATCTTGGCTGCGTCGAAGTAGACCTGTGCTTCTTCCTCGAGGGCCACGTTGTTCTGCTGTGCAAACCACGTTGTCACGAACAGCTGGTGGCCGACGAAACCGAGCAGGAATAGCCCAGCCCAAATCAACGACCATCCGGCAAAACGCACGGTCTTGATCGCGGGGTGGCTCGACGGTGGTGAGGCAGGTGACACTGCCTGATCCTGGGTCACGTCAGTCATCAGGTTTAGGAGGCTACAGCGGGTCACATCAACCGCAGGTATCGCTCTAGCGATGCTTCCGGCTACCCTTGCGGCATGCCAGTTTCAAAGGGTCGCAAGGGTGCCAAGAAGGCTCGCCCGACCCCTCCATCGCACAAACCAACAGCTGTTGACACAAAAGGCGCTTCTCCGCTCTGGTATGTCATCCTCATGTTCGGTCTCATGGCCGTCGGCATCCTGATGATTCTTGCGAACTACATCGGAATTGTGCCCGGCGGAACGTCCAACACCTATCTCATCGTCGGTCTCGCCATGATTGGCGTTGGGTTCGCCATGACGATGAATTACCGCTGACGCGCAAACTGCGCTCCGACAGGTGGCGGGCGATCTAGACGGCTCGCACCATGTCCTCTCGACAGTGGCGAGGTGCTGGGATTTCTCCATCCTCGGCTCGGTGCGCCTGCGTGACGGTGAGGCTGAGACCACAGACTGTGCACAGATATGGGACGTCAACGGCAACCACATCGTCCAGATCGGGTTCCGGCGGGGGGCCAGCGGCGATGAACCGGATCGCCCACACTGTCCCAAGAAGGACCAGCGCCCCCAGAATGAAGGCGATGAGAACTGTCATGCAAGAGACTCGATGACAGTGCCGTTTGCAAGTCCGCCACCTTCACACATCGACTGAAGGCCATACCGGCCGCCCGACCGTTCGAGCTCGTTCACCAGCGTCGTCATCAGTCGCGCCCCGCTTGCTCCCAGGGGATGCCCCAGGGCAATCGCTCCACCATTGACGTTGACTTTGTCCCAGTCTGCGCCGGTTTCCGCAAGCCATGCACCGATGACGGCGGCAAACGCCTCATTGATTTCGAACAGATCAATGTCGTCGACCGACAGCCCGGCCTTCCCCAAAGCCTTTTGCGTGGCAGGGATCGGCCCGGTCAGCATTGTGATCGGATCGGTGCCCGCCAGGGAGAACGACACAAACCGAGCCCTCGGCTTCATCCCGAGTTCGTCTGCCTTCTCTTTCGACATGATCAGCATCGCTGCCGACCCGTCTGTGATCTGCGAAGAATTGCCGGCAGTTACGACGCCGTCTTGTTTGAAGGCTGGCGAAAGACCAGCAAGTGTGTCCATGGTCGTCGTCGGTCGCAGCCCCTGATCAGTTGTCACCGCGGTGACGACACCTTCGTCCTTCACCTCGATCGGGATGATCTCGTTCTCGAAACGGCCCTCTTCCGTTGCGCGGATTGCACGCATCTGGGAGTCGAGCCCGATCGCATCAAGATCCTCACGACTGAGGCTCCATTGCTCGGCAATCATCTCGGCCGACAGGCCTTGTGGCACCAATCCGTTGTGATAGCGCTCCCGCATCTTCTCTCCGAACGGATTCGCGTTGAGCATCGAGGATCCCATCGGGACCCTTGTCATCGACTCCACACCTGCTGCGACGACAACGTCGTAGGCGCCAGCCATGACGCCTTGGGCTGCAAAGTGCACGGACTGTTGTGAGGATCCGCATTGCCGGTCGATCGTGACGCCCGGGACTGTTTCTGGCCACCCCGCACCGAGTACGGCGTTGCGGCCGATGTTGTAGGTCTGTTCACCGACCTGCGAGACACATCCCATGATGACGTCGTCTACGAGCTCGGGGTCGAGGCTTGTTCGCTCGGCGAGGGCCTTCAGCGTCTCTGCAGCGAGGTCAGTCGGCTGCCAATCGGCGAGGAAGCCGTTGCGCTTCCCCAGAGGTGTACGGACTGCGTCAACGATGACCGCTTCGGGCACGGTGTGCTCCTCCTTCGGCAGTGGAGACGATCGGACTCGAACCGACGACCCCCTGGTTGCAAACCAGGTGCTCTCCCAACTGAGCTACGTCCCCAAGGAGCCGGAAGTGTAGGGCGACCGAGTCGACACCGGTTCAAAGACCGGGTTTGAACACCATGATCACGAGCGCAACCGCCACGATCGCAGTCTGGATGTGGACAAGGGTGCCAAGCGACTTCATCGTTGACACGGCCTTCTCAGCGGTGAGCCCGTCTTCTTCGATAGCTGCGTCGATCTCCTGTGACTTCGGCCTCATGACGAAAAGACCGATCGCGAACGCTGCAATGACGAACAGGAATCCAAGAGAAACGAACATCTGGCTGAACTCCCACGCTGCGCCGTCGATGACGAGCCAGATGCCGAATACCAAGGTGATGAGGCCCGCGGGACCCATCAGTCGGTCAGCTGTCTTGGCTGTGCGCAACATGATCGTCATGTAGATGGAGTCATCGCCTGCCTTGTTGGCCGAGGCCATCAAGCCCTCCATGTACACATGGCCACCGAACAGTGTCGAAGCACCGATGAGATGTCCCAGAAGAATCCACTTGTACATGTACGCGCCTCCTCGCAAGCGATAGTCATCGTAGCCGCAAACCCTTACCTGAAGGGCAGATTGACCCTGTTGGGTACGGCAAAAGAGGCGTACGATGGTGGTGTATGGATGGACGGTTCCGCCTTTGCGAGGCGTCCACCGTCGGGCCCGACATCGTCAGGCTCGTGGTTGACGCACCACGGGTTGCCACACATGCTCGTCCAGGCCAATTCGTCGTCGTTCGCGCAACCGAACGCAGCGAGCGCATCCCGCTGACGATCAGCGATCACGACGCCACATCGGGCCGCATCGTTCTCGTGGTGCAGAACGTGGGCAGCTCGACCGCCGAGCTCTGTGCTTTGCCAACCGGCGTGTCTCTTGCCGATGTGCTCGGCCCCCTTGGGACACCGACGGAGATAGAGGACTTCGGTCATTGTGTGGTGGTCGCCGGAGGGGTCGGCATCGCTATTGCGCTCCCCGTGATGCGCGGACTCCAAGCCGGTGACAATCAGGTCACCGGCGTGTTCGGTGCCCGCACAGCAGAGCACTTGATTCTTCTCGACGAGGTCCGGCGCACATCCGATCTGACTCTTGTCACCACTGAGGACGGGTCGGCGGGTCGGAAAGGCCTGGTGACCGATGCGCTCGCCGAGGTGATTTCGTTGAACAAGGTCGACCGAGTATTCGTCGCAGGCCCGATCGGCATGATGCAGGCCGTCGCCGAGGCAACCCGACACCACGCCATCCCGACCATTGCAAGCTTGAACCCGATCATGGTGGACGGCACCGGCATGTGCGGTGGGTGCAGGGTTGCCATCGGTGGAGACACGCGTTTTGCATGCGTCGACGGTCCGGAGTTCGATGCCCACCTGGTCGACTTCGACATGCTTCTACGCCGGAACCAGGCGTACACGGCCTTCGAGGCCTGCCAGGTCGATATTGCGAGGGTGCGCAGTGGCTGAACTCACCAAGCGTGAACGGATGGCAATGGACCGCACAGGAATGCCGACGCGCGATCCGAGCGAGCGCGCCATCGACTTCGACGAGGTAGAGATGGGATTCACCTCGGCCCTCGCCGTCGTCGAGGCATCCCGGTGTCTCAACTGTCGCAATCCCGTGTGCGTCGAGGGTTGCCCCGTGGGCGTCCGTATTGACGAGTTCATTGCGCTGCTCGCTGAAGGCAATACTTCGGCTGCAGCTGAGGTGATTGCCAGGGACAACGTTCTCCCCGCCATCTGTGGCCGGGTGTGCCCTCAGGAAGCCCAGTGCGAAGGTGCATGTGTCCTCGCCAAGAAGGGACGGCCCATTGCGATCGGCAGCTTGGAGCGGTTCGTTGCTGATGCAGAACTTCGCCGTCTGGGTCGGCCGCCTGCGAGCAAGGCCGCCCCGAGCGGTCGCCATGTGGCGGTCATCGGGTCCGGCCCCTCTGGGCTCGCCTGTGCCGGCGATCTCGCCCGCCTAGGACATGAGGTGACCGTGTTCGAGGCACTCCACGAGTTCGGAGGTGTGCTTGCGTACGGAATTCCCCCCTTCCGTCTGCCCCGGAGCGTTGTCGAGGCAGAGATCTCGGGGCTTGAACGGCTCGGCGTGCGGTTCGAATCCGATGTCCTCGTCGGTGCAGGTCCGACGGTGGATGACCTCTTGACCAATGGTTATGACGCCGTCTTCGTAGGTACAGGTGCAGGACTCCCTCGGTTCGCCGGGATATCGGGGGAAGAACTGATCGGAGTCATCTCCGCCAACGAGTGGCTCACGAGGATCAACCTCATGAGGGCGTACGAGGACGGCTCGACAACCCCGGTGTACGACGTCGATGGCCTCCCCGTCGTGGTGATTGGTGGAGGGAACACAGCGATGGACGCCGCCCGTGCTGCGGTGCGTCTGGGTGGACGACCGGTCACCCTTCTGTACCGTAGGTCGCCTGACGAGCTCCCTGCCAGGGCCACAGAAGTACAACACGCGATCGAAGAAGGTGTCGTGATGCGATATCTGGTCTCGCCCACGGCGTTCATTGGGAAGGACGGATGGCTCGCACAGATCAGCCTGCAGGACATGGAACTCGGCGATCCCGACGACTCGGGCCGTCGAGGAGTAACGCCCATCGAAGGTTCGACTTCATCAATAGACGCCTCAGCGGCAATCGTGGCGATAGGAAACGCACCGAACCCGATTCTGCTGAATGCCACAGAGGAGCTCACAACGACGCCTCGCGGAACGGTCATAGTTGACCCTGCCACCGGAGCCACGGCGAAGAAAGGGGTCTTCGCCGGCGGTGACGTGACGACCGGCGGAGCGACCGTCATCCTTGCCCTCGCGGCGGGCAGGCGTAGTGCCAAAGCGATCCACTCCTACCTCACCGACAACTCCACAACCCCCGGTGGTTTGACTGATGAGGTTGGTAACCTCGCGGATTCGCAAGGGCCTATAGCTCAGCCTGGTTAGAGCGCATCCCTGATAAGGATGAGGTCCCTGGTTCAAATCCAGGTAGGCCCACAAC
>JBPCTY010000109.1:0-8607 GCA_051011415.1 Acidimicrobiia bacterium
AGCCACGACCACGCTTCCTAGAGGCGCAGGAACAGGACGCAAGTCAACCCGGGTGCATCACTGCCATTTGGTGATGCGCCCGGCGAGGCTTCCAAAGCCAAGCTCTTCGCAGATCGCTTCAAAGTCGTCCTTGTGAGCGCCACGCCATTCCAGCTCGTCGAGCGACTCTGGAATGTCGGCATTCGTCCGCAGCGTTGCGAGGTCGCGGTACAGGAGGGCATCGTCCATCCGCTCCTGGAGTGTCGCCGCCAGCTTGGGTGCGCTTCGAACCGTGACATCCCAATCTTCAACATCGGCCGGGATCTGATCAAGGTGGGTGTAGCGGCTGAGAAGTGTTCCGCTCGACTTTGCACCCCAGCCGGGAAGACCTGGGATCCCATCGGCCGTATCGCCAACCAAGGCGAGGTAGTCGGCGATCGACTCTGGTGAAACACCGAACTTCTCTCGCACTCCGTCCGCGTCGATGAACACCTTGTTGCGCCTATCGAACCCAACGATCTTTGGGTTCCCGTAGAGCTGAGCCATGTCCTTGTCCGGGCTCATGATCACCACACGGTCGACGTCGGGTTCGTATTTCATTGCGGCAGCGGCCATGCCGTCATCGGCTTCTTGCTCGATCATCGACCAGACAGCCACACCGAGCGCAACCATCGCCCTCTCTGCGACGGGGAACTGAGCGTGGAGCTCTGGAGGCGTGCCCTCCCCTGTCTTGTATCCGTCGAACATGTCGTTTCGGAATGACTCGATCACGGTGTCGAACGCCGCACCAACGTGGGTGACGCCGTTCTGGTTGAGAAGAGAGATCGTCGAAGCGACGATGCCGTAAACGGCGCCTATCTCCCACCCTTCTGGCGTCTGTCGTGGCGGCGCGCCGAAGTGGGCGCGGAATAGTTCGTAGGTTCCGTCGAGAAGATGCACAGTGGTCATGGACCCATTCTGGCAACAATCGGTGGCTCACTGCTGGGGATACAGTCGCGAGATGCAGTCGCACCTCATAGACGCAGCCTCGTTGAGGACGGAAATAGATCGCCCCGGAACCATCGTCATCGACTGCAGGTGGTATCTCGGGGAGCCGGACCGCGGTCTTCTCGCCTACAACGAGGGCCATCTTCCTGGTGCACGATACGTATCGCTCGACGGGCAGCTTTCGGGACGTGCTGGTGCGGGCCGCCACCCTTTGCCTTCACCTGAAGCATTCGCCGCTGCGATGTCGGCTCTTGGCATTTCGAACGATTCCCGGGTCGTTGTCTACGACGACCGAGGCGGTGCGGTCGCAGCGCGACTGTGGTGGATGCTGACGGCTCAAGGCTCTACCAAGACTTCGGTTCTCGATGGCGGGATACAGGCCTGGATCTCCCAAGGCGGCGGTCTTGAGTCCAACACACCTGCACCTTCACACGGACGATTCGCGGCTGGCGACTGGACCGGAGTGGTTGCTATCGATGCCGTGTCTCAACGCCAACCGGATGTCGCAGTAATCGACGCACGCTCTGCGGAGCGCTACCGCGGAGACGCCGAACCGGTAGATCAAAAGGCCGGCCACATACCGGGAGCGGTCTCGATGCCGCTCAGCGACAACCTGACCGAAGATCTCTACTTCCACGAACAAGCGGTACTTCGTCATCGCTTCACATCTGCTGGCATCAAGGCCGGGGACACCACGATTTCGCAATGCGGTTCGGGCGTGACGGCGTGCCACAACATTCTCGCAATGGAACTTGCAGGTCTCGGACGCCCCGACCTCTACGTTGGTTCATGGAGTGACTGGTCGAGCTCAGACCACCCGGTGGCAACGGGTGACCAGCCGTGAACACTGCACGACAGGCTCTCTCGGGAAAGCTGAGCAGGGTCGAGTTCACATTGATGATGTCCATGCTCATGGCGGTTACCGCACTTGCGATTGACCTGATGCTTCCGGCATTTGGGGTGATGCGTGAACACTTTGGACTCGCAGCGGACTCCAACGCACTTGCCCCTGTGGTCACATTCTTCCTGATGGGCCTCGCCGTTGGACAGCTCGTGCTGGGGCCTATGTCGGATGCGTTCGGGCGCAAGCCTCTTCTCTACTTCGGACTTGCCCTCTACATCGCAGCTGCGATCGGAGCGGCGTTTGCGCCAAGCCTGGGCATGCTGTTTGCGTTGCGGTTCATCGGCGGCATTGGCGGTGCGGGCGTTCGAGTGGCAGCAGTGCCTCTCGTTCGAGATGCGTTCGAGGGCGAGCAGATGGCCAGGGTGATGTCCTACATCATGGCTGTCTTCATCATGGTGCCCGTCATCGCTCCAACATTGGGTGCGGCACTTCTCCAGATCGGCTCGTGGCAACTCTTGTTCTGGGCCATTGCTGTCTTCGGCCTACTCGTTGGACTGTGGTGTCTTCGATTGCCTGAGACGCTCCACCCTGCGGATCGCATTCCGCTCAACCCGGAGAAGCTCAAGCAGTCTGCGGCCACAGTTGTACGAAACAGGTTCACGATGGGGCTCACGTTGTCACAGACACTTCTCTTCGGGTTCTTTGCGTCGTATCTCGCATCGTCGCAGCTCATCATCGACGACGTCTTCGGGCTTGATCCGTGGTTCCCACTGATCTTTGCCGCAACTGCGGTTGTGCTCGGCATTGGGATGCTCGTCAATACGCGCCTCCTCAAACACTTCACGCTGCGTCCCATCATGGCCGGCGTTATGGCGACCTATCTCGTGGCGTCGACGGTGTTTGCGCTCACCGCGATCGTCACTTCGGGGACACCACCGTTCTGGCTCTATATGGCGACCCTGCTTCCCATCATCGGCTGCCACGCGTTGCTCATCCCGAACATCAATGCCGCCTCGATGATCCCGATGGGAGCGGTCGCCGGCATGGCGACCGCAGTGATCGGCACCATCTCAATGCTCTTTGGAGCAGGCATCGGTGCGTTTGTTGACACCCTCTACGATGGAACGATCCTGCCACTCGCAATCGCAACAGCGGTGCTGACCTATCTCTCGTACGCGTTCTACCGATGGGCAGATGCGATTTGGGATCGGGTCGATGAAGCTGAGTTGGAACGCGTGTAGCGCTTCGTACACTTCGTACATGTTCTCGATCGCAGCGCTCTACCACTTCTCACCCATTCAGGACCTCGTTGGCACCAGACAGACCCTTCTTGCCGCGTGCACCGAACATGGCGTCAAGGGAACACTCCTTCTTGCAAGTGAGGGCCTCAACGGAACGATCGCATCTGAGGGCAATGGTGTCCGATCCGTGGTGGATGCGATCTGTGCGCTCCCAGGGTTCGAGAACACCTCCGTCAAGTGGGCGACAGCCGACGCCGACCCGTTTCTCAGGCTGAAGGTCCGGCTGAAGCGCGAGATCGTCACCCTTGGCGTCGGCGAGGTTGATACTCCGGCGCATACAGGAACACACGTCCCAGCGTCCGAGTGGAATGCGTTGATCTCCAGGCCCGACGTGATTGTCGTCGACACGAGGAACGACTACGAGGTCGCGATCGGCACATTCGAAGGAGCCGTCGATCCCGGAACGAAGTCGTTCACCGAGTTCCCAGCCTGGATCGACAACGCAGCCGACATCGACAAGGACACACCGCTGGCCATGTTCTGCACCGGGGGCATCCGGTGTGAGAAGGCAACGGCGTACCTGACGGAGCAGGGATTCACCAACCTCTTCCAGCTCGACGGAGGCATCCTCCGCTACCTCGAGGAAGTAGACGAGCCCGAGAGCATGTGGGATGGCGAGTGCTACGTCTTCGATCGCAGAGTGTCGGTTGGCCACGGGCTCGTGCCGGGTGGACTTGAGATCTGCCCCAACTGCAACTCGGTCATCGGCGACGCCGCGCGTGAGGCCGAGGGCTACGCCGTTGGCATCACCTGTCCGGTGTGCGTTGACACGATTTCGGCGGATCGATACGCAAGGTTCGCCGAACGCCAGAAGCAGGTGGAACTCGCAGAGGCGAGGGGCACGACACATCTCGGGCGGCCAGCGTGAAGCGGATCGGTCTGCTGGGTGGAATGAGCTTTGAGAGTTCCATCGAATACGAGAGGCTGATCAACGAGAGGGTTCGCGCAACGCTTGGTGGAGCGGCCTCAGCAGATCTGATCATTCGGTCTTACAACTTCGCGCAGATCGAGACCCTCCAGGAACAAGGACGATGGGCCGATGCTGGATCACTGCTGGCGACCGATGCGGTGATGATGCAGACGGCGGGCGCCGAGCTCATTGCGCTGTGCACCAACACGATGCACAAGGTTGCACCAGAGATCGAGTCGGCCATTGATGTGCCGTTCGTCCATATCGTCGATGCAACTGCTGACGCAATCGCCGAGGCCGGTGTTGCGTCGGTGGGGCTGCTCGGCACTCGCTACACCATGGAAGACCCGTTCTACAGCGATCGTCTTGCGATGCATGGCATTGCCACCCTCGTGCCGGACGAGCCGGATCGAACGGTGGTGCACGACATCATCTTCGATGAACTCGTTCAGGGCGTCGTTGCTGAGGATTCGAAGCACGCATACGTCGGTGCGATCGACCGGCTCGAGAATCGCGGGGCGCTGGGGATTGTTGCCGGCTGCACAGAGATCGAGCTGCTCGTGCAAGCTGAGGACATCGGGCTTCCGTACTTCGCTTCCACGGCGCTCCATGTCGATGCGATCGTGCGCGAGGCGCTCGCCTAGGTACGGGCTACTTCACCCCGTCGTCATCGTTGCGGCGTTCCGGCCGCCAGTCCAATGACAGGCCTCTTCGACCTCAGCCTCACCCCTGTTCGCAGCGCTACTTCCGCCTGCTGGATCGGCACCTGAGAATTCCTTACATTCTGACTATACATTTGCGGAACAATCGGTTACACTCGGACTCAGGATTACAGAAACGGCTTGTGAAGTTCTTCACAAGCCACGACACAGAAAGAAGGAAACATGGCAAAGCGGCTCCGGATACTCGGGATCGTGATGATCGTGTTGGGCGTCGTCTTCGCATTTGCCGGAGTCTTCGCATTCACGCAGGTACAGGCAGGCAGCGACTCACTGCAGGCCTTCAGCGTGGCGCAGAACGTGACCTTGAGCTACGACGAAGAGGGCAACCTCACGGACCGCGGCTCCGCCGAGGCGGGCGCCGAGATCCTCCGTTTCGTTGAAGAAGAGTGGGGCTACCCCATCAACGATGCAGAAATGGACCCCAACGATCCGCTCGTGAACACGGCATCTGAGTACATGTACCAGATGGGCGTCATCGGACACCACACCATCTACGCAGACCAGACCGTCGTCCTCACAGAGGCCGCCGAGTACAACGGCGAGACCTTCGAGGCTGGCGAGCACACGATCTTCGTCCGCACTGTCGGCGAACGTGGCGACCTCGGTGGCTACTGGACCGACTTCGACCGCATGCACCCAATCGAGGGTCCAGCACGCAGCCAGGCATGGTCCGGCACCGTGCACGGCCTCTTTGGTGAGCTTGGCGTCGGCGCCGTAACGGCGAACATGCTGACCCTGTCCACCGGTATTGCAGCGATGATCTTCGGCCTCGGCCTGACGCTTGCAGCCCTCGGTGGAGGACTCATCTGGATCGGTGCAGCCAAGGATGACGACGATGTCGTCGTTGAAGCGCACGACCCGAAACCAGAACCAGCAACCGTCTAGTACGAAGACGATCCACTAGCGAAGGGGTCCCTCCGGGGGCCCCTTCTACGCGTCCGGTGCCACAATGGATGGACGACGCAAGGAGTGCACCGTGAGCGACACGCCCATCAGCCGGTACCCAGTGCCTGACACGATCGACCTTCCGGACGATCTTCGGGAGATGATCGAGTCGATTCAGGAAAAGACCGGATTCGTACCAAACGTCTTCCTCGCACTCGCGCACCGACCCGACGAACTTCGGGCGTTCATGGGATACCACGAAGCGTTGATGGAGCGTGAAGGCGGGCTGTCGAAGGCGGACCGAGAGATGATCGTTGTCGCAACATCGGGTGCGAACGACTGTCAATACTGTGTTGTCGCCCATGGAGCAATCCTGCGCATCAGGGCACGAAACCCATTGATCGCCGATCAGGTCGCAATCAACTACCGCAAGGCAGACATCACCGAGCGCGAACGCGCCATGCTGGACTTTGCGACGAAGGTCGCTGAGGACTCACGATCGATCAATGAGGGCGACTTCGACACTCTCCGAACGCATGGCTTCACCGAGGACGACATCTGGGACATTGCAGGCATCACCGCCCTCTTTGGGATGAGCAACCGGATGGCCAACTTTCTATCGATGCGTCCAAACGACGAGTTCTATTCGATGGCGCGGTAGCCGCACGGCGACCTGGTGCCTCAGTCGACTGCGTCAATCGCCTCGACATCGTCTGCTGCATCCCTCAGACGCCGCAACAGAGCAACGAGCTGGTCACGCTCCTTGGCGGTGAAGGTGTCCGTCGCCACTTGGTCTATCACCGATCTCATCAGCGGGGCATATGCCACCGCGACATCGACCCCCGCATCGGTGAGCACGATGCGTTGAGCTCTTCGATCGTTTGGATCCGGGGTCCGCTGGACCAGCCCCGCTTCCTCACCGCGATCAACAAGTCGCGATACACGGGTGGGACCGATCCTGAGCTGCGCGGCGACATCGACACCGCGCAGACTGTTGTCTGGGGCCTTCGCGAGCCGGACAAGTAGATCCGCGGTTGCTGCGTCGAGGCCGAGAGGCCCGACAGCAGCCCGATCAAATGCCGCAAATAGCGCCATCGACGCCTGCAGCAATGCAGCAGTCGACGCAACGAGATCATCCGGGTACAGATCCGACAGCTGATCTCGAGTCATGTGCATCTCCGTTGACATTAGTTACGTTTGTAACTATCCTCTCTGCAACAAGCCTACCACCCCATCTCGAAGGGACACATTCATGTCACGCATTCTCGTCATCGGCGCAACGGGCCAGCAGGGAGGGCATGTCATCAATGCTCTGGTTCCCGCAGGCCACCAGCTCGTCGCATTGGTTCGCGACCCTTCATCAGACTCTGCCCAGCGCCTCTCCAACCGCGGGATCGAGCTCACCAAAGGCTCCCTCGACTCCGTCGATGACATCGCTGCATCGATGAACGGGGTCGATGCGGTCTTCGCCATGACGACACTCATGGCCGGACTTGACGTCGAGGTCGTCCATGGGATGAACATCGCCGAAGCCGCCGAGCGGGCCGGCGTGCCGTTCCTCGTATATTCCTCGGTCGCAAGCGCCGATCAGGACACTGGCATCGGCCACTTCGATTCAAAGTGGGAAATCGAACAGCGGCTTGCGCAGAGCGAGGTGCCGACCGCGGTCGTCGCACCGGCTTTCTTCATGGACAACTATGTGTTCCCTTGGAACCTCGGAGACCTTGCGGCTGGCAAGTTGCGAGAGGCAGTTGCTGCCGACACGTCGCTCCAGATGGTCGATGCTCGGGACATCGGCACAACCGTCGCCGAGATGATCGCAAACCCAGGCCGCTACGCGGGGAGTCGCGTCGAGATTGCAGGCGATGACTTGATCGGCCACGACATCGTCGCCGCACTGTCGTCGAGCATCGGAACCGACATCGCCTACGAGGTTCAGCCGCTGGACGAGGTCGCGATGATGGGCGAAGACATGCGCCGCATGTACGAGTGGTTCAACGAAACCGGATACTCGGTCGACATTGAGGCCCTCCGGGCGGACATGCCAAACGTCCATTTCCACACACTCAAGGAGTGGTCAGCGGATCAGCCCTGGGACGCGTTGTTGTCGTAACGCGCCAGACGCTCCGCTACTACCCGTGAGGTAATTGCCTCTATGCCGTCGTCGGCAGAGGATGACATGACACGAGAAGGGAATCGTCATGTCATCCAACCTGCTGCGAAATGCTCTGAGACTCAACGCTGGCTTTAGCGCGGCGTCTGCCGCTGTTCTGATCGTCGGAGGCGCAAGCCTCGCAACATGGCTTGGCGTGCCAACAGAGATTGTCTACATCGTCGGGTTCGGGCTTCTCCCCTTTGCGGCACTCGCCTGGTGGACATCGCGCACGCTCGACCGTCGTTCGACGATGGCAATCATCGTGGGAGACGTTGTGTGGGTGGTCCTGGCGTTCGCAGTCATCTTTGGTGTTGAGGACGCGATGTCCGCGGCGGGAGCATGGGCTCTGGCTCTGGTCTCGATCGTCGTGGCCGACTTTGCGATCGCCCAGACGATCGGCCTGAGACGACTCGAAACGACGAGCTGACAACCGTGTCAGCTGGTTGCCGCGTCCTGTGCAACGGTCCGGCCGAACCGGACAATGGTGAATATGCGGCAACTCTGGCCCGCGACCTGGTCGGTCGTCATGCCTCAAGCATCGCCTTGAGTCGTGCGAGTGCCGCTGTGGCAGCTCCTTCGAAGATCGGTCTGGCCTTGGCCGGATCGGGAATCTGAGGTTCGTCGTACAACACCTGTATCCGTGAACCGGCCTCGTTTGCATCGATCCGGAGGGTGTAGTGGACAGGAATTCCCATCGCGACCTCGTCCGCTTCGAAACCGTGCGGCGGGTTCCAGTCCGTAATCACAAACCTGACGTCGCCAAGCTCATGTGCGCAGTGGTAGGAGGATCCAACCCGCACCCGTCCACCGAGGTCATCTGTGCG
>JBPCTY010000110.1:0-3984 GCA_051011415.1 Acidimicrobiia bacterium
CACCAGCCAACGACGCCATTCCATACGGAGGACTGATGGAGTACCCGGCAGAGCTCAAATTCGCACCAAACCATGAGTGGGCGAGAGTTGAGGACAACAAGGTCCGGATGGGCATCTCTGACTACGCGCAAGACGCACTTGGTGACGTCGTGTATGTCGAACTGCCCGCCGTCGGTGCGACAGTGTCTAAAGGCGACGCGTTTGCCGAGGTGGAATCCACCAAGTCGGTTTCCGACGTCTACGCCATCGTGTCTGGAACCGTGATCGAGGCCAACTCCGCTCTCGATGACACACCCGAGCTGGTCAATACGGACGCCTACGGCGAAGGTTGGTTCGTCGTGATCGAGGCAAGCGATCTTTCCGAACTAGACAGCCTCATGGATGCCGCCGCCTACGAAGGTTCGCTCGACTAGCTACCGGCCCTGAATGTGTGCTGGCGGTATACGCCGAGGACACGAAGGTTCGTGGAGAAGTACTGGAGCTCGTCGAGAGCGCCCTTGACCAACGCATCTGACGGGTGGCCCTCAATTTCGGCATAGAACTGTGCCGCCGTGAAGCTGCCGTCCACGATGTAACTCTCAAGCTTCGTGATGTTGACGCCAGCAGTAGCGAACCCTGCCAAGGACTTGTACAGAGCGGCAGGAACACTCCGCACCTGAAACAACAGTGACGTCATTGCCGCGCCGTTGTGGAGATCCGCCTCTTGCCTGGTGCGAGACATCACGATGAATCGAGTTGTGTTGCCAAGGCGGTCTTCGACCCGCTTTCGCAGGACCTCAAGACCGTAGACCTCGCCGGCGAGGACGGATGCAAGCGCACCGACCTTCGGGTCGCCGCGCTCACCGATGTCCTTTGCCGCACCCGCCGTGTCGGCAACCGGCACCGCTTCAACTCCCAACTCGGTAATCAACTCCCTGCACTGAGCAAGCGCTTGGGGATGGCTTTCTACCCGCTGGATCGATTCGAGGGATGCTCCTGGGGCGCCCAACAAGCAATGGTGGATGGGTTGAAAGTGCTCGGCCACGATGAACAGAGACGAGTCGGGGAGCAGGTGATGGATATCCGCCACTCGACCACCGAGCGAGTTCTCGATGGGAATCATCGCGTAGTCGACAGCCCCCGATTCAACAGCCTTGAACGCACCCGCAAACGTCGGGAAGGCGAGAGGTTCCATCGACGGAAATGCTTTGCGGCATGCCAAATGCGAATACGCACCAGGTTCGCCCTGGAAGGCGATTGTTCCTGTGGTCTCGGCGGTTGGTGTGTTGTCCATCGGTGCCACGTTAGGGGACAGAGCGGATCATCCACCCTGTCGGCCGAGCGGCCAAGGTTCAACCACAACTTGAGGGTTTGCGGGTAGCATGCCGGTATGACTGAGGACGACGCGCGCAACGACCAGCCGAACCCTGATGTTGAGATCGAGCACGAGCCGACGGTCTCATGGGAGCCTCCGCCAGCAGGAGCCGGAGAGGCGCAAGGCACTGTCGCTGGTGCATTTGCATGGGCGTTGACGATCGAAGGGGGTCCGCAGACTGGACTCACCTACGTTCTCGGGCCAGGCAACACCGTTGCGGGCCGTTCCGGTGACGCCGAGATCTTTCTCGCTGACGTAACGGTCAGCCGTGAGCATGCCCGATTTGCTGTCGACAGTGGCGGCCTCTCGATGACGGATCTTGGGTCAACCAACGGGACGTATGTGAATGGAAAACGCCACGAGGCGGGGCGTCTTGAAGAAGGTGATGAGCTGATGATCGGGAAGTTCCATCTTCGGGTGTCACGGGGCCATGGCTGAGCTGCGGGCCGTTGGGTCACCGAGAAAACGCACCCACACGATTGGCGAGGTCATCAACATCCTTCGCCCCGAGTTTCCAGACGTGTCTGTCTCCAAGATCCGATTTCTCGAGACCAAAGGCCTGGTCAGGCCCGAGCGGTCGGCGAGCGGGTATCGCATGTTCACCGACGACGATGTGCAGCGGATCCAGTACGTGTTGTCAGAACAACGGGACCACTACCTCCCGTTGAAGGTGATCAAATCGAAGCTCACGGCATGGGAGCATGGTGAGGAATCGCCAATCACGCCCGAGAGCGGTCCACCGCCCGAGGCATACTTCTCATCCAGCGGTGTTTCGCTCACCGCATCGGAGATTTCGCGGTCGTCGGGGCTTTCACGGGATCAGCTCGCAGCGGTGATCGATGAGGGACTGCTGCACCCCACTGAGCTTCCAGACGGTTCGCAGTCCTTCACGGATTGGGATCTCCAGGTGGCAAGGGGCGTGCATCGGTTGATCGCCAGAGGCCTCGAGCCGCGCCATCTCAGACCACTTCGTCTGAGTGCAGATCGACAGGCAGAGCTGCTTGGCCAACTCGTTGCACCGTTGCTTCGTCACCGTAATCCGGACAACCAGAGGCGGTCATCCGAGATCCTTGCGGACACTGCTCAGGCGTCGGCCCAGGTTCAGGAAACGATGGTTCGCAGTAGGCTTCGCAAGCTACTCGAACACTGATGATTTCAGCCGCAATCACCTCTCTCGCACTGTTTCTCACCGTGCTTGCGCCGGCAACGGCCTCGCAACCGGTGGGCGTAGCCGCGTCTGATCCGCCACGTCTCACGGCAGAGCGATGGATCGCCTACGACGCAACAGCCGATGTCGTCCTCGCATCGTGGAATGCCAACGACCAAGCACCCATGGCGTCCGTCACCAAGGTGATGACAGCGATCGTGGTCCTCGAAAACGCCAACCTCGACGAAGTCGTCTCAGTGCCATCGTTCGCCACAGGTGCGCGCGGTAGCACGGCCGGCCTTGTGGCAGGCGAGCAATGGACAGTCGGCGACCTGCTCATCGCAATGATGGTTCGCTCAGGGAACGATGCAGCCCTGGCACTTGCCTACCACGTCGGCGGCGAGTCGGTCTCAAGTTTCGTTGACATGATGAACCAGAAGGCCGCGGTGCTCGGCATGTCTAGCACGAGCTTCGCAAACCCGAATGGGCTTGACGCCGAAGGCCACTACTCAACCGCTCGTGACCTCCTGACCCTCACAATTGCCAGCCAGGAGTACCCGGACATCAAGAGGCTCGGCAGGATCAACGTGGTCAATATGCCGCCCGATCCGAACGGCAAGGAACGGGTGTTCCGCAACACGAACAAGCTCATCGGCCGGTACCCAGGGCAATCAGGTCTCAAGACGGGTGACACACCGTGGGCGGACAAGGTTCTCCTCGGCGTGAACGAGCGGTCGGGTCGAACCATCTACACCGTCGTGATGCACTCCGACGACCACTTCTCCGACACCCGCGAGCTCGTCGAATGGGCACACTCAACGTACAGCATCTCAGACCGGTGGCTGCGTCCGCTCTACAGCGAGGACGGTGGGGGAGCGACGACCCAGGCGAGCCTCGACCTCAGCGAGAGTCATGAGCGACGCCTGCGTGCACTTCAGTCCCTCGATGACGGACGTTGGAACACATCTGCGCTTGCGGATCTACCGAAGGCAGAAGCGATCGGTCGCTGGATCCGCGACGCAATCCCAGACGTAGCGGCTGGTGATGGTGGCTGATCAGTACGTCGAGGTCATCGGAGCCGACATCCTCCAAAGACGGGTCGCTGAACTAGGCGACGAGATCGCCCCGGTCTATGGCGATGACGTCGTAGTTGTCGGCGTTCTCAAGGGTTCCCTCATCTTCATGAAGGATCTCATGACCCATCTACCCCTGACGTACACAGCTGAGTTCCTTTCACTCACACGGTTTGGACACGACGGCCGGGTGTCCGTCAATCTCGATGTGTCCATCCCTCTCGAAGACAGGGATGTGCTGCTCGTGCTCGACATCGTTGACACGGGCCTGACACTGAACACTATTCGTACGATGCTGGCAACGCGGGGCGCCCGATCTGTTCGCACTGTTGCTCTGCTCGACAAGGTCCCTCGACGGATTGTCGATGTGGATCTCGAATTTCGCGGGTTCGAGGTCGGTGACGAGTATC
>JBPCTY010000111.1:0-22399 GCA_051011415.1 Acidimicrobiia bacterium
GTAGGGCGATCCGCTGTCTCGAAGTGGGAATCAGGCAAGCACCGGTGGACCATCGATGACCTCGTGGCAGTCTGCGTGACGTTCGGGGTGACCTTGGACCAACTCCTACTGCCCCCAAAGGAACCCAACGAGGATTGGTCAAGAGTCATCAACAGGGCTGCACGAATCGCGGTCAGCGTCCGCCAGCTTTCAGCCCTCACGGATCAGATCGTGCCCGACGATCGTGAGCTCTCGACTATGGCTGACGCGGTCGCGAGCGAACAGGTCACAGCAGTCACGACCCACTCCCCGCGTAATGCACCTGGCAGTGTCAAGATGCGCCGCGACGACTTGTCTGCATTGCTGTTCGGAATGAATCCGGGCTGGCTGGAAGCCAACCGCAAGAACGAGTCGATTCACGCAGACCAGTTGGAGAAGCTCAAGGCCATGCGCCATCAGATCGATTCCGTGATGAAGCAGCTGGAACAGGCTGGTGGTGGCTGATGGCGTCGGTCAAGCAGCTGAGTTCCGGCAAGTGGCAAGTCAGGTGGCGCGACTTAACCAATCGTCAACGGTCCAAGGCGTTCCCCTTGAAGGTGATGGCCGACCGATTCGCGAGGGAAGTCGAAGTGGACAAGTACCACGGCACATCGGTGGATCATCAGTTGGGCAAGGCCACCGTCGCGGACTACACCGCGAGGTGGGAAGCCACAAGAGCTGACCTCGCACGCTCGACACGCGACCGCGACCATGGCTACTTGAAGAAGTATGTGAAGCCTGTGTTCGGTGACTTGTCCGTTACCCAGGTGAGGACATCTGAAGTGGAATTGTGGTTGGCTCAGAATCTCGCTGAGTTGGCGCCAGCTACGAGGGCAAAGTGCCTGCAACTGCTCCGATCGGTCCTCGATCTAGCCAGACGCGATCGCGCGATTGCCGCGAATCCTGCTGCCGATGTTAAACCGCCAACGCCCACCCCAGTTCGCAAGACCAGAGTGCTTACGGATGAGCAAGCCACCGCACTGATCGACGCTGCCGAGGTTGTCGATGAGCGCATCGCCGGAATCGTGTGGGTGATGCTCCGCGCTGGCCTTCGGTTCGGTGAGGCAGCCGCGTTGAAACGATCGGACATCGACCTGGCTGCAGGGACACTCTCGGTGCAGCGGTCCCTGACCCGAGCTGATGGAGTGCAGCTACCGAAGACAGCCGCAGCTGTCCGCACGATTCCCATGACTGCCGACCTCACTGCCAGGATCACTGAACACATCACCGCGATGCCTCCCCACATCGATGGATGGCTATTCACCCAACCGAAGGGTGGCGCTGTGGACTACAACCGATGGCGCAACCGAATATGGCTGCCGATCACAGAGCTAGCTGATCTGAAGGGTGTGAACGCGCATGATCTGCGCCACACTTGCCTGACCAGGCTGGCCCGCGTGGATGGGTGGCCACCTTCAGCGTTGCAGGCCATCGCAGGTCACAGCGATCCTCGTACGACGCTGGCCGTTTACGTGCATGTAACCGCCGACCAGCTACCGACCCCATCCACGATGGAAGCCTTGATGTGATTCCGCGTCATGCAATGTGCATCAGATGTGCAATATCACTGCCTGACGCCTTCGAGCATCAACCAGTAGGAAACCCAACAGCACTTACAGCTGCTGGGTTTCCTCGTTGTGGGCGCTACTGGACTCGAACCAGTGACCCCTGCCTTGTAAGGGCAGTGCTCTAGCCAACTGAGCTAAGCGCCCGCACCCGTGGTGTTGCTGCCTTGGCGGAGCTTCGTCACGGCATCTTCGTCGCCGAGGTGCATCTCAATTCGCACCAGCTATCGGAAGACACCGGCATGGTAGAGATGATTGCCGGCATTGCGCCTACGTCAGCGACGAATCCGACGAGTCAGGCCGGAGGGACCAGCGTTCCTGCAAACACCTGCCAAGCAAGCGCGGTCTTCGCCAGAAGGCTCAGAAGGATGTACGTCCGTTCGCCAACGAGATAGTTCTTCCATCGACCAACCTGGCGGTACTGCAGCAACTGCGTCACAGCAAAGGTGTTGAAGAACACGAACAGCGAGAAGAAGATCCCGTAGACAAAGGCCGGTGGTGTTGACTCGCTCCCGGGCGTCACGAGATAGATCGCAATGCCGATCCAAGGAACGACACCGAGCACGACTCCCAACCAAAACGGGAACAGCGACTCACCGGGCGCCTCGTAGCGTTCCTGCACTGATCCCATGAAGATCATCCCGGCGTTTACTCCGAACAACGCAAGCAGTGCGACGACATTGTCGATTCCAGCGATCATGGCGATAAGCACAATCATGATCGATGACGACAACGAGTATTCGATCCATCGGAACTGATTCTGACCCCGGCTCAGCTGGTCTCGATACCGGCCGGCTCCGACTGTGGAAACGATGAAGTGGAACAGCGCTGACAGGAACAAGAACGCCGCGACGCCCCAGGCAACCGACACATCAAAGAGGACAACTGTGTCCCTCTCTGACGTTCCCGGCGGACCGAGTAGATAGCTGGCGGTCACCGGAAGCGTGAAATCGGTCGCCAGGACGACCACGAGAAGACCCTGGATCAGGTGGAGCCCACCCATACCTGCGTTGTAGCCGCGAAGACGCTTGAACGCACCGTCCGTTACTTCTACTGCCGATACCATTGAGATCCACCTGCTGGAGTGTTGCTTGGTCAGAACTTAGTAGCGCCTTCGTCTGAGGAATCCAGCACATCCGTTGCGCTCACGCAGCCGCACCGGTAGTGGCGGTCACATCCAGCCATGCGCTGAGCTCCGTAACTGTGGTCATGATCAACACCGAAGTGGGGCATTTCGCTGCAGCCTCCGGACAGCCAGTTGGGCTACGCTCGACGACGCTGAGGGCTCACTCCGCAATGCACATGACAGAAACCAGTCGAGCATGACCCAACTCGCTGTGTTTACGCGTGACCTGCGCATTCACGACAACCCCGTGCTCGCGGCTGCCGGGACCCAAGCTGTTCCGCTGTTTGTCGACCCCGGTACACAGGCAGCAAGTTCGGTCTCGGCGAACCAGACGGCGTACTTGTACGAGAGCCTCGCTTCGCTCGACCGATCACTCAGTCAGGTCGGCTCTTCGCTTGTGTTCCGCACCGGCGACTGGGTAACTGAGATCGCTCGCGTCGCTGATCAGGCTGGCGCGACCAAGGTTCACGTGGCGGCCGACCCAACCGGCGTGAACCGCAGTGACGTCGACGTCATGCAACAGCGACTCCGCGTGCCGGTGGAAGTTCACCAATCCCGGACAGTCGTTGAACCGGGTTCCATCTCTCCGGGATCAGCGGACTTCTATCAGCGGTTCAGTCCATACTTCGATCGATGGCTGACGGCTCCACGACGCACCCAAGCGCGGACGCCGGTGCATCTGAAGCCGCATGACTTGCAGAGCAATCCGATTCCCCCGATTCCGACGGAGGGTACGTCGCCGCTCAGAGCCCTTGGCGGAGAGGACATCGCCCGCGATCGATTCGGGGACTGGCTCCCTCACGCCGTCGCATACGACCTGTCGAGAAATCAACTTGCTACGGATGGAACCTCTCGCATCTCGGTAGCGCTTCACTTTGGTGAGCTTTCGGCACTTGAGGTTGCAGAGGCCGCTGAAGAGGTGGGTGCAACGGAATTCGCGAGGCAGATCGCGTGGCGTGACTTCAACTATCAACTGCTCTTCCACAACCCCCGGTTGGTCTCGGAAGGCTTGAGACCACAGCGAATGCCAAATCTTCCGGACGGTGCGAGGCTGCAAGCATGGCGCGACGGAATCACTGGCTATCCAGTCGTCGACGCCGGCATGCGTCAGCTTCGTGCCACCGGCTGGATGCACAATCGTGCACGAATGCTCACGGCGAGCTTTCTCACCAAGCACCTCAGACAAGACTGGCGAGCCGGTGCCGATTGGTTCCTGACGTGGCTTACTGACGGCGATATTGCGAACAACCAGCTCGGTTGGCAGTGGGTTGCGGGTATCGGTGTTGACACCAACCCATGGAGGATGTTCAACCCGACTCTTCAGTCCCACAAGTACGATCCGGATGGTGGCTACATCCGAGCTTGGATCGATGAGCTGTCCGAGGTTGACGACAGCGAGATCCACGATCCGTCAGCAGACACCAGACGGAGAACCGGGTACCCGTTGAAGCTCGTCAACCACGCATCGGCCGTCGCCCGGTTCAAGAGCGATCGGAATGGTCCTACGCATGATTTCGAAGCATCAGCTCCTTTGGATGAGGACTGAGATATGAGGACTCCAGTAGCAACTGCTCACCGTGGCGCCGCGCAAGATGGCGGATGAGGGTCATTGGAACGATGAGCGGGACGAGCCCAGACCGGAAGTCTTGGATTGCCTCTTGCATCTCGACCCTTCCCGCTTCGTCGTCGGCACGTCGAAGAAAGCCGACCATGTGCTGTAGGACGTTCACGTGCTTTGCCACAGTCGATCTGCGTCGCAGCGCCTCCATGTAGCGGTCCATGTAATCGTCCCTGAACGCAGCGCGAGGCACATCCTTGGCTTGCGCGACGAGTCGTCCGAGCTCGCGATACCGAACCTCGTCGTGAGCTCTCAGCAGCAGCTTCTCGTTCGTGTGGAACGCTACGACATCCCCAACCGTCCACCGGGGCCGGAACACGTCCTTCAGTCTCCGAAAGGCAAACACCCGTTCGACGAAGTTCTCCCGGATTGACGGGTCATTGAGCCGTCCTTCTTCCTCTACCGGTAGAAACGGGAATCTCTGGACCAGGGCTGTGGCAAACAAGCCTTGCCCATTCTTCGAAGCACCCCCTCCACCATCGTGAACCACCTTGACGCGTTCGAGGCCACACGTAGGAGAATCCTTCTTCAGCACAAAGCCACAAAGATCGTAAGCCTCCATATCAGATGCACGGCTCCGACTCACTCGATTCATCGCAGCCGTCCAATCGACCTCGTTCTTGGGATCGATCATTCGGATGTCAACACCATGGCGCTCAAGTCGAACAGTGGGTCGCGGAACGCCCATGCCGACGTCCACCTCGGGGCAAACTGGCACATAGTCGACGTATTCCCAAAAGACGTCGGTCAACCACCGCTGTCTTGCATGGCCACCGTTCCAACGGACTTCCTCGCCGATGATGCAGCTGGAAACGCCTATCTTGATTGGTCGTGAGTCAACCGACGCTATGGAAATCGATGTCATCCCGCCAACCCCTCCACGCCGAATACTCATCGAGACAATAGAGGATCAACGTGCGCATCGCGGTTACTGGAGCAACGGGTTACATAGGGGGCAGACTGGTACAGCCACTGCTCGACGACGGACACAGCGTGGTGTGCCTTGCCCGGACTCCTACGAAGCTCCGAGGTCGTCCCTGGGCTGATTCCGTCGATGTACGACCAGCAGATGTGTCGGTACCCCATGGCTTGGACGGAGCACTCGACGGCTGTGACGTGGCGTACTACCTGATTCACTCGATGGGTAGTGGCGATGGATTCGAAGAGGCTGATTTCGAAGCAGCGACCCGATTCGGCCGCGCTGCTGCGGACGCTGGTGTGAAAAGGATCGTTTACCTCGGAGGCCTCGGCGATGATGAGGTCGAATTGTCGAGCCACCTATCCAGCCGTCACGATGTTGGGATTGCTCTCGCGACCTCGGGAGTTCCTGTCACCGAGTTTCGAGCAGCGGTGATAATCGGCTCTGGTTCAGTGTCCTTCGAGATGCTTCGCTACCTGACCGAAGTTCTCCCCGCCATGACCACACCGACGTGGGTACGAACAAGATGTCAGCCAATCGCTATCAGAGACGTTCTGGCCTACCTGGTAGCCGCTGTTACCGACGATGCTGGTCAGGGCCACAGCATCTATGAGATTGCTGGTCCAGACATCCTGACGTATGAGGAAATGATGCAAACGTATGCCTCTGTCGCAGGCCTCCCGAGAAGGCTGATCATCCCCGTTCCTGTGCTGTCTCCGCGCCTCTCCAGCCTCTGGATCGGACTTGTGACTCCACTGCCCGTCGCCATCGCGAGGCCTCTCGTCGAATCGCTGCGTCACGAGGTGGTCGTCCGAGACGGCACTGCCCTCGCACGCTTCGACATCAGACCGATCGGGTTCCGCGAATCGGTAGCCCTCGCCGCGTCGACGACAGCTGGATCGCGTGCGCCCACCCGATGGTCAGACGCCGAAGCAACCTCACCCGCCAAACCGATGGCGGCTGACCCCAAGTGGAGCGGCGGCACGATGTTCGAGGATCGTCGTTCGCTTCGCTCGGAGGCATCCGCTGAAGACCTGTACTGGGCGGTCTCTCGGGTCGGCGGCGATGTTGGCTACTACGGGTTCACTTGGGCGTGGAGGATGCGCGGCGTGATTGACATTCTTGCGGGAGGGGTCGGCCTGCGCCGAGGTCGAAGACACCCAACCGAGGTCAGGCCAGGTGACGCCATCGACTTCTGGCGCGTTGTGGCTGTGCAGCCCAACAAGAAGCTGGAACTATCGGCTGAGATGAGGCTCCCAGGAGATGCGTGGTTGGTATGGACAATTGACGATGCAGCTCCAAACGCCACCATTACACAGGAAGCGTTCTTCGAACCTCGAGGACTCTTCGGGCGCTTGTACTGGTATGCCTTGGTCCCATTCCACGGACCGATATTCAGCCGAATGCTTCGCAACATCGCTTCCGCCGCGCTCAATCGCTCGCGCTGAAGGACGAATACAGGTCTTCGAGCGCGATTGGGCAGCCGGCGAAGCTCGCGATGCTCGGCCGACCGGATGTCAGCGGATCGACAGAGTTGTCCCGGGCTTGGTGGTGCGAAGCTGTCCGCTTCTTTGTACGAATGACACTCCCTCGACGAATGAGTTCGTGTTTGTGCATCCGCCGGCGGCGTGTGGTTGATAGTCGGCTCGCATCTTGCGGATCGGGCGGACATCGCCAGACTCTGTTGTCACCGATGCGTTCGACCACGTGGCCTCGAAGCGGGGGGCGTCACACGGAGCGAATGACTCGACCCAGACAACGGGAGCCCGCAGATAAGAGCCAGGGGTGTAGAGCTCGCGCACCAAAGTCGACCTACCTGTCGAGAGATCGAGAACGGTGCCTCTCCATCTGTGAATCTCGGCGTCGTCGTCCGAGGCCCGGTCAACGAGCAGCTGATAGGGCTGACCGCTGGACCAGCCGTAGTCCCTGGTGTTGGGATCATCCCGTACGGAGCTCAGCTCGGATGGGGAGCCGTCGAGCAGGCCACCGTGTGGGTCGTAACCGCCCCAGTTTGCAGCACTTTGCTGAGGGAACTCCGGGTGGTGCTGCAATCCGACATGGGCGCCACCGCCGCCAGGCTTGATGAAGGCCACCTGCATTGCGAAGAAGACCAGGCGGTCGAGGTCCGGCCGACGAGTCACTTCGAGCGTCACACTTGCCGATGTGAGACGCTCGCCGAACGGTACATCCCACCAGAGATGGAAGGATGATGCTCCACTTGAACTCGCTGGTGCGCCGCTGACGCGCTCGCGCACACCCGGCGACATCAGGTTGGCTACCCAATCGCGCATCCGCGCACCCTACCGCCGACAGGCTGTCGGAGAAAGCACCACGTAGCATGATCCCACCATGACAGTGGTTCGTAATCGCGCCCTCAGAGTGGTGCTTCTCGCACTTGGATTCCTTTTCGTCGGACTGGCGTTCGTTGGTGTATTCCTTCCAGGGATCCCGACCACTGGGCCGATCCTGTTGGCCGCGTTCCTCTTCTCGAAGTCGTCCGATCGTTTTGATCACTGGCTCGTCACGAACCGGTTTTTTGGTTCGATAGTGACCGATTGGCGTGAGAACAAAGGATTCACGGTCCGTGCCAAGGCCATTGCTGTGATCGCGATAATCGCTTCGTTTGCAATCACAACGATCTTCTTCATCAACGGCGTCTACATCCGGGCAGCGTTTTGGATCCTCGCAGCTGCGATTGCGATCTATGTCGTCAGCCGCCCAACGAAGCCAGCTACCTCAGAGCTCACCGAACACGCTTCAGCCTGAGGAACCGCCTCAGCCGTTCATCTGCTCTTCACCCACAGTGGGTAGGTCGGTTGGCATCAGTGGGTTGGGTCGGTTGGCGTGATAGTTCGTGAGCGCATCTGCGTCACAGATTGAACAGAGATCGATGGGGCGCGTGCCGTGGATGCTGAGCTGGGTCCCTCGGCTGCGCTCGACGATTGCAAGCGGGACGGTTTGCAGATCTGTCGAGCCACACTTCCCGCATGCCGGAGTGCTGGAACGCTGCCATGCATGCCCGCAGGTCCCACAGCACAGCTCGATGCCGCCGCCGGACTCAGTGCCGATGAGGTTCTCCGCCTCGCCACAACTCGGACAGGCGATGCTGATGGCCATCAGCCGTCGGCCAGAGCCTTCATGACGGCGTTCGCCGTTGCCCATGGGCGGCCATACTCGATGAAGGCTGCTCCGGCGAGGCGCTCCCCCGACTCGGTGGTCACGGCAGCAACAACCATCTGGCCTTGCCCTGTTTCAACGTCACGCACCGTGATGTAGCCAGAGTCAGAGGCGCCGATCACTCGTCGGACGCCTTCTATTACTGCGTCGTCGATCGACCCATCAGTCCCGACCATCACCGATTCTGTCGCGCCAATTGAATCGACCACTTCGACGACCACGCCCTCGGCGGTTTCAACTACTCCAACCCGGGACAGGCTGGAGGCAACTGCTCGAGGGGTAATGCTGTTGATGTGTGCGGGCGGTGTTTCCGATGTGTCTCCATTGAGGATCTCACCGAGTCCCTTGCCGAGACCACCACGTCGTTTTGCGGGCGGCGCGGTTCGCTTCGGTACTGAAGAGCCAAGGAGTGCATTCACTTTGTCTCGTACCTCTTCGTCCGCACGGCTTCCATCCAGAAACACTCGAGCGACGGGAGCGGCGTCATCGTGAAGTGTCACTTCAGCGGATGCGACACCGGGTATCGCTTGCAGCTTGTCCTCGAGTTCGTTTCCTGCCACCACAGCCTTCCGACGAAGCAACACTACCCGTGGTGGCGGTACATGCCTACGCCCTTGAGCGGGCCTGGATCATGATGCAGGCATCGACAAGAGCGGGGATGCCGAGTTCACGGACCCTGGCCCGGACTTCGTCATCTGCGGCTCCGGGTTGAATCCAGACGGCGACATCCTCCATTTCCGCTACTTGATTCAGCACACGCAAGGTGAAACGGGGTGGAACCACGACGTTCACGATGTCGGGCTGCTCAGGAAGGTCGTCGAGCGTGGGAAACGCTGGATCTCCATCGACGGTTGTCCGGGTTGGATTCACACCGACGACGCGGTATCCCTTGCCCTTGAGATCGCGATAGATGATCCCGCCATATTTGCCAGGTGCATCGGTTGCTCCCACTACTGCGATCAGCGGATCTGGTCGCTGCAGTCGTTCGCTGACTGGATCCATCACATCTCCTAGAACGTTTCCGTTCGCTAGCTATTCCTCGTCTGACGACTCGTCGGCGTCCGCAGGCACGCTCGGGCTTGTGAACACCGTGCGCACCGTCTGAGGCAATATCGACATGTCCAGCTTGGCGGAGCGCTCTTCGACGTAGCGGTGGTCCCACTCGGTCCGCTCGCTCATCGAGATCTCGTCGCGTCCGTGGACCTGCGCCATGCCGGTCACGCCAGGTTTCACTGTGAACCGTGGATCGTCGAGCCCGATGAGCTCCGCTTCCTCGCGCACCAGAGGTCTAGGCCCCACCAGGGACATCGAGCCCTTCAGCACATTCCAAAAGTTCGGCAGTTCGTCGATTGACCACTTCCGCAACCGTGCTCCGACCTTTGTGATGCGAGGGTCCTCATCGATGCGGATCGTGTACACCTCTTCTTCACCACCAGCATCCTTGATTCGGCTGAGATGGTCACGAAAGACCTCCTCGTCATGGTCGATCACCATCGTCCGAATCTTGATCATCCAGAAATCCGCTCCGTCACGGCCGACACGGAGCTGTCTGAACAGCGCTGGACCTTTGCTGTCGACACGCACTGCAAAGGCCGCTACGAGAAGGACAGGCAGCAGTATCACGATGGCAACGAGCGAGCCGGCGATATCCACGGAGCGCTTGACAATGGCGTATCCATGGGAGGTTTCCACCTCGTCGGCATCGTGGAGCAGAGCCGCAGTTGTGAGTGCGAAGAGGGCCACGATCTCACCGCCGAGGAATGCGATCACGACATGCAGCACCGGGTCGTCGATGGGAAGCGCAACCAGGCCAATCGCCGCCACTAGCGCAGTCAGCCAAGCGATCGCAAGACGAAGCGATTGGCTGCGGGCAACCAGGATCTGGCCGATGAAGAGTCCGCCAGCAGCAAGCACAACACCCGCTCCTGCAATTCCTGCAACGACCGGGTCTGGCGCAAACCCATCGCCGAAGGCGACCGATACGAGCACTGGACCGATCGCGGCACCAACTATGGCGCCGAACCCGGACAGAATCAGCGAGGCAATGGCGATTCCCCTCGCCCATGCCCTGAGCTCTCGTCTCTCCCCTCGCACCGCCATCTCGGTGAAGGGCGGAAGAATGCGTGCGATCAGGTTGTACCCAAGGGTCAGCGGCGCCCTTGCGATGAGCAAGGTTGCATACGTGACCGAGAATTCCGCTGGGGTGGCGCTCAGTCTTGAGGCGACCAAAGGCCCGGCGAGGAGCAGCGCTTGTGAGGCCGCGGCGGCAAGCACTAGCCCGGCCAATAGCCCTTTGTCCGAGTCGTCCTTCACCTCCTCGGAAGTCAGTCGAGACGTTCCCTCGGGCGCTTTCCACGGACGCCAGAGAAAGATCACGAGGGGTCCGGCCACATGCGCCCATGCAAAGCCGGTAACGGAGGGCGCAATGATCGCAACGCCCAGCGCGATCGCGACTCTGAATAGCGACGCCGCGGCAGACGAGTACCCGTATGCACGGAAGCGCCTGAAGCCAGCCAGGTAGCCGCGACCGACGGCGAAGAAGAAGTGGAACGTCACGGTCAGAACGGCGAAGAGCACGAACTGTTCACGGGACTCGAAGTAGGCGTCGCCGGATACCGACACCACGAAGGCTGCGGCAGCACCAGTCGCCACCACAAGTGCAATCGCTCGCACCGGTACCACCCAGCCGCGGGCGCCAACCGTGAGGCGCCGGATGACAAACTGTTCGATGGGGAGAAGGACAATCACAAACGCCAGAAAGTGGGCTGTGAGAAGGATCCCGATCGGTGCAAAGTCTTCTTCGCCAAGTGCACGGCCGCCAATGAACTGATAGGCGTAGCCGCCGATACCGGCGATAAGGCTTCCGACAACGATGTCAAGCGTGCCATCGCTACGGAGATAGGCGTAGCGACCGCCGCGTGAGGGCTGTTCGTCGTCTTGGTGGGGTGTTTCGGGCTGGTCCAAAGTGTTCCGTGTGGGTGCGCCGGAGGTTACCGAACGATGCGCGTCACACCGAGCTCATCGCGGTGTGACGACCGTCGAGATGCGACCACTATCGGGGTCCCACAGATACCATCTCGGCGATGTCAACACCCGACACCGAACCCTCTTCTTCCAAGCCATGGATCGCCGCATTTGCGTCCGCGATCGTTCCCGGCATTGGCCAGTTCATTGCCGGGGACGCCCGGCGTGGACGGATACTCGTCGTCATCGACATTGTCCTCCTTGCGGTCATCTTCCTCTTCTTCCGAGACAAAGTGGCGGTGCTCAGCCACTGGTTGAAGCCGTCATCGCTCACGCTGATGATGGTCGCCAACATTCTGATTCTTGGATACCGGATCTGGGCCGCGGATGACGCCTACAGAACTGCTGCCGGCAAAGAACAGAGGACAGGGGTCAGCAGGTCGGCTGCAGCGTTGCTCCTTGCGACCGGCGCCCTTGCGTTCGTGCTTCTCACACCGACCGTGGTGTTTGGCTACTACGTCGTTGTGCAATACGACCTCATCACATCAGTCTTCTCATCGTCGGCAACGACGACAACTCTGGCGGCAGAGTCGACCGATACGACGGTTCCGACAACAGATGCGACCGGGTCAACCGTGGCAACGACAGACTCTGATACCTCAACAACGGTCGCCCAACAGGCCGCCCTTTGGGACGGCCTCGAACGCCTGAACATTCTTCTCATCGGCGGCGACTTCGGAACCGGACGCACTGGGATTCGAACCGACACGATGATCACGGTTTCGATCGATCCGGCGACCGGCGAAGCAGCGATGTTCTCGACGCCGCGAAACTGGACACAGGTTCCCCTGCCTGACGGCATGGGTCTCTGGGATTGTGGATACAACTGCTACCCGGAGCTGATCAACGAGCTATGGATCGCCGGTGAGCGCAACCCAGAGGCTTTTCCCGGTCCGGGCACTCCTTCAGAGAACGCGGTCAAGGGAGTCATCTCCGAGTTCCTCGGCATTCCCATCCACTACTACGCGATGGTGAACCTCGATGGATTCGTCGATATCGTGGACGCCCTGGGTGGGGTCGACATCTATGTGCCTTCACAGGTGATCGACGAGGAATACCCAAACGAGGACGGAACCTCATATGAGCGGCTTGTGATCGAGGAGGGGTGGCAGACGTTCGACGGACACCTTGCGCTTGCGTACTCACGAACCCGCAACCAGGACTCCGACTATTTCAGAATGAACCGGCAGCGTTGCGTGATCGAAGCCATCATGGAGCAGGCTGATCCAACGTCGCTTCTCCTCAACTTCGGTTCGCTCGCCGACGTCATCAAGGAGACAATGATCACCGACATCCCCATCGACAGGCTGCCTGAGCTCGTTCAGCTGGTCCCGTCAATGGATCTTGAGAGCGTCGTTTCGGTCCGCTTCATTCCTCCGGAGTACCACCTCAAGTACAGGGACGACGGGCAGCCCGGCCGGGTGCCAAACACCGAGTTGATCCACCAGCACGTCGATCTCGTAATCGAAGACCCACAGCGGGCAATTGAAGAACTCGGACTCGAGCGTCTCGAGGACGTCTGCGGAGATCAGTCCACCTAGATCGGGACCTCGACGACCGTCATCGAATCGGATCGTCTGTAGGTTCGCCCATCGATCGAACGGTCCATCGACCACTCTTCCTCGTAACGAACCCGCGGCGTTTGCACGGGCTCCGTATCGTCGTACACGATGTGGGCAGCTGTCCCTCGAGCTTCGTACTTTGACACAGGCTCGGATTGCGGCTGCGTAGGCGTGCGGTCGTCGACCGCAATCTCGATCTCACTTGTGCCAGGTTCCGCGTCGTGCTTCGTCCACGAGTACGAACGCATCGAAGAGGCCTCACCATCGAGGCGACCGGGGCTTATCTGCTTGTCTGGTCGTGGCACCGCGTACCCCCTCTGTCCATCACACTACCGGAGCCGGACAGGTCGGGAAAGACCCAATCCGCAGTACCGAAGGTAACTAGTTCGTTGGTGCGGTCGAGAACAGCCCTCCGTCGAAGCGCCGTACCGGATCCGACCACTATCGGATCGCCCCGAAGCGACAATTCGGCACGGCACTATCGTTGAGAATTCGCCAAGGAGGTCGAATGAGAGCCAAGAACACAGCAACCCTTGCAGGTGTGATCTCTGGCGTGCGGTTCGCAGCCAAGTCATTTGAGCCCAGCCTTATGAAGCGCTCTGCGATCGATCAGGGCCTCATCACTGGAGGCACATTTCTCACAGGGTTCCTTGCTGGGGCGCTCACCGGCAGGGCGATCACCGTGCTTCCGATACCTGCCCCGAGCTCCGCAGTCACCGCAGTCGGTGTTGCCGCAGCGACCGCTCGTTCCGCCGAGCTTCTCAACTCCAACGGAACACCTGCGCTACCACCCGTGGATGAGAGCGAGGCATGGTCCGAGGCCGGCGCTGAACTCCTATCCGCTGTTGCACTCGCTGGCGTAGGGTCACACGACAAGCCGCCAATCACAGGGGTCGCCTCTGGCACTGCCGTTGTGGTTTCTACGGCACTCGAGACGAAGAGCGCCCTGGACAGGCGTCCAGACAATCCAGACCCGAAGTACGTGGCCACAGCGATCGGCGTCGCGGCGGGGCTGAATGCCGCCGTTGCTGCAATCGGCGGTGTGGTCGCCCTCGGCTGGAAGATCCCGAAGTGGACGATGAAGCCCGGGCCCCTCCGTTCGCTGACTTCGGTAGTTGGAATCGGTGGCGCCGCATTCGGACTGTTCGCTGCTGGTAACTACGGCATATCGACCTTGCTCGGAAAGATCGCTGCTGGCAACCGCAAGACCGAGATTGCCTACTCCTCACCCCCTGACAGCAACAGTGTGTCGGGCGGACAATTCAGCATTGCTGGATACGACACCCTCGGTGTACAGGGCCGACGACTCGTTTCCGAGGTGACCCCTGTGGATGACATCGAATCCGTGATGGGCGAGAAGGCAACGCACGAACCGATTCGCGTATATGTCGGTCTCGGATCGGCTGAATCCGAGGACGAGCGTATTGAACTCGCCATTCAGGAACTCAGACGCACTGGCGCCTTCGACAGGTCGCTGCTCATCGTCGCCTCACCCGCTGGAACCGGCTACGTGAACTACATCGCCGTGGAAGCAGCGGAGCTGATGGCACGTGGGGATGTGGCCACGGTCGCTGTGCAGTACGGCGAGGTTCCATCGATGCTCTCGATCACCAAGGTGGGCGACGCAGCACGCGTGTACGCCAAGCTGCTGGACCGCATCCGAGCCGAGATCGGCTCGACCGGCAAGAAGCCCCGAATCGCTGCCTACGGCGAAAGCCTCGGCGCCATCACATGCCAAATGGGTGTCCAGCAAGCATCCGAGGGCTTTGAGGGTCTTGCCGTTGACGATGCGCTGTGGGTCGGTACGCCACAAGGCTCGGCCCTGTTCGCCGAACTGACGGAGGCGGGCATGCCCGTGTTCGACCAATTCGACGAAGTCCGTGCGTACCTTGCCGAAGGCAACGAGGTTCCCGACGTCTTCTTCCTGAATCACGCAAATGATCCCGTCACGAAGATGAACCCAAAGATCTTCTACGAGTCCCCCGACTGGCTGAAGTCAACGGACAGGGGCCGAAACGTGGAACCAAACCAACGCTGGTTGCCTGGTGTTTCGTTCTGGCAGACCCTGATCGACACGAAGAACGCGGCCACAGTCATCCCAGGCGAGTTCTTCTCGACTGGTCACGACTATCGCGCAGATCTTGCCGAGTTCATCAAAGCGGCGTATCACTTCGACGACGTCGACGACACCCAGATGGCAGCAATCGAGGCTCGACTCCGTGCGTCTGAGGTTACGAGGGCCGAGGCGATCGCCGAGGGCAAGGTTGACGACGCCCAGGCATCCGAGGTCTAGAAGCCCTCGATCCCGTACTTTCGGGAGATCCACCGTCGCGACCACGTCGTGAGGAGCTTCAGGATGAGCCCCGCCACGAGGGACATGACCGCGATCACAACCCATGCCTGCCACTGCGGGACGAGCAGCATGAAGGTGTCGCGCAGCACCGGCACTGCAAGTACGAAAACATACATCGCAAACAGTGCACCGATCATCAGCGCATGGTGGAGCTCAATCGGTTCGATCAACTCGTAGAGAACCACGAGACCGACCACCACCATCATTGTTGTTGCTGCTGTTCTCGATTGGTCCAGGGACAGGTCGAGTGCGTCGATGCGCGAAACGCCGTACAGCGTGAATGTGGCAACGCCAGTGACAAGACCAGCCGGTATCGCGAACGCAAGAACTCGAGGTAGGAATCCTTCCCTGATCGGTCGCTCCTGAGGCTCGAACGACAGAAGGAATGCGGGTATGCCAATCGTCAGCGACCCGATCAGAGTGAGATGACGCGGAAGGAACGGGAAGGTCAACCCTATGAATCCGATCAACACGGCGAGAAGGGTTGCATACACCGTCTTGGTGAGGAACAGCGAAGACACCCGCTCCATGTTCGCAACGACTCGCCTCCCCTCTGCGACCACGTGAGGCAGCGCGGAGAAGGCGTTGTCAAGCAGCACTAGTTGACTGACGGCTCTGGTTGCTCCCGACCCGGCACCCATGGCGATCCCAAGATCCGCATCCTTGAGCGCGAGTACGTCGTTGACGCCATCTCCCGTCATGGCGACCACGTGACCTTCACCTTGGAAACCGTTCACGAGTTCACGCTTTCTCTCTGGTGTGACGCGCCCGAACACGCCGGTCGCATCGGCAACGCTTAGAAACTCAGTCGCATCGCCAGGCATATCCCGTGCATCAACCGACGAGGTGTTCGGCACCCTCGCGGCGTTCGCAACGGCGGCGACGGTCACCGGTGAATCGCCGGAAATCACCTTGAGGTCGACGTTCTGGTCCGTGAAGTAGTCGACCGTGTCGGGTGCATCAGGACGGAGCTGTTCAGCAAATTCGAGCAGGTACGCAGGACGGGCACCGGCCAACGAGCCGTCGACAACAGAATCGTGGGGCACTTGGGCAACGACCACCGCTCTTCGTCCTTGCGCAGCCAGCCGATCGGCATCCTTGGTTGCAGAGGGTGAGTCCACGCCCGCAAGAACGATCTCTGGTGCGCCCATCAGCCAGGCGGTCCCATCGGAGAAGGCGACAGCGGAGACCTTTCGCTCGGATGAGAAGGCCATCCGAGCATCGACCTTGGGACTGGGTTCCGTTGGCAAGCCGGCTGCAATTGCCGCCATCGTCGGGTTCGGGTCTGGATCCGCGGCAGCGATCCTCGCCAAGGTCGCTTCAGCTGGTGGCATCGAATCATCCAGCGTCTTCGCATTCTCGAAGCTGATCGTTCCATCGGTGAGGGTTCCGGTCTTGTCAACGCACAAGAGATCGACACGGGCGAGCGTCTCCACCGCTGGGAGCTCTTGCACCAGGACGTTTCGCTGCCCGAGGCGGATCACTGCCACAGCGAATGCCATCGAGACCAGCAGGACAAGACCCTGCGGAACCATCGCTACGACGCCAGCGACAGTCGACACAGCAGCATCGGCGAGGGTGTGTCCGGATTGAATCTGGCTCCAAAGCAACAACGCCGATGTTGGGAGAAGAAGCCATGTCACGATTCGAAGAATCTGGTTGATCGCATCCGTCAGGTCTGAGCGAGCGAGGGTGAACTTCTTCGCCTCGGCAGCGAGCCGGTTGGCGTAGGCGTCATCACCTACCGCGGTCACAAGGCAGGTCCCCGTCCCAGCAACGACGAAGCTCCCGCTGAACACCGAGTCGCCGGTGTGCTTGTCGATCGGCTCAGCCTCGCCGGTCAGCAGAGCTTCAGAGACCTCGAGACCGTCGCTCTCGTACACCAGAGCATCAACCGGGACTTGCTCACCTCTGCCGAGCTTGAGCAGATCATCGAGCACGACGTCGTCTGCTGAGATTTCCACCGGGCCACGCGCCCGTGTCACAGTGGCCTTCGGAGTGATGAGAACCGTCAACCGATCGAGCGTTCGCTTGGCCCGGAGTTCCTGGATGATCCCGATGAGTGCGTTGAACACCATGACCAAGCCGAACATCGCATCGGCTGGCTCGCCGAAGACGAAGATCACGACGAGCATCGCAGAAATGATGGCGTTGAACCGAGTGAAGATGTTTCCTCGGAGGATGCTCGCAACCGACCGCGACTCTTTCGACGTTGACTCGTTGGTCAGCCCGTCACGAGTGCGTTGCTCGACCTCTTCGTCTGTGAGGGGATGAGCTGCGTTGAGAACTTCGGGGTTTGGGCTATCAGTCGCCGCCACCGAATGTGTCCTCGTAGTCCTGCATGGCTGCCGTCACAACACCGCGGGCGTGCTCAGCTCCGTACACCTCGCGGATACTCACCGTCGAGTCGCGCCCAGGCAGGGTCTTGTACGTGCTGAAGTAGTGGACAACTCGATCGACCATCGCTTCTGGAAGATCGGCGAGGTCGTGTGTATCTGCCCAGACCGGATCCTGCGCGAGCACTGCGATGATCTTGTCGTCAGCCTCTCCCCCGTCGATCATTTGGACACCGCCGACGACTCGAGCGGGCATGATGACTTCGGTCCGGTCGATGGGGCGCTCAGATAGCACGCAGATGTCGAGCGGATCGCCATCGGCTTTGTCTATGCCGTCGATCAGCCCGGCGACACGGGATCCACAGTACGTCCGAGGCACAAAGCCGTACAGAGTGGGAGGCGAACTCGATCCGGTCTGCGGCCGATCGACCTTCAGGTACCCGGTCTCTTTGTCCACCTCATACTTGACGACGTCATATGGCGTGATCTCGATGAACGCTGTGACCGTTTCTGGGGCATCCGGGCCCACAGACAGGCCATGCCACGGGTGCGGACGCCAGCGGTAGAAAGGGGCGGGAAACGACATGCCACTGTCTACCACACTGTGGATCGCCGAGTGACGTCAGATGCTGAGTGGGGGTCCAGCGGCGGCGTGTACCGCAAGACCGAGTTGCGCCACTTCCTTGGCCTCAACGGCACCGTCGTGTGGAATATCGAGTTTTGCGCCTTGCCATCCATCGAGGTGCCATGAGGCTCCGGCCGGCAGCTCGACTGCTGCAAACGAGTCTTGAAAGGGCCACGGGTTGACGTACACGTACGATTCCTCACCGGGGTACCAGCCCATGGCAATCTGCGGGTTGACGCTGGATCCGTCGACCTCAACGGTCGTGGCGGAGTACCACTCGGAGGCGATATCAAAACCGTGTGGCCACAAGTGTGGACCGGTCACTTCGCCTTCGACGGTTTCGTTCACGTACGCAAGGGCGCTGACCGCCATGTGCGCAGCCTTCAGGAACGCCATGGCATCGTCGGCGCTGTAGTCAGGGTTCGCGGTCTCCGAGAAACGATCTTCGTCAACATCGATCGAGCTGCCATGCGCTTCGGTGAGCGCTGCAACCGCACGCCCCAACTCATGTGGCGATCGGCCGTCTTGCATGTCGAAGGTCAGTCGGTCCTCGCCAGCCGTGACGACAATCCGATGGAGGTGTAGGTCAAGCGACGAGTTGAGCTCAGTTCCGTCTGCAAGTGGAGTTGGAGCTGAATCGAATCCACCGAGCGTTGGGTGCATGGACACGTGCGACCAGCGGGGGTCTGGGACAGCTGCCGCTCTCGGGAAGGCAGTCAGCGCTTGCGCATAGGCTTGGAGCGTCGCCCGTGTCGTTGGCCAGGTTTCGGGGAGATCAGCGATGTACATGCGAGTCCTTTCGAGTTCACAGGAACAACCCGCACGGCACGGCGGGATTCCCGAGACCGTCCCGAGTCAGGGCAGTCGAGCTACTCGCCGAACGCTTCTTCGATCCATTCGTCTTCGTCGTTCTCGAGACCCCGCATCACATTGAGGCCGATCACGATCACGATGCCGACCGCAAGCCCGAACCCGAACGTCGGGAAAGCGATGAGCGCAAAGTCGTAGTCGCGGGGCTGGATGTTTAGCGTGATGGCTCCGGAGGGATGCAGGCTGCACGTGAACAACCCCCCGTAGGCCGGTTGCATCTCGAACGCCTGGATTGTGTTTGGGGGTATGACCCAGTTGCCGAGCGAATGGGCGACAGAGTCGCGGTTGTCCAGGACAAGGGTGTCATCTGCGTAGAACGTCCAGGTTGGCGGAACCTCGAGTGGGTTCTCACCTTGCTCGATGAGTTCGTAGGAACCAGGGGGGATCTCGATCGTGTGAGTCGTTGGATCCCGCGTATCGTCGGTGTAGATCAACAACGCGATCGACGACAGGGTGAAGATCAGCAGAGTTGAGGCAGCGATGATGACGACCGCTTCAACCCAGCGGCGTCTCCTGGAGATCTGCTTCTTCTGCGTCGGCTCACGCTGAGCTGTTGACGTCATCTAGAAAAGATACAGCGTGGGGTAGATCAGGACCCACGCGAGGTCGACAAAGTGCCAGTATTTGACGACACCCTCGACACCCCAGTAGTCCGTAGAGCCGAAGTATCCGCGAATCCCCATGGTGAAAACGATGACCAGGCCCACCAAGCCGGTCATGACGTGAAAGGCGTGGAGCCCAATGAGCATGAAGTAGGAGGAGCCGTACGGTGTCTCTGGCGGGAAGTGAAGCGTGGCTTCGTAGAGTTCAAACGACACACCGCCCATGAACAAGAGCCCCATTCCGATCGTTCCACCGGTGAAAAGCAAGAAGTTGCGGCGCTTGTTGTACTTGATGGATGTCTCGGCAAGGTAAGCACTAATCGAGGACAGCAGCAGAATGATCGTGACTGCGAGGGCAAGGTTCTGGTTGAGTTCCTCTGGGCGGTCCGTGCCCGTGGTGAAGTAGCGGGCTGAGAGGAACGCAGCAAAGAGGAAGCACTCTGAGAAGATGAACATCCACAGCCCCATGCGATTCGCACGCGGTTGGAACGACATGTCGGGGTGGTACTCGGTATGAGCGGTGTCAGTTGCCATCAGTGGTCATCCTGCCAGAGCGCTCGGATGTGCATGAAGGTGTCAAGAATGATCCATCCCTTGAGAAGGACGAACGGGAGTAGGGCGAGGGTCAACCACGGTTCGCCATCTCCGAACGCAAAGATGAAGAACTCGATGAGGGTGAGGACTGCGAGCCAGAATGCTCCCATCAGCCCCTTCTTGACGGCCTTGTTGTAACCGACGTCGTCGACTGCGACCTGCTCGGTGGTCATGCCGGCACCTCTTCGAGCTGCTCATCCGGTTCGGTTGGCTCCGGCGAGTCATCGCTGTGACTGAGTTCGTGCTTCGTGTCGAACACCACATGTGTGGAGTCCTCGATGCCGTAGTCGTAGGGATGCCCGGTGACGATCGGCTGCGACAGGAAGTTGTGCTCGGGCGGCGGTGAAGCAATCCGCCACTCCATTGTCCGAGAGTTCCACGGGTTTGGTCCCGCCTTTGGCCCCCTGATGGCGGAGTAGAGCAAGTTACCTACAAACAGCAGGAAGCTTGCGCCCAGCAGCAAGGCCGCGAAGGAAGCGAACCTATTTGCGCCCTCGTAGGCAGGCGGATAGTCACCAATACGGCGGTTCATGCCGTTCATTCCAGCCCAGAACAGTGGGATAAAGGTTGCGTTGAAAGCAACCGTGACCCATACGGCGAAGATCTTTCCGAGCCGATCGTTGTACATCCGGCCGGTGAATTTCGGGAACCAGTAGAACACGGCTGCGAGCAGAGCGAAGATCGAGCCACCCACGATTGTGTAGTGGAAGTGAGCAACGACGAAGTAGGTGTCGTGAAGGTGGATGTCAGTTGCGACATCGGCAAGGAAGATGCCGGTAATTCCGCCGATAAGGAAGTTGAACAGCCAACCAAAGCCAAGTACGAGTGGCGTCCTGAACCACAACCTGCCTTGCCAGAGAGTTCCGATTATCGAGAGGAATATGACTCCCGTCGGTATCGAGATCGCTTCGGTGAGGATCATGAATGGCCCGTGCAGGAAGTCAGCCATCCCGGAGGTGAACATGTGGTGCGCCCACACCACCACGGAGAGCCCAACAATGGCCAGCAGCGAAGCCACGACAGCTTTGTAGGCGAACAACGGTTTCCTGGCGAACGTCGACGTGAGCTCAAGAATCACGCCAAAGCCTGGTAACACCATGATGTAGACAGCAGGGTGCGAATAGAACCAGAAAATGTGCTCGTAGAGGAGTCCTGTGCCCACTTCGGGGCTGAAGAAGGACGTTCCGGCAACTCGGTCCATCGTCACGAGCACGAGCGCTCCGGCAAAGAACTGCGTCACGGTGAAGGCGAGCAGCGACGTCGCTACCCCAGACCAGGTGAAGATCGGCAGCCGGCCCCAAGTCATCCCCGGTGCCCGCATCGTGATGACCGTGACGAGGATGTTGATGGCACCGAGAATCGATACCAGCCCAAATGTGATGATGGCCATGTTGAACAAGATCTGGCCGGACTCATTGGTTACCGAGAGCGGAGCGTACGACGTCCACCCCGCATTGAAGGCTCCAAGGAATGGCGCACCAAGGAGTCCCACTGCAACCGGCGGGAGCAGCCAGTAGGCAAGCGAGTTCAATCGTGGGAACGCCATGTCCGCTGCGCCGATCTGAATCGGAATGACGTAATTGCCGAAGGCACCGAGGATTCCTGCGACCGCCACGGCGACCATAAGAATTCCGTGCATTGACACGATCTTGTTGAAGTCGTCGAGGTCAACGATTCCGACACCCGGTGACGCGAGCTCAATACGCATGATCATGGCGGACACGCCTCCGATCAGGAGCACCGCAATGAGTGTCACGCCGTATTGGATGCCGATGACCTTGTGGTCCACGGACATCGAGAAGTAGCGACCCCACGACTGGTCAGTGGAGATCTGTGGGGTTTTGCCAATCCACTGGCGTCCGAAGGCTTCGATTCCACCAACGCCTGCCAGCCACCCGAAGAGAGCAAGCACGTAGCCAGCGATGACAGCAATCTCGTCTGTTGGATCGCCTCCCCGGATCGCGAGGGTGATGCCGACGCCGGCGGCATATCCCACGATCGCCAGAATGA
>JBPCTY010000112.1:0-7215 GCA_051011415.1 Acidimicrobiia bacterium
AGCTCGGCGCGACGCTCGGCGTACCGCTCGATCAGGATCTTGCGCTTGTTGTTCTTGGCGATCTTGGATGTCTTCGCCATCAGGCACCTACCTGTTGTCTGCGGAACGGGAACCCGAACGCATCGAGGAGTGCTCTCCCCTGGTCGTCCGTCTCCGCGGTTGTCACCAATGTGATGTCCATACCGCGGACCTTCATGATCTTGTCGTAGTCGATTTCAGGGAAGATCAGCTGCTCGGTCACACCGAAGCTGTAGTTCCCTCTGCCGTCGAAACCCTTTGGGTTCAGACCGCGGAAGTCACGAATGCGAGGGATCGCCAAGGCGATCAATCGATCGAGAAACTCCCACATGCGATCTCCACGCAGCGTGACGTGGGCGCCAATGGCCTGGTTCTCACGCAGCTTGAAGTTCGAAACCGACTTCCGTGCACGGTTCACCTTTGGCTGCTGCCCGGTGATGGTACGAAGATCGTCGATGACCCCATCGATGAGCTTCCCATCAGCGGCGGCATCGCCGGCACCCATGTTGACGACGATCTTGCTGAGTCGTGGAACCTGCATTGAGTTTTCAAGACCGAGATCCTTCTGGATCTGATCCTTGATCTCAGCGTCGTACTTCTCTTTGAGTCGTGGCGCCATCAGAGATCGCCTCCACACTTTCGGCACGATCGGTGCTTCTTTCCGTCTTCGTCAAAGCGGGCGCCGATCTTGGTCGGGCCACACTCGCTGCAAACGATCATCACGTTGGACGCATCGATTGGCATGTCCTTGTCGATGATTCCACCGGTGTTGAGCTCGCCTGTTGGCTTCTGGTGCCGCTTTGCAGTTGCAACACCCTCAACAATGATCCGACCAGAGTCAGGGAAGACCTTTGCGATCTTCGACTCCGTGCCGGCATCCTTGCCGGAAATGACCATCACTGTGTCTCCTGAGCGCAGCTTCATCACAGCACCTCCGGTGCGAGTGAGACGATGCGCATGAACTTCTTGTCGCGAAGCTCACGGCCGACGGGTCCGAAGATGCGAGTGCCACGAGGCTGCTGCTGATCGTTGATGAGAACACATGCGTTCTCATCGAAACGAATGTAGGAACCGTCCTGACGACGGGTCTCCTTCTTCGTGCGAACGACAACGGCCTTCACGACCTCACCCTTCTTCACCGTGCCACCAGGTGTGGCGTCCTTGACCGTTGCGACAATCACGTCGCCAACCGCCGCATAGCGACGACCGGAGCCACCGAGGACTCTGATGGTCAGAACCTCACGGGCGCCTGAGTTGTCGGCGACCTTGAGTCGGGATTCCTGCTGGATCATCGAGCACGCTCCACGACCTCTTCGACACGCCAGCGCTTCGATTTGCTGAGCGGGCGGGTTTCCACGATGCGGACCGTGTCGCCGACATTGGCGTCATTGGCCTCGTCATGTGCGTGGAACTTCTTGCGCACAGGAACCGTCTTGCCGTAGCGCGGGTGACGCTTTGCATCGCGTACCTCGACCGTCACGGTCTTGTCACGGCTATCGGAGACGACGACTCCTACGCGTACCTTGCGGGTTGCGCGTTCCATCTACGCTTCCTCCTGCTGTGCTTCCCAAGCAGCGAGTTCTTGCTCACGCATCACTGTGCGGATGCGGGCAATGTCCTGCTTGACGTGCTTGATACGAGCGGTGTTGTCGAGCTGATTGGTGACAAGCTGGAAGCGAAGGTTGAAGAGTTCTTCCTTCGTTTCGTCCAACTTCTCAGTCAGCTCTTTGTAATTGAGCTTGCGAAGTTCAAGACCGGTCATAGCTCATCTCTCTTTACGAACTTGGCCTTCACCGGCAGTTTGTGTGCGGCGAGACGCATGGCTTCTTTGGCCAGCTCCTCGTCAACACCTGACATCTCGAACATGACGCGACCTGGCTTGATCACCGAAACCCAGTACTCAGGGTTCCCCTTGCCGGAACCCATACGGGTCTCAGCAGGCTTCTCGGTGATCGGCTTGTCCGGGAAGATCGTGATCCAGACTTTTCCGCCACGCTTGATCTTGCGGGTCATCGCAATACGAGCCGCTTCGATCTGACGGGAGGTCACCCAACCACGTTCCTGGGCTTGCAGGCCGTACTCGCCGAATGACACCTTCGTGCCACCCTTGGCGTTTCCTGCCATGCGCCCCTTCTGGACCTTGCGGTACTTCGTCCGCTTCGGCATCAACATGGCTAGGCCTCCTCGCTGTCTTCTGCATCAGCAGAAGCCTCGTCAGCGCCAGCCTCTTCCGGCGCATCCGCTGCGGCCTCGGCGGCTTCCGCGACGGCCTCAACGGCCTCGACGGCGGCTTCCTCTGCGATTTCTTCAGCGACTTCGGCAACAACCTCAGCGACAACCGCATCCTCAATCGCCTCTTCAGCGACCTCTTCGGCAACGATCGCTGTTGCGACCGCTTCCTTTGCGGCTTCCTCATCAGCGGCATCGCCTGAGGCAACGGCCTCGACGACGGCTTCGATGGCTGCTTCCTCTGCAACCTCGGCAACTGCCTCGGCAACAACGGCTTCAGTCACGGCTTCCTCGGCCACGGCATCTGCGACGTCTGCCACAACTGCGGCCTCACCAGCATCCGCCACGGCTTCGCGTGCTTCCTCGAGCTCGGCAGTTGCTTCAGCCGCGGTGACGACACGCTTGCCGCCTCCAGCCTCAATGAGACGCTTGCCTGGCTTCTTGCCTCCACCGGCTTCGACGACACGCTTGCCGCCTCCAGCCTCGATGATCCTGCGCTCGGAACCACCTGCGGCAGCTTCGGCACGGGACTTGACGCTCTTGCGGCGCTTACGGTCGCGCTGACCGCCAGCTGCCATACGGGCCTCTGCTGCGGCGCGGGACGCTGAGGCGCCACGCTGCATGATGTCACCCTTGTACACCCACACCTTGATGCCGATGGCACCAACGGTGGTCTCTGCGGTGGCCTGTCCGTAGTCGATATCTGCACGGAGGGTGTGCAACGGCACACGACCTTCGAGATACCACTCGCGCCTGCCCATGTCCGCACCACCGAGGCGACCGGATGCCTGGACACGCACACCCTCAGCGCCTGCCTTGAGTGCGGTTGACACGGTGCGCTTGAGCGCACGACGGAAGGACACACGGCCTTCGAGCTGATCTGCAACGCTGCGTGCAAGCAGTGTTGCGTCGAGCTCTGGGTTGTGTACTTCGATGACATTGAACTTGACGATGCGACCGGAGATCTTTTCAAGACCGGACCGAAGGCGTTCTGCCTCTGATCCACCACGACCGATGACCACTCCGGGGCGACCCGTGTGCACGTCGATCTGGACCTTCTTGTCGCCGATTCGCTCGATGTCGATTCGTGAGATCGCACCGCGCTTGAGCTCACCCTTGAGATAGCTGCGGATCTGATGATCCTCGGCTACATGGGCGGCATACTCCTTGTCGCTATACCAACGCGACTTCCAATCGGTGACAATCCCGAGTCGCAGGCCGTAAGGATGAATCTTTTGCCCCATTAGGCAACCTCCTCGTGATCTGCGGTTTCTGCTACAACAATCGTGATGTGACTCGTGCGCTTCCTGATGCGGGTTGCACGGCCGCGAGCACGTGGGCGCCAGCGCTTGAGGGTCGGACCCTCATCCGCGTAGGCCTCTTCCACGAAGAGCTCGTCGGCGTCGAGTGCGAAGTTGTGCTCGGCGTTGGCAATTGCCGAGTCGAGCACCTTCTTGACGGTGTCTGCTGCGCGACGGTTCGTGAAGTCGAGAACAACACGAGCTTCGTCCACCGGCAGACCCCGAACGAGGTCAAGCACGCGGCGCACCTTGTACGGCGACTGCCGAATGTGCTTTGCCTGTGCATGCGCCTTCATACGCGCCTCACTGTCTTGTCCGCGATATGACCGCGGAACGTGCGCGTGGGAGCGAACTCTCCGAGCTTGTGGCCAACCATCGACTCGTTGATGAACACAGGCACGTGCTTGCGTCCGTCATGCACTGCGATCGTCAAACCAACCATTTCGGGGATGACAGTCGAGCGGCGGCTCCAGGTACGGATGACACGCTTGTCTCCACCTGAGTTTGCCTTTTCGACTTTTCGCAAGAGGTGCTCGTCGATGAACGGCCCCTTCTTCAGGCTTCTCGCCATGGGCTACCTCATCCCCTTCTTGGCGCGACGACGCACGATGTACTTGTCGCTCGCCTTGTTCTTCTTCCGGGTCTTACGCTCTGGCTTGCCCCATGGGCTGACAGGGTGACGACCGCCCGAGCTACGACCCTCACCACCACCGAGTGGGTGGTCAACAGGGTTCATCGCAACACCGCGGGACTGTGGGCGCTTGCCCTTCCAGCGGTTGCGACCTGCCTTGCCGATCTTGATGAGCTCTGCGTCCTTGTTACCGACCTGACCGACGGTTGCCCGACAGTCGAGGCTGACCTGACGCATCTCACCAGATGGCAGACGGAGCAACGCAACAGCGTTCTCCTTTGACATCAATTGGATGGATGTTCCCGCGGAACGACCCATCTTGGCTCCACCGCCGGGGCGAAGCTCGACGTTGTGCACAACCGTACCCGTCGGGATGTTGCGCAATGGGAGCGCGTTTCCAGTCCGGATTTCGGCCTTTGGTCCCGAGTCGAGCACGTCGCCAACCTCGATACCTACCGGCGCCAAGATGTAGCGCTTCTCGCCATCTGCGTAGTGCAGCAGTGCGATGCGAGCATTTCGGTTCGGGTCGTATTCGACGCTTGCAACCTTGGCTGGCACGCCGTCCTTGTTGCGACGGAAATCGATGATGCGGTAGCGACGCTTGTGGCCACCGCCACGATGGCGCGACGTGATACGACCGTATGAGTTCCTACCTGAAGACCGCTTCTTCCCCTCGAGGAGGCTCTTCTCCGGCGTCGACTTCGTGATGGAGTCGAAATCGGAGATCGTTTGGAAGCGGCGTCCCGGTGAGGTCGGCTTGAGTTTCTTCACACCCATTGGCTATACCTCGAAGACGTCGATCGAGTCACCGGCGACGAGGGTGACAAGAGCACGCTTGGTGTCCTTGCGCTTCCCAACCGTCCATCCGGTTCGTTTGTGCTTACCTTTGCGGTTCATCGTGTTCACGCTGGTCACCTTGACGTCAAAAATCGTCTCGATGGCCTGCTTGATCTCGGTCTTGTTGGACCGTGGATCGACGACAAACGTGTATGTGTTGTGATCCGAGACCAGGTCGTAGGACTTTTCAGACACGACTGGCTCGAAGATGATGTCGCGGGGGTTCTTGTTCACGAGGCGTCTCCTTCGGAGTCGCCGGCCACGACCTCAGAGCTCTGAGCTTTGACGCCGTCGGCGTGCTCTTCGGTTCCCCGAGGAGCGGCCTGACCGAGGTCAAGCGTTCCTTTGGACATGACAATCGTGTCCGCCCACATGATGTCGTAGGTATTCGCCTGACCGAGGTTGCACGCAATGACCTGATCGAGATTGCGGAACGACTTGAGTGCCGTTACCTCGTGGTCCTCAGCAAGAAGCAAGACCTTGCCGGTCACACCCATCGCCTCGAGCAACGCAACCGCGCTCTTGGTCTTTGGCTCGTCCCATGCTTCGAAGGTCTCGACGACCTTGATCTGGCCGTTGGCAGCCCTGTCGGACAGTGCGCTGCGGAGAGCAAGACGCTTCATCTTCTTGGGTGTCCGCTGGCTGTAGTCACGAGGCTTCGGGCCGTGTGCAACGCCACCGCCTGCCCATTGCGGGGAACGGATCGAGCCGTGACGTGCACGACCGAGACCCTTCTGACGCCATGGCTTGGCTCCACCACCACGTACCTCTGCACGTGTCTTGGTGGAGTGTGTGCCGGCGCGTCGTGCGGCGAGCTGAGCCGTGACGACCTGGTGCATGACCGCGGTGTTCGGCTCGATTCCGAAAATGGCTTCGTTGAGATCAACGGAGCCCTTTTCCTTGCCATCCGCTGTGAAGAGCGGTGCAGTGAGCTTGTCAGCCATGTGCCTTCACCGCCTCACGCAGAACGATGATCGAACCCTTGGGGCCTGGGACTGATCCGCGCAAGAGGACCAGATTCCGCTCGGCATCCACCTGAACGACATCGATGTTCATAAGGGTGGTCTTTTCTCCACCCATGCGACCCGGCATACGCTTTCCTTTGAAAACTCGTGCTGGGGTTGCGCAGGCGCCGATCGCGCCCGGTGCACGGTGCACCTTGTGGGCACCGTGTGATGCGCCCTGACCCTTGAAGTTGTGACGCTTCATGGCTCCGGCGAAACCCTTGCCCTTTGAGACACCGGTCACATCGGCCTTGTTGCCCTCTGCGAGCACGTCGGCAATTGTGATGACCTGACCGACCTCGTACGAGTCCGGATCGTCGACCCTGACCTCGATGACGTGGCGGTGCGGTGCAACGCCGGCCTTGGCGAAGTGACCTGTGGCAGGACGACCCGCCTTGTCTGCGGAGATCTCCTTGAATGCGATCTGTACCGCACCGTATCCGTCCGTGTCGTCACGCTTTACCTGCGTCACGACGACGGGACCAGCCTTGACGGCGGTTACCGGAACGGCGTTGTTCGCTTCGTCGAAGATCTGGGTCATGCCCAGCTTCTCTCCGATGATTGCATTCATGTCTTGATCTCCACCTCTACACCAGCAGGCAGATCGAGTCGCATCAGCGAGTCAACCGTCTTCGGTGTTGGTTCCAGGATGTCGATGAGCCGCTTGTGAATCCGCATCTCGAAGTGCTCACGCGACGTCTTGTCGACGTGCGGCCCTCGGATGACGGTGTAGCGATGAATGCGGGTTGGTAGTGGTACCGGGCCCTTGATCTTCGCCTGCGTACGGATCACCGTTTCCGCGATCTTGCGCGCCGACTCATCGACGACCGAGTGGTCGTACGCCTTGAGTCGGATGCGGATCCGATGTTCGTTTGCCATGTGTGGTACCTCAGGTCCTTGTCAACTACTTCAGAATCTTCGTGACACGACCAGCACCAACAGTGCGGCCACCCTCACGAATTGCAAACCGCAAACCCTCATCCATAGCGATCGGCTTACCAAGGTTCACGGTCATCTCCGTGTTATCACCAGGCATCACCATCTCAGTACCGTCCGGCAACTTCACCTCACCCGTCACATCCGTCGTCCGGAAATAAAACTGCGGCCGATACCCATCAAAGAACGGGTTATGACGACCACCCTCATCCTTCGTCAAGATGTACACATTCGCCTCAAAATCCGTATGCGGCGTAAT
>JBPCTY010000113.1:0-2532 GCA_051011415.1 Acidimicrobiia bacterium
AGAGACGAGTTCGCCCACGAGCGCCGGCTGGCCCGCACGGAGAGCCAACTCTCCGAACAGGCGTGTCACGACGAGCAGAACTACCAGATAGAGGAGAAGCTCCACGATCGCCCCCGCCTTCGATCGAGACGAGTTGCAGGGAAAGCTAGCTGATGCGGACAGGCGTCTGGCAACGAGATGGTTCGCCGACCACCTCCGTCAGTAAGTCCGGACACTCCGACAGCCAGGGCGCAGCGCACGATCTCGGCAGAGCTAGAGAGCACCCGTCGGCATCGAGCGTGTCGTTTCACGGAAACCAACCATAGGGCCGACCACCTGCAACTAACCGACACTCCTTGCGTGCGGAGAAACGTTCCCCACGGCCAGGCGTCTCGAAGGTCGACCAAGCGACCAGGGTCGACGCTGACCGGCAGTTCCTGGTCGACCTCAGCGCAGGCACCTTGTGCGTGGCACATTTTCGATCGCCTCGGGATCGGCTCCAGGTCAAGCGAAACTGAATCTGTTGTGCGCAGATTTCGGCAGTTTCCGAGGCTACAAAAGGTGATGCTGGATTCGTGAAATCTCGGTTCCTCGGACTACTCATCGTCTTTCTCTTGCTTTCTGCGGCGTGTGGATCGAGTGGCGACGAAAACGACGAAGCAAGTTCTGACGAAGACGAGCAAGCCGCGTTCGATGGCGGCGAAGCCCTGACCCTCGACGACAACATCAGCGACAATGGATACGCAGATATCACCTTGGGCAGGTCACTCGACGACCTCCGCCGGACCTACGGCTCAGCTACCTTCGTCGAATCGGAGTACGGACCTGATGGCGTCGAGGCCTTCACAGTGAAAGGCCTGCCCCAACTCCAGTTGATGTTCGTCGACCAGGTTCTCGCCCAGGTCGACGTAACTGACCCCGGCCTACCATCGATCAACGGCCTTCATGAGGTCGGCCATCGCCGCGCCGAGGTAGTCGCCACCTACCAGGAACGCATCGCTTCAGGTGAGGACCTCTCGATTACCTGTACTGCGGACAACATTTCAGCGCGGGCTCGATCTCCTTTCCGTCTTGTCTTCTTCACCGACGACGAAACGATTGTCAGAATCTCCTCGATTCGCAGCGAGCACATCGTGCCCGGCGAACCGTGCGCTGATATCGACGATGCCGGTCCGGTGGATGACTACGTCGACGCTTCCAACGAGTCTCCCGAAGATGACGATTTCGAGCAGGCCGAACCACCTACGGTGGAGAACTTCATCCCTGAAGCGATCGATGGCGTCGATGCCTTCCGCAATCCAAACACAGACCAGTTAAGCGACGAGTACGCATTCCTGTGGTGGACGGCTGCCCACCGATTCACCGCATTGGGCATCGTTGGCTACGCCGACAGCATCGTCAGCTGCCTCTATCGATCCAATCCTCCGGCCTTCGCCGTGGGGGTCTATCTCACCGACCCTCTTCGCCTCGTGGTGGCTGTGTCGCCGGTCAGAATTCCTACGCTGGAGAATCTTGGCTGCGGAGTTACCGAGGTGATCAAGGACTTCATCTGCCCGAACTGTCTCATGCTTCAACCGGCGGGAGGTGGGTACGTCGTCGATCTAGAGGGTGAGACCTTCGCAGTCGCCTACGTGACTATGGGCGGATCGGAGGACAAGGAACGCATGTGCGACGTGCTCGCATACTGCCGCCGTACCAACTTCGCAGCTGTTCCCTCCATCGACAACTAGCCGAGAGACTTCAGCGCCGGACAGAGTTCCATCGCCGGTGGTCGCGTTTCCGATCGCTTGGGCCCGGACATCAGGCGGGTAGCCGAGCATGACCAGATCGTGATTTCCGAGCGGCGACATCGGCCAGCCCTCATTCGTCGAAGCCGACGAGCTAGTCGCTCTTCTGCCACGATGTGTGCAATCTATGATCTGCCGATGTTTCGCATCTCTGAGCTCACAGGGCTGTCATATCTAGACGACGTGACGGCCCTGCTCCAGCGGGCCCGGCAGGAACACCCGACGGCCGGCGCGTGGGAGGCGGCGGATCTCCAGTGGTGGTGGCGGCTTCCCCGAAGCACGGACAATCAGCCGCAGGTGTTCTGGTACGACGAGCACGGCCCGGCGGCGGCAGCGGTGACAACCGATTGGGGTTCTGCAACCTGGCTCGACTTGATCGTGCTCCAATTGGTCAGTCCAGACCTGATTCGATCGGTCTTCGAGCGGGGTCTTGAGCAATCGAAGGCGGATACGAATCCCGTCGAATACTCGTAGGGGACGAGGATGAAATCCTCATCGAGGTTCTCAGACACGCAGGTTTAACTAACCAGCCGAGAACCGACAATCACGAGCGAGGCAGCCCTGCAGCCGAGACAGCGGGTGTTGCCGATTCGAGCCGCTGGGCAATGCTCGCCGCTGCCGGGCCGACAGCACAACACCACTCACCGAGCCGGTCCGCGAATTACGTTTCCGTGACGGGATACGTGTGAACGCGATCATGCCAGGATTCTTCTGGTCCGACCTGACGGCCCCGCTAGCCAGCGAAGCAGCGGAACAACGGCTGAAG
>JBPCTY010000114.1:0-9743 GCA_051011415.1 Acidimicrobiia bacterium
GAGACTGCGCCAGCGGCCTTCATCCTGACCGAGCCCGATGGGATCCTTGCGGTTGGGGCTCATGTCGGTTCGATGCTGTACGGGGTCCATTGCCCAATCGTTGTGACCGCCGTGCCACCGAGCGGCGTAGGCAAGGTGACCGTCAGCGACGGTGTGGTGACCGCCGGACCGTCATGACCCCCCTGGCGCGGTCCCTACCATCGTTCCATGGAACGCCTCGCAGCCAGCCAGACTGAGCGGGATGTAGTGATCGCTCGAGGTACCGATGCGATTGAGTACCTCCAGAGCCAGCTCACCCAGGATGTAGACGCGCTCGCATTGGGCGAATCAGCTTGGACCTTTCTCTTGACGCCGAAGAGTGAGGTCGTTGTTCTTGCGAGGGTGACGAAGGCGGCTGATGAGATGGTGCTGCTCGACGTTGAGGAAGGATTCGGTGCAACCATCGCTGAGCGCATCGATGGACTTCTCTTCCGGACGGACGTGTCTTTCGAGACGACGACTTGGACATCCGTGTCGTACCGCGGCACAGGTTCTCAGCAGATCGAAAGTCCTGGAGCTCCGATACGCATGGAGACGCCGTGGCCTGGGGACGATGGACTCGATGTTGTTGGGCCGGATGTCACGCCCGATTCTTCAGCTGAGTTGATCAGCACGGAGGAGCTGGACTCGCTCCGGATACGCGTCGGGTGGCCGGCGATGGCTGACTTTGATGACAAGACCACGCCGGCTATGACCGGGATCGTTTCCCACACCGTGTCGTTCACCAAGGGCTGTTACACGGGGCAGGAGTTCGTTGCCCGCGTGCACTACCGCGAGGCGGCTCCGCCGCGCCGATTGGTACAGGTCGGGTTCCACCCATGTGCCAAGCCAGAGGCCGGAGATCCGATGCTTCTTGACGACACAGAAGTTGGCGAGCTGACCACGGTGTCAAACCATCTCCCGCTTGCGCTCGGCTATCTCAAACGGTCAGTCGATGTCCCCCAAGAAGGTTTCGTCGACGGTTCACCCGTGTGCATAGGGGAGCTGCCAGCCTCCCAATACACACGAGAACCCAGAACATCGCCAAACAAGGTGTCACCACTCACGCTCGGCTAGTGGCCCAGCCGATCGCTAGTGCAACGGCGTGACGCAGAATTCGTTGCCTTCGGGATCGGCCAGGATGGTCCAGTGGAAGGCACTTGACTCGTGGTCCTCAAGTCGTGATCCACCGAGGCGCTGGACCTTTGCAATGAAGGCCTCCGGATCCTCGTGCATCAGATCAAGGTGGAGCCGGTTCTTCACGACCTTGTCCTCTGGCACCCGTTGGAACGCCAGGCGGGCCTTGTTCCCTGGGATCGGGCTGCAGAAGATGAAGTTTGGGTAGCGCTCGGCGATCTCGACGCCGACCGTTTCAGACCAGAACGCTGCGAGGGCATCAATGTCGTGTCCATCAATCATGATGGCTCCGAGCTGTGCCGATGCGTCGGTCATGCGTCGCCGCCGAAGTCCTGATGCATCTGCGATGCGGTTGGTCCTCGCTGACCCTGGTATTTCGACCCAAGTTCTGGCGAGCCGTAGGGAAAGTCTGCTGGCGTACTCATCTGGTAGAAGCTGATCTGGCCGATTTTCATTTGCGGATAGATCGCGATGGGGAGATTGGCGACATTCGAGAGCTCCAGGGTCACCTGACCGGTGAACCCTGGATCAATGAAGCCAGCTGTTGAGTGGATCAGGAGACCAAGCCTGCCGAGCGATGACTTGCCTTCAAGCCTGGCGACGATGTCATCGGCAAGCCCCACGACCTCAAGGGTCGAGCCCAGGACAAACTCGCCGGGGTGGAGGATGAACGGATCCTTCTCCGACGCAGTTACTCCAGTGGTCAGGTCGGCCTGAGGAGCCTTGGGATCGATGACGGCGTACTTGTGATTCTCGAACACCCGGAAGTTCGGGTCGCATCGCAGATCGACACTCGATGGCTGCACCATCGATTCCTCGTAGGGGTCGATCGTGATGCGGCCAGCTTCGATCGATTCCTTGATGGTGCGGTCAGAGAAGATCATGGGTTGCGATGGTAGTTCGGAGGCGGGAAGTGGGAGCTAGGCGTCTCTACGCAGTCTCAGGAACAGCGTCGAGGGCAGCGACCAGACTGGCCTTGGCCGATGTCGCAAGCTCGTTCATCTCTGCTGACTCCTCGACGGGGCTGAGCATTACGAACGGGTCGACGATCGAAATGATCGTTCCGTCATCCGTCTGGGACAAGGTGACGTTGCATGGCAAGAGTAGACCGATCTGTTCATCATGGGTAAGGGCTGCATTTGCAAGTGCAGGCTTGCAGGCACCAAGGATCTTGTACGGCGAGCGATCGATGTCGAGTTTCTCCTTGAAGGTCGCTGCGACGTCTATCTCGGTGAGGACACCGAATCCCTCGTTGGCGAGCGATTCGCGAATTGCTCCCTCGGCAGCATCCATGTCGAGTGCGGTCGTCTTTGTCATTCCGAGCTGGCTCATGGTTGCTCCTCTGCTGGTGTCTTCGCTCAGGGAGCGACGACGGGATATCCGCTGGCGTACCAGTCCACGATGCCGCCGTCGATCTCGGTGACCTGCGTGAACCCCAGATCCTCGAACGTGTTCATGGATTGGCCAGAGCGGTTGCCCGATCTGCAGTACACAACGTAGGACGCATCCTTGTCGAGCTGGTCGAGTTGTGTCGCAAAGTCCGCTTCGTAGAAGTCGATGTTGACCGCGCCTTCGATGATGCCTTCGGAGAACTCTTCGGGCGTCCGGATGTCGAGCACCACGGCGTCGGGGTTCCCATTGAGATACGCAGCCGCTTCTTCGGAAGGAACGGTTTCGAGCATGGCCGCCGAGTCCGATCCGCCGCATCCGGCGAGCGCTGTTGCCGCAGCGACGGCAGCCATCAGAAGCATTGCCAGCCGAGTGCGGCTGCGAGCGAAGAGGGTGAGTCGGCCCATCATGCGCTTCCCGCAACCAATGGCAGCTCGGCCTTCTGCCATGCGATGATTCCGCCAGAGACGTTGTGCGCTTCGATTCCTTGCGCCTCGAGGTACTTGGCAGCGTGGCTGGATCGGTTGCCGCTTCTGCAGAAGGCCAACACCTTCTTGCCTTGCAGTTGCGCGAGGTTGTCCGGGATGGTCTCAAGCTCGATGTGAATCGAGCCAGGAGGATGGCTCTCAGTCCGTTCCTTGTCGGTTCGGACGTCAACGATGACGTAGCCGTCGTTGGTGGCCATGCCGTGTGCCTTCGTTACATCGACACTGTTCTTTCGTCTGAACACCGTCTGGATCCTCCGAGTATCGTTCAACTGACGACCACAAGATACCCTAGGGGGTATACTAGTGGTCCCGACTGAGGTGAGATCTTGCGCATCGATCTTTCGACAGATACAACTATCGCCTTCGCCCAACAGGTTACGACTGCGAGCCTCGGAGACCACTCCTACATCGTTGTGGTCGACGGCGAGGCTGCCGCAATCGACATTCAGCGTGACCTCGACAGGTTCGACAATCTGCTTGATGGGTTGGATGTTGACTTGGTTGCAGTGTTTGAGACACACATCCACAACGACTACGTGTCCGGCGGCAAGCGGCTCGCCGACACTCATGGCGCCACATACGTTCTTCCTGCGAACACCGGTGCTTCGTACCCGCACACTCCGCTGGCTGATCGGGAGTCAATTGCGCTCGGATCGTGGCGGCTTGAGGCGATGCATACGCCAGGTCACACCTTCAACCACACGTCATATGTGTTGATGTCGTCCGAAGGTCCGGTGGCAATCTTCTCGGGTGGCTCACTGTTGGTTGGAGCGGTGGGGAGATCAGATCTACTCGGTCCGGACCATACAGATGCACTGTTGGCCGATCAGTTTGCTTCTGCTCACCGCATCGCAGACCAGATCGCGGGCCCTTCACTTGTCGCTCCGACGCACGGCTCGGGATCGTTCTGTTCGGCATCGGCCGTATCAGACTCGGTGAGCACGATTGCGCTGGAGAAGCAGCGAAATCCAGCGCTCCTCGCACCGGACGCCGAAACGTTCTCCGCTGCACAAAAGGCTGGGTATCTGGCGTATCCGTCGTACTACGCACACATGGGGCCAGCCAATCTCGAGCCGCTCGGAGCACCACCAGCGACAGAGTTACCAGTCGTGACCGATCTGGATTCGATAGCCGATGCCGTTGTCATCGATGTCAGACCCTTCGAGGAGTACGCGGAGGGTCACGTCGTCGGCTCGCTCTCGGTTCCCGTCTCGAACGATGCTGCGGTGTATCTCGGATGGGTGCTCCCATGGAACTCTGCGCTCATACTGACAGGGGAGCCAACTGACATTGCGGAGGTGCGCCTGCAACTCGCACGAATCGGTTGGGACAACCTGGTTGGAGCCGTCGATCCGAGGTCGCTCGCGGACATCGCTCGAGCACCGCTGGCGACGACCAACTGGGTGCGATGGTCGGAGTTCGATCTGGACGGTCCTCCGGTCGTCGATGTCCGTGATCGAATCGAGCAGGAGTCAGGTGTGATCCCTGAGGCGACAGCGGTGCATCTTTCCGACTTCGCCAAGAACGCAGAGAATTATGTGGACAGCGACGTCGTGATCCATTGCCAGAGTGGGTACCGGGCAGCGATCGCTGTTGGGTTCGCCGAGGCAGCCGGTGCGAACGTCACGGTCGTGCGCGACAACCTGTCGCGGGTTCCAGTACCGCTGACCAAGCCCGTCTGACAATCAGGACAGACGAAGAAACATCTGCTCCATGCGCTCGGGTGAGTATCCCTGTTCGTCAGCGAGATCTGGATTCAGCCGACACTGCTCCATCGTTGCCGTGAAGAACTTGAATCCCGATCGACTCAAGGCCTTGTTGGCGGCAGCGAATTGAGTGAGCACGTCGTTGCACTCGCGGCCCTCTTCGACCATTGCTTGGATACCGCGGATCTGGCCTTCGACGCGACGTAAACGCTTGATGACTTCTTCACGGTCTTCTGTCGGTAGTTCCATGACGCAATGATACCCCTAGGGGGTATGAACAGAAAGGTTCAGGCGCGAGGCGATACAAACCGGATATTGGCCGGATACCGATACAGGCGGCCCTGTGCTGATTGCACACCACCGACGATTGTGAAGATCAGTCCGAAGATCGCGAGGCCGATGAAGGCGATGATCGCAACCGCTACGACCGCTCCATGCACGAAGATGCCGGCGATCATGAGGGCCATCGCAACGACAAAGTAGGCGAACAGGGTGAGCTGGAAGTTGAGAGCTTCGCGTGACTGGTCCTCGACGAACGGGTCGTCGTTTCGCTTGATCAACCAGATCACCAGCGGTCCGAGAAACCCCATGCCCAATAGCGGAAGCAGATGTGCAGCAGCTGCCCAGGCTCGAGCGTCTGAAGGGACATCCGTTGGGTCGGTCGGTAGGTCGGCAGTCACACGTTCAGCCTATGTCGACTGGGGGTCAGTCGACTCGGAGACCGACCCTTCAATGTCACGCTTGGTGAACTCCCGATCGAGCTTCAGCCGCATGAACGCGTTCGTGGAATGTCTGCTCGCTCCACCGTCGAGGTAGTAGGTGTTCTGGACATAACTCACCGCATCTGCATAGTGGTCGACAACGGCCTCATCGAGTCGGAACCGGTCATAGTTCACCACCGCATTCACCTTCGTCGGAAGCGGTCCGAGGAGCGCATCAACTTCCGCCTTGATCTCGTCGACATCGCCGTGTGTCCGAACGTGCATACCTGAGTAGTCCATAAACACGGTGTTTGTAGCTGCGTCGTACGACAGTCGATCAGCAATGCGCATGTCGAGCATCCTGTCTCGCAACCCGAAGCGGCCTGAAGTGAAGAGTTCGGGCGGCATCACCGAAAGCTGATCCACTGCTGGAGCAAACGGGAGGAGTGACAGCACATCAGCATCAACGTCGATCCCGGGAGCGACTTCGGTGAGAACCAGCCCACGCTCGTCAAGCGTGAAGACACACCGTTCGGTGACGTAGAGAATCTCCTGACCGCGTTCGATAGCCATTGCGCCTGAGAACGTGACCTGCGCGACGGCGTCGACGAACTTCGGGAAGCGGCCCTCAGCCACGATGGACAAAGAACCTTTGGCGACCGTCACATCAAGCCCACCGCTTGAAAAGGGAGTCAGGAACACAACCCGTTGTGTTCGCTGAGTCAGGTTGATTGCTCCTCCACAGCCAGCGAGACGGCCGGCGAACCTGCTGACGTTCACGTTGCCTGCGCCGTCACACTCCGCGACACCGAGGAAGACCGTGTCCAGGCCCCCGCCATCGATGAAATCGAAGGACGAAGAGTGATCGAGCACCGACTCCCGATTGACGGACGCTCCAAAGTCGTATCCCGAGAGAGGCACCCCTCCGATCACGCCGGTATCGATAGAGAAGGTGACGAGATCCTGTACGCGTTCGTCGCCGGCGACCCTGCCGACCAGTTCGGGTAGTCCAAGGCCAACATTGACGACCGTGTCAGCCTGAAGCTCCATGGCTGCACGCCTTGCAATAACGGTTCGGCCGTCAACGTCCAAGGGGTCCAGCGAGTCGACGGGAACGCGGATTTCGCCTGAGACCGCGGGGTTGTATTGCGTGCCGAAGGTCTGCATATGCAGCCCAGGGTCGGCAACCACGACGGCGTCGACAAGTACCCCAGGAACCCTGACGTCACGCGAGTCGAGAGACCCCTGGTCAGCGACTCTCTCAACCTGACAGATGACGTATCCATTGGAGGCCTTGGCCGCCATCGCGAGTTCGAGAATCTCGAGGGAAACGGCTTCGCGTTCTGTGGTGATGTTGCCTGCAGGGTCCGCGGTGGTGCCGCGAATGACGGCAATGTCAACAGGGGTGCCCGGATAGAACAGCCACTCCTGCTCGCCTCTGGTTGTCAGTTCGACCAGATCATCAATGGCGGAAGGGTTGACCTTTCCGCCTTCGAACCGAGGGTCGATAAAGGTCCCGAGGCCGACCGTGGAGAGCACACCTGGTGCCCCGGCTGCGATGGCTCGGTAGAGATGGACCAGGACACCCTCCGGAAGGTTGTAGGCCTCGATCTCATCGTCGACCGCGAGCTGTGCGAGTTTCGGGATCTGGCCGTAGTGGCCTCCGACTGCTCTACGCAACAACCCCTTGTGCCCAAGGTGGTCGAGACCGCGGCCCTGACCATCGCCCTGTCCACCGGCCCACAACAGGGTGAGGTCGTTTGGGCCCTCGCCGGCAAGAAATCGCTCCTCGATCGCAAGCAGCACACACTCGGCGACACCGTGACCTCCCCACCCGGAGCTCGCGACGACGTCCCCGTCGCGAATCACGGCGACCGCGTCTTGTGCCTCGACGATCTTGCTCACTGTCATGGGTGGGGCACCTCCGGCGACCGAATCTAACGATTCGCCGCCTCGGTCGCGATTGCCTACATTTGAACCATCGCTCGCAGGGATGTGCAATGGTGAAGAAGTCCACAACCCTTGGCATTGCGCTCGCAGGAGCTACGGCTGCAGCGGCGGCAGCAGCGCTCAAGTGGTCATCAAGCCTGAACGACGTGCCAGACACGGAGGCGCCCCGGGCGCTGCCAGCGCGCGAGGCCGATGTGTCGGACAACGACTTCCTCGATCACCTAGGTGCGGCGGTCCGGATCAACACGACCTCGCATGACGACCGCTCGAAGATCGACACGGATTCATTTCTCGCATTTCATGCATTCCTCGAAGACACATACCCGCTCATCCACGAGCATTGCACTCGAGAGATCGTTGCCGACTACTCGCTGCTCTACACATGGGAGGGCACGGAGCCGAAAGCCGACCCAATTGTCCTGATGGCGCATATCGATGTTGTTCCCGTTGAGGCTGGAACCGAACATGACTGGACCGAGCCTCCCTTCTCCGGAACCGAGGCCCAAGATCACCTGTGGGGCAGGGGAACCCTTGACGACAAGGGCCCACTGATCGCCACGATGGAGGGAGTCGAGCATCTTCTGAGAACGGGATTCCAGCCGTCGCGCACTGTGTTCATCACCTTTGGACACGATGAGGAAATCGGGGGTCGAGAAGGTGCAGCAGCCGTCGCTTCCCTTCTTCATAGTCGGGAAGTCACTCCTTGGCTGGTGTTCGATGAAGGCGGGTTCGTGGTCGACGAGGTGCCAATGCTGAGCAAGGAACCCGTGGCCCTCATCAAGGTGTCCGAGAAGGGGTATGCGAACGTGCATCTGACCGCTCGGGCTTCAGGAGGGCACAGCTCGTTCCCCCCGAAGACGACTGCAGCGGGGATGATCGGTGAGGCTGTGCATCTCCTGGAAAGGAACCCGATGCCACCTCGGGTTTCAGCGCTGGCGGACATGTTCGATGCGCTGTCGCCCCGGATGGATCCCAAAGTGAGGAGCATCCTGACGAACTTGAAGGTGACCGCACCAGTGGTCGCAAAGATGCTCGGAACCAAGCCGTTCGGTGATGCATTGATGAGAACGACCACTGCTGTGACGGTCGTCTCTGGTGGCCACAAGGCAAATGTCCTTCCTCAACAAGCCTCAGCGGTTGTGAACTTCCGCATCATTCCTGGTGACACAGTCGCTGATGTCGTCGCCCACGTTGAGGAAGTCGTGGGTCCAGACATCGAGGTCCAGGTGAATGCGGACTTTGAATCAAGAGAACCGAGCCGCACGTCATCAATCGAATCAGATGCATGGCATGTGGTGCGTGAGTCGGTTGAAGAAACCTTCCCTGACGCCATAGCGGCGCCGTGGATCCTGATCGGTGGAACTGATTCCCGGTACTACGACGACTTCGCTGGCGACATCTACGGCTTCGTACCGTTCTCTGTGGCGATTGACGACAGCGGCTTCCACGACACAAACGAGCGTATCCGTACCTCAGACGCCGAGAAGGCCGTGTCGTTCTTCTGCCGCCTGATCAGGAACGCAGCAACCTAGGCCGCCGCGGCACCAGAGGTGCTCGTCAGAGATGTTTGGGCACCTCGGTGCCGAGGAGCTCAATGGTCCGGAGAACATGGTCGGGATCCATGCTTCCGACGCTCACGTGGAGCATGAAGCGGTCGAGGCCGAGCATGTCACGCCACCGTGCGATCTTCTCTCCAACCTCCTCGGGGGTACCGAGCACAAGTGAACCGGCCGGACTGACCATCGCCTCGAACTGGTCGTAGGTCATCGGCCCCCAGCCACGTTCCCGACCGATGCGAGTCATCGCGGCGCGGTAGGACGGCCAGAACTCTTCGATTGCTTGCTCTTTCGTCGGCGCAATGTGACCGTGTGCGTGCACTGCGAGCGGAACTGTGGCTGGATCAAAGCCAGCGTCTGCGAGCGAACGTCGATGCAGCTCCCCAAGGACCGCAAATCGGTCGGGGCTTCCGCCGATGATCGCGATTGCTACCGGAAGGCCTCTGGTGCCGGCACGAACGACGGACTGTGGCGTGCCTCCAACTCCGACCCAAACCGGGAGCGGGTCCTGCTGTGGACGTGGGTAGATACCGACATCATCCAGCGGGGAGCGAAACTCGCCGGACCAGGTGACACGTTCGTTGTCACGGATTGCCAACAGGAGATCGAGCTTTTCTGCAAAGAGCTCCTCGTAGTCCTCAAGCGCGTAACCGAACAGCGGGAAGGACTCAATGAACGAGCCGCGGCCAACGAGGAGTTCGGCGCGACCGGACGAGACCTGGTCGAGCGTTGCGAACTGCTGAAACACGCGGACGGGATCGTCCGAGGACAACACCGTTACCGCAGGAGACAGCCGGA
>JBPCTY010000115.1:0-5627 GCA_051011415.1 Acidimicrobiia bacterium
GCGCAGAGCTCACCGAAGGCGGCGTCGAGGGTGCACGCGAGGCCGCTCGTGCGCTGCGTGAAGCCGAAGACGCTGAGGCCGACTTCACCGAATAGCGCCGCGTCGGGTGCCTCAGCAGGACAAAAGCCTGAGGGTCATCGCTGTTTAGGACGATACTTCTGTCCGTGATATCTGATCAGAGAGCAGCGACGGCCGACGCCGGCGACGAGAACCGGCTGGTCGACCCGATGCGTATCCAGCGCGTCGGGATATGGCTTGTGTGCATTGGTCTGCTCGGTCTTGCTGGGACAACCTTCCGGCGCCCCAATACTTCCCCTGAGGTCATCGTCCTTGCGCTTTGCGTCGTCGGCCTCCTCATCGGGATATGGCTTGTCGTGAGCGATGGGTGGCGGTCGAGCGCCGTGCGGATTGGAGCTGCAGCGACGAGTATGGCTGTCGTGGCCGTTCTTGCCGCGCCTGCTCTTGTGCCGTTCTTCCAGATCAGGGTGTTCGTGGTCACGACAATCGTGGCCGTCGCTTTGGCAGCTCTTGCGCTCTTGCGACCAGCGATCTCTCGGACGATTCTTCTGGCATGCACCTTCGTTGCGGTGGCGACCTTTTCCATCGGTGCGCTGTCAGTGCTTGGAGGTGAGGCGCCGCCGATCGACGTGGTTGAGCTTCACGAGCAAGCCGTTGTTGCGCTCAACGCAGGCGAGAACCCATACAGTACGGGATCTGTTTCGGTGTACGAGTCGCTGCCTCAGGGAGGCGGCGAGACCATCCAGGAATACACGTATCCGCCGATCAATCTCGCTTGGTACTGGGTGGGCGATGCGATCTCGGGAGATGTGCGGGCGGGTGGTGCCATTGCCATTGCGCTGGCGTTCGTCTTGGTTGGTCTGATCGGGCTGCAAGGTCCCGAGACAAGGGTCGCACCAACGGTGGCTGTTCTCGGCCTGCTGCTCGCAAACCAGGCTCACTACCTGATGGTTTCGAACGGCTGGACCGAAGCAGTGGCGGTGCCGTTCTTTCTCGCGTCGCTGCTGTTGTGGAAGAAGGTGCCCATGGCTTCGGCCGTTCTACTCGGGCTTGCTCTCGCATCGAAGCAGTACTTCATCTTGGCCATTCCTGTTGTGTTGGTTCTCCCCGATTCGCGCCGGTACATGCGAGCAGGAGTAGCAAGCGTTGTGGCGGCGCTCACGTTCCTGCCCTTCGTTCTTTGGGATGTGCGGGGACTCATCGACGGCGTGATAGTCCATCACTTGACGAGGACACCCCGCCCTGATGGGATGACGCTGGCGAACCTCGGCATCGAGGTGCCAACGGTGCTCGCGCTCGCGGCCGCTGTTGGGGTCGGCGTGTTGCTTGGTAGGAGAGCTCGCGGAGGGGGGTCGACGCTGCTTTCGTTGTCCGCGGTGTTCTCGGTCTTCACGATCCTCGCGGTTCGTGGATTCATCAACACGTGGTGGATGGTCTTTTGGCTCGTTGCTGCAGCGCTTCTTGTTCCGGATTGGTCTTCAGCCACAATCGATGAGGACGCTGCGGGTAGCTCGACAGATGCCCAGCGACAAGATCAACGCATGGCTAGCAGAGGCCATGCGCACGGTGACTACAAGGCTGGCTAGGCGATCGTTGCTGCCAGATCCTCGACCTGTTGCGGGAATCCAGATGCAAGCGCCTGCTTGATGGCAGGGAAGAACATTGCCGACAGCATGCCCTTGGTTCTGAAGGTGATCTCGACCGTGACCTCGGTTGATGGGTTACCTTGGGTGATCGTTGCGATAACGTCACCGGCGATTTCCGAAGTGTCGAGCGTCATCGTGTACCGCTCGTTCGGTGTGAAGTCTCCGCCTATGGCTTCGCCGTCGTAGCGCTTGCCGCCGACATCGGCGACCCAGTCGAACGAACGCAGGGTTCCGGAGGCATCGAACGATGGGTTCGAAACTTCGGCGACGGGTCCGATGTTTGACCATGTATCTGGGTTCTGCAGCGCAGCCCATGCAACATCCGGGGTCGCATCGACGGCAACAGTGTGCGAGAAGGTTTCTTGGGGCATTCGGCGACTCTAATCGTCCATTGCGGCGATGAGCAGAGCCGCAGCCTCGTCAAGTGCCTCTGACGAAGCGTTGCGGTCAGCCTGGGAGAAGTCGAGATCGGTCACGCCGTTGATGGGCGAGACATGGATGTGCACATGAGGCACCTCGAGCCCGGCAATCATCAGGCCGACCTTCTCAGGCGCCCAGATGGTTTCGATTGCACGAGCGACGCGCTTCGCGACGACCATCAAATGAGAAAGCTCTTCGGAGGTCAAGTCGATCCAATGGTCGACCTCCCTTCTTGGCACGACCAGCGTGTGCCCAGGAGCGAGGGGTTCAATCGAGAGGAAGGCAACGCAGATGTCGTCGGTGTATACGAAACGACCGGGGAGTTCGCCTTCGATGATTCGAGTGAAAAGCGTTGGCATGGAGCTCCTTTGCTGGTGGCGAAGCCTCCGAAACGGTAGCCTGTGTGGCCATGGGTCGACGATTCTTCCTTCGGTCGGTGGTGCTCGCCGACGCCATCTCGCTCCTCGCTGCGATTCTTCTCGCCACGTTCCGGGTGTTCGATGTCTGGATGCCATGGCTGGCCGTCACGTCAAGCGGGTCACTCATGCCTTCTGTTGTACTGATGATCGCTGGCGGTGCTGTTTCGTCGTATGTGTCGTACCTCGCTTGGGGGCAGTCGGTGCCACGACCGTCCTATGGGCGTGCTTTTGGAATCGTTGCATCAACAATGGCGATCACGGCGGTCGGACTTGTCATCAGCCGAGCGTATTGGTCGAGAGAATGGCTGCTCACCGCTGCAACGGTTTGGTTCGCTCTCGCTTTGGCCCATCGGTTCATCCAACGGCGCAGGCCGTGGGCAGAACAGATGGTGGTGATCACCTCTGAGAAGGTGCTCGCAGATGATCTTGGGAGCGCCCCTCACTCTGATGTGATCGCGATCGTTGATCCCCTCGGTGAACCGACAGACGTGCCATTGATCGACGGAGCATCCCTCGTGGTTGATCTGCGCGAGGTGCTGTCGGAGGACATGGCTAGGTATGTGTCATCGGCGTCAGTGTCGGGACAACGTGTCCGAACTCTGGTCGACGTCTATGAGGAGCACACAGGTCGAATACCGCTTGTCCACATCATCGGAGGTTGGGAGGTCAGCCGTCCTGTGCGGAGATCCGGGTACGCACCGGTGAAGCGCATGCTCGACGTCGTGCTCGTCGTTGTCACGGCACCGTTGTGGCTTGCGCTGTGGGGGGTTGTGTACGTGGTAGTGAAGATGGACTCCCGCGGCAATGCGATGTATCGCCAGCAGCGGGTTGGGCGCCACGGCGAATTGTTCACGTTGACCAAGTTTCGAACGATGGTGCACGACGCCGAGTCCGATGGGCCTCGGTTCGCCGCTGAGAATGACCCGAGAATCACACGGGTCGGCAAGTTTCTGAGAAAGAGCAGACTTGACGAGATCCCGCAGCTCTGGAATGTCCTGCTCGGGGATCTGGCGGTTGTTGGCCCACGACCGGAAAGAACCGTGTTCGTCGAGCAATTCTCCAAAGAAATCCCGTTCTACGACAGCCGCCATCTCGTTCGGCCCGGGGTGACAGGCTGGGCACAGGTGCACTATGGCTATGCGGATGACCAGGCTGAGGCAGTAGAAAAGCTCACGTACGATCTTTATTACATAAAGCATTCATCGTTTTGGCTCGATATACAGATCATGGGTAAAAGCGTCTGGACCGTACTTACCGGCGACGGCGCTCGATAGACACCTAGGAACTGGCTACCACCTTTAAGCTGGAGTGACGATGATTCGTAGAAGGATCGCCGCTGGCTGGGCAATGCTGGCGATCTTGGCCAGTGTCATGCCCGTAGTGCCCGTCGTCGCGTCCGACACGGGTGTGAGCCAGGTGAACTTCAGCGAATCCGCTGGATGTGAACCTGGCGTTGCGGGTTTCACACGCCCGAACGTCGGTCGTAGCGGTCCGATGACGGTCAACGAGCAGATTCGTGGACCATGGGGCGACATGTTCGGCCGGTCGTACTACCAAGTCGCGCAGTCTCTGACGAATTGGCAACTTCCCGGATCCAACAAGACTATGCGGGTGCACTCACGGATGCTGCCTGCACTCCAAGAGGTTGAAACCAACCTCAACGGGCATCTGGCACAGGGAAAGTCGTACTACGTCTACTCAGCCGTTGCATACGTGTGGCGGACGGTGGGAGGTTCAACCCGACCCTCCGAGCACGCGATCGGAACTGCATTCGACATCAACCCGGCTTCCAACCCGTACAGCAGAGACAACTATCTGCGCACCAACATGCCTGACTGGTATGTCGACTCGTTCGTGGATGCAGGGTTCTGTTGGGGCGGGAACTGGGTCAACGTCAAGGATGCGATGCACTTCTCTTGGAGCGGCCCTGCAACCACCCCAGGCGCGGTGCGCCACGCTCCATATCCGCCGATCACCCCCTCAACGAACTACGGGGGAACGACACTGAACTTCACCTCCAAGGTTGGGGCGTCTCAAAACGCAACGATCACGATCGGCGACGTCACCGGCGAAGGAGCTCCCGACATCATCCGCGTGTCGGACTCGGGCAAGCTCGAGGCATCGAGCGCCATCGGTGACTACGGATTTGTGGCAGCCAGGGGCACGGCACCAGTCGTAACCCCTGATGCGATGATCGGCGATGTCGATAAGGACGGCAAACCCGACATCTGGGTCGCAAAGGAAGCAGGCGGATCCATCGAGTTGCACGTGTACACGTGGGCAAGCGATTACCAGGCGCCGACCGTGATCCCCACACTCATCCCGTCATCACAGACGAATCTGCTGCTCGGCCACTACGACGACGATTTCACGCCAGATGTGTACGCAATCGATGACGCAGGTATCACTGTGTACGGATCCAAGACCTTCTATCAGCAAGCATCGGCACAGATCCCGATGCCGGCTGGAGCGGACACTTCATGGCATTTCACAACCGGCGACCACGACGTTGATGGCAAATCGGACGTGTACGCCTTCTCGAACGGTTCGCCCGCCCAACTCAGCGGCCGAACTGCAGCGGGTGCCTCCTTCAGCGCCACGATCAATGACTCGATCGACGCAGACACAGCAGTCGACGTTGGTGACTACGACGGTGACGGTCGAGAGGATCTGTTTGTATTGAACGGGACTTCGCTCACGGTCACGCTTGGTGGAAACTCGTACGGCGCACCGGACATGTGGTTCCAAACGCCGTCGACGGTGATCCCAGATGCCGGGCCCGAGTGCCTCGCCGAGCCCTGTGACACTATCGGATTCGTCGACGACCAGGGAATCTGGTACACGGCAGAGGAACCAAGCACTTCCAGCGAAGCAACCGACTTCTACTACGGGGATCCGGGCGATGTTCCGTTCATGGGGGACTGGGACTGTGATGGTGTTGACACTCCGGGTCTCTATCGCCAGTCAGATGGATTCGTCTACCTGAGAAACTCGAACACGCAGGGAATCGCTGACCTCCAATACTTCTTTGGAAACCCATCCGATGTGCCGCTTGCCGGAGACTTCAACGGAAACGGATGCGACACGGTGAGTCTGTACCGCCCATCTGAACATCGGGTGTATG
>JBPCTY010000116.1:0-3725 GCA_051011415.1 Acidimicrobiia bacterium
CCTGATCGCATCGGTCGCAGCAGACGAGGGCCATGACCGCGTCACCATCGAACAGATCGTGAGCGAGACCGACCCCGAGGCCTTCACCATGACGGCAACGGCAGCCTCGTGGCGAGCGGTCACGCTGGCGGGGTCGGCGGTACGTCGGTCACGCACCAACGGCTTCACGGCGTATGGATCCTGTGACATCGACGAACCGCTCGATGCGCTCACTGACTTCGGATTTCTGGGGGACGGGACATGATCGACAGCAACCAATCCTCCTGGGTCGACGTGCCGGCAGGATCCGACTTCCCGATCCAGAATCTCCCGTACGGCGTGTTCACCGATGCTGCTGGCACGCGATGTGGTGTCGCCATCGGGGAGGCTGTTCTCGATCTGGCGGAGTCGGAGAGCGCGGGCGTGTTCTCAAACACCGGCCTCGAACCCGGCACTTTTCGTTCTGCGAGCCTCAACTCCTATCTCGGTCATGCCCGTGGCGTCTGGTCAACCGTGAGGTCTCGCATCGTCGAGCTTCTCGATGCCGAAAACGGAGAAGGAAGAACGTTCTGCGAGCGTCACCACCTCCTCGTAGAGCACCCGGTCACAATGGAGCTGCCCGTCGAGGTCGGCGACTACGTCGATTTCTACTCTTCGGAGCAGCATGCGACGAATGTCGGGAAGATCTTCCGACCGGACGGCGACGCACTGCTTCCGAACTGGAAGCACCTCCCGGTCGGATATCACGGACGCGCCGGCACGGTGGTCGTCTCCGGGACGGATATCGCACGTCCTCATGGTCAACGTCGGGGTCAGGCGGGACCGTCGTTCGGACCGTCCGAGAAGCTCGACATCGAGCTTGAGGTTGGATTCATCACCGGCGGTGGGCCGTCCATGGGCACAGGCATTCCTATCGACGAAGCGGAGCACCACATCTTTGGCATGTGTCTCGTGAACGACTGGTCTGCACGAGATATCCAGGCTTGGGAGTATGTACCTCTTGGCCCATTTCTTGGGAAGAGCTTCGCCACGACGATCAGCCCGTGGGTCGTGCCGCTCGAGGCACTCGCACCGTTTCGTGTGCAGGCACGTGATCAGGACGTCGCACCTCTGCCCTACTTGGCCGCAACCGATCGTTTGGGCGTCGATCTCGACCTCTCCGTCACAATCGCACCACGCCGCGGCGAAGCATCTGTCGTGGCTCGTACCTCGTTCACCAATATGTACTGGACAATGGCCCAGCAGCTCACCCACGCAACGGTGAATGGAGCGACGACGCGACCCGGAGATCTCTACGCATCGGGGACAGTCAGCGGCCCGACTCGCGATCAGTTTGGTTCGCTGCTCGAGATGACGTGGAATGGCACCAACCCAATCAAATTTGCCGACGGTTCAACACGTACCTTTCTTGAGGATGGGGACACTGTTGCCATCTCTGGACGCTGCGAGTCGCCAGGAGCTGTCCCAATCGGCTTTGGTGAGTGCATCGGACAGATCGTCCCTTGACAGGCCCAATGGGATGACAGCGACAGACCACCACCGCAGATTGATGCTCTCATTCGAGGGGGAAACAGTCCCGCCCGAAGTAGCACAGACCCTTCGGTCGAATGACGTGGCTGGAGTCACTCTCTTCCGGCCGCACAACTACCGGACACCAGAGCAGTTTCGAGCCCTGAACGAAGAACTCCAACGGACCGCCTCGGGAGATCTACCCCTCCTGATTGCAATTGACCAAGAGGGTGGTCAACTCCATGCTTTCGGCGCACCAGCCACGATGTGGCCAGGCAATATGGCGCTGGGTGCAGCTGATGACAACGACCTCACATTTCGCGTCGGTGCTGCCATAGGTCGCGAGCTGAGAGCCGTCGGTATCAACGTTGACTACGCACCTGTCGCCGACCTTGCCTCCAACCCGTTGAACCCAGCCACGGGTGCAAGGGCGTTTGGTGACGACCCCGACCTTGTGGCACGCCACGTAAAGGCAATCATTCTGGGTATCCAGTCCGAAGGCGTTGCGGCAACGATGAAGCACTTTCCCGGCAAGGGTGATTCCGAGGTCGATAGCCATCATGCGATGCCGACGATCTCCCATGGCAGGGAGCATCTCGAGAAGAACGAGTTCGTTCCATTCCGTGCAGCGATCGATGCCGACGTCAAGCTTGCAATGACAGGCCACTTCGCACTCCCGGCCGTCACAGGCTCCGACACCCTTCCGTGCACGCTGGCGTGGGAGGCCAATACTGGACTCCTACGTGACGAGATGGGGTTTGAGGGTGCGATGATCACGGATGCCATCGATATGAAGGCGTTGACCCAGGGGGGACTTCAGATTATCGACATGATTGCTGCCGTCACCTCGGGGGTCGACCTTCTGCTCTTGACTGCAGATGCAGAACAGGAGGAGAGAGCGACGGTCGGGCTCGACTTTGCCCTCTCGAGGCGGCTGATCAGCGAATCTCGCATGTTGGAGGCCGACGACAGAGTCCGTGCCCTTCGCACCTGGGTTGCCGGATTCCCACCGATCGATATCGATCAAGTCGGATCTGCCAGGCACGCAGCGCTGGCCGATGAGGCAGCTCAGCGCTCTATCACCCTTGTCAGAAATGACGCAGGCCTCGTCCCGCTGACCACCACAAGCGACTCCAAGCTACTTGTGGTCGAGACCGAGATGGTGAATCTCACTCCTGCCGACACTTCCGGGTATGAGGAACCACGGCTTGCGGCCGAGATCGCCGAAGTGGTCGATGCGAGCGTCATCTCGGTCGTCGTGCCACACCAGCCGTCCTCGACCGACATTGCCGGTGTTTTCGAGGCAGTGCGGGACTCCGACATAGTGATTCTCGGTACGGCAGCAGCTGCTCTGGCCGACAAGCAAGCCTCCCTCGTGCAAGCCGTGCTGGAGGCCCATGACCGTGTCGTTGTGGTCGCCCAACGCACCCCGTGGGATCTGATGCGCTTTCCCGACGCAAGCACGTATCTGTGTTCATGGTCAAGCAACCCTGCAAGCGCCAAGGCGGTCGCAAGAGCGCTCGCTGGACTTGCCCCGATCACCGGCAAGACACCTGTGACGATCGGCAACATCCCGTCCGGTACGGGAATCGAGCTCGCGTGAGTTCGCTCAGAGTGCTCGGCGGAACCGATGCTGCCGGCAGGGGCCTAAGCATCGGAGTCGAAAACGGCCAGCAAGGTGCACCACATCCCGGTTCGCCATATCTCGATGCGACAGGACTCACCGTCGTGCCGGGATTCGTTGATCTGCAGGTGAATGGCGGATACGGCTTCGACTTCACGCACGATCCCGACTCCATATGGGAAGTCGGAACGCTCTTGCCGGCATCGGGAGTCACAGCCTTCTGCCCAACCGTGATCACCTCACCGCCAGACAGAGTGGTAGCAGCACAGGAAGCAATGACCAGACGGCCCCAGGGTTACCGCGGTGCTGAGCCCCTCGGTCTCCATGTCGAGGGCCCGCATCTCAGCTCAGAGCGGAGGGGAACGCACCCGGCCGATCTCCTGACTCCGGCTACCGAGTCGCAGCTGTCAACTGACGAGGTCAGGATCGTGACCCTTGCGCCAGAGGTCGACGGCGCAATCGCGCTGACCCGAAGGCTCGTCGACGACGGCGTCGTGGTCTCAGTCGGCCATTCCGCGGCAACGGCCAGCACGACACGCAAGGCACTCGACGCCGGAGCAACGATGGGAACCCACCTCTTCAACGCAATGCCACCCATGACAGCCCGTGAGCC
>JBPCTY010000117.1:0-6983 GCA_051011415.1 Acidimicrobiia bacterium
TGCTACAGCGATGGCTTGATGGGGTATCAGACACCAAACATCGACCGCGTAGCAGACGAGGGATTGAAGTTCACCGACTACTACGGCGAACAGTCATGCACTGCAGGCCGCGCTGCGTTCATGACCGGCCAGAGTGTCTACCGAACCGGAATGTCCAAGGTTGGCCTTCCCGGCATGCGGTTCGGCCTACACGAGGATGATCCGACGATTGCTACAGCGCTCAAGGAGCAGGGCTACGCAACCGGCCAATTTGGGAAGAATCACTTTGGCGATCTCGATGAGTCTCTGCCAACGAATCATGGCTTCGACGAGTTCTTCGGCAACCTCTATCACCTGAACGCCGAGGAGGAACCAGAGAACGTCGACTACCCGACCGACGAAGAGATCCCCGGCTGGACCGAGAGGTACGCACCGCGTGGCGTACTGCATTGCTGGGCGAACGAGGACGGCACACAGCGAATCGAGGACACCGGCCCCCTCACAAAGAAGCGGATGGAGACAGTTGACGAGGAGATCACCCCTGAAGCGCAGCGGTTCATCCGCGACGCTGCGGCCGACGACACCCCGTTCTTCCTGTGGTTCAACACGACAGCAATGCACTTCCGCACGCACATCAAGGATGAGATCCGAGGCCAAGCAGGTCGTTGGCAGTCGGAATACCACGACGCCATGGTCGAACACGACAAGCGCATCGGAGAGATGCTCGACACGCTCGACGAGCTTGGTATCGCGGACGACACGATCGTCATGTACAGCACAGACAACGGTGTCCATATGAACTCGTGGCCGGATGCAGGAATGACTCCGTTCCGCAACGAGAAGAACTCAATGTGGGAGGGCGCCTATCGGGTTCCTTGCCTGGTGCGCTGGCCTGACCGGATCCCCGCGGGAGAGGTTCGCAACGGGTTGACGGCTCACCTCGATTGGTTCACGACGTTGCTTGCAGCCGCCGGGGTCGACGACATCGCCGACCAGCTCAAGGCCGGCACTGAACTTGACGGTAAGGAGTACAAGGTCCACCTCGACGGCGAGAACATGCTGCCCTACTGGACGGGTGAGGTCGACGAGAGCCCACGAAGGCAGTTCCTCTACTTCTCGGACACCGGTGACCTATGTGCGGCACGGATCTTCCATTGGAAGATTGTGTGGCTGGAGCAACGCGCCACGGGCACTCTGCAGGTCTGGCGCGAGCCGTACACGGAATTGCGGATCCCATTGATCTTCAATTTGCGGACTGATCCGTACGAACGCGCTCAGATCACGTCCAACACGTATGAAGACTGGTTCATCGACCATGCATACATGATGGGTCCGGTGCAGTTCTTCGTTGCTGACATGGCCAAGTCGCTACAAGAGTTCCCGCGCCGGCAGGAACCGCCGAGCTTCAGCATCGACCGTGTTGTTGCCAAGCTGGATCAAGGTGTGGGCAGCGCCTAGCCAACTGCACACCCGCATCGTCGACCATGGGAGGGCGTAGGCCGGCCATCCTTGGGTCCCGGAGAGGAGTCGAATGCCAGATCAGCACATCCTGCCGTCGTGGCGTGACGGCGCCACAAGGTCTGCGATCCTGTCGTTCTTCGCTGACGTCGACCAGATTCCACCCGCCGAACGGGTTGCTGTATTCGACAACGACGGAACGATGTGGGCGGAGAAGCCGAACTACACCCAGCTTGAGTTCCTGCTGCTTCAGCTCGCAGCTGCCGTGGCTGAAGATCCGGCTATCGGGGATCGACCCGAGTTTGCTGCGGTGCTTGCAGGCGATACACCGGCGATCCACGCGCTGGGGTTGGAGCGGGTCGGTACGGCGTTCCTTGACTTGTTCGCCGGGATCACACCGGAGGCTTTCGACGGCAGGGTGGCAAGCTTCTTTGCCGATCAGGTTCACCCGGTGCGAGGTGTCCCGTACCGCCAGACGCGGTACCAGCCCATGTTGGAGCTCATGGACGAGCTGCGAAATCATGGATTCGACTTCTACATCGTTAGTGCAGGTGGAGCCGAGTTCGTACGCGTCATTGGCGAGGACTTCTACGGCGTGAAGCCAGAGGGCGTGGTCGGCTCCCAGATCGACTACGAGTTCACGAGAGACCACGGCGGTCGTGCCCAACTGGTGCGGACAAATGCCCTTGTGGCTGGCGGCCCGAACGAGGGACCAATGAAGCCGCCGAACATACAGCGCATTCTCGGGCGGCATCCCTGTGTGGCCGGTGGAAACTCCGCGGGAGATGCCGAGATGCTTGAATACGCGAAGGCCTACGACGGGCCATCTCTGGCGCTTCTGGTGAACCACGACGATGGGGACCGCGAGTATGCATACGAGAGCGTCGCTGGCACCTTTGCTGCGAACGAGCCGATCACCGATACTGCAATCCGTCTGGGATGGACTGTGATCAGCATGAAGCACGACTGGTCGACGGTCTTCGCACCGTCATAGAGGCAAGGCGGACCACTGTCGGTCCAGCCGAGCGCACGAGCAACGAGAGATAGGGAAGACGTGTCGCAGCAGGACACAGACGATCGCCAGCAACGCAGTGAGCCATCTCGGTTGGGTCGCTTCATCCCGATCTTTGACTGGCTGCCGAGGTACCAGGGCAGTTGGCTGCGACCGGACCTCATCGCAGGCATCACCGTTGCTGCGCTTGTCGTTCCCAAATCGCTGGGGTACGCAACGATTGCTGGAGTCCCGATTCAACACGGCCTGTACGCCGCAGCTGCCGGAGCACTTATCTATGCCCTGTTCGGAAGCTCGGGGCAGATCGCGACCGGACCCAGCTCAGCCCTCGCCGCTGTCGCAGCCGGAGCACTCGTGTCGGCGGGAATCTCAGCCGGAGGCGAAGATGCGGTCGCCATGGTGGCGGCGATCACCCTGGTTTCTGGAGTGTTGTTCCTGCTCATGGCGATCTTCAAGATGGGTTGGATCTCGCAGTTTCTTTCCAAGCCGGTCATCACGGGATTTCTCTTCGGCGCAGCGATCCAGGTCGTCATCGGAGAACTGCCCAAGATCACGGGAACTGAGATCGACGGAGACAACTCTTGGGAGAAACTGTGGAGCTGGATCCAGAGCCTTCCCGACACCGACTCTGCCACCTTGGTCGTTGGCGTGGCATCCCTTGCCATCGTCTTCGGCCTGAAGTACATCGCTCCGAAGATCCCGGGCGCATTGGTGCTCGTCGTCGTTGGATTGATCGGGTCGGTTGCTCTTGACCTCGAGAGCCGGGGAGTCGCTCTGATAGGAGATGTCCCGAGGGGGTTGCCATCGTTGGTACTCCCCGATCTGGCGTTCATCGGCGCAAACTTCACCGTGATCATCACCGCATCGATCGGGTTACTCCTGATCGGTTTCTCACAAACGGCCGGCGATGCAAGAGCCTTCGCATCGAAGCATCGATATCACGTCGACATCAACCAGGAGTCCACGGCGCAGGGTATGTGCAACGTAGGATCGGGTCTGGTCCAGGGCATCCCCGTATCTACCAGCTTGTCAGCAAGCTCACTCAACGACACGTCCGGCGCCAAATCACAGATGGCGTCGCTTACCACAGGTGTCATGGTCGTGTTGACCCTGCTCATTCTCGCCCCCCTGTTCTCGGACTTGCCACAGGCCGTTCTCGCAGCACTGATTATCCAGGCAGTGGTCAGCGGAATGATGGACGTCCCCGAGATGCGGCGCCTTTACCGAGTCCTGCGAGTCGATTTCTGGATCGCTATGGCAGCGTTGATCAGCGTCCTGACCGCAGGAGTCCTCGCCGGCGTCGTCATCGGAGTCTTCCTGTCGCTCGGGTACGTGATCTATCTGAGTGCATCGCCTGAACTCCCTGTGCTTGGGCGGCGACGCGGTAGCCAAGCGTTCCAAAGCGTTGACGCGGACGCAGAGACGGTCACCTTCCCAGGGATTCTGGTGATGCGCATCGACACTGCGCTGTACTTCGCAAACTCCGAGGCGCTTGAAGATCGATTGCGCAATGTCACCGCCGATGTGGACCCACCGTTGCACCTTGTCGTGCTCAGCTTCGAGGGCGTCAACTTCATGGATTCGCAGGCGTCGGACTCGATCGGGAGGGTCGTCGATCTGGCGCACCGTCGTGGCATCGACATTCGTGTGTCACGCATCAAGCAGCCGGCGTACGAAGTGCTCTTGGTGGACGGAGTCATCGATCGACTCGGAGAGGACAACATCTTCCCAACGACGTACGAGGCCGTGCGGGACCAGCTTCCGCCGGCAGACCAGATCGTGAATCCGTGACGACGGAAAGCCCGCGTCCTCAGGCGCGGCCGCCAGGTGATTGAGCCGTGAGCTCAGACGATGCGATCTCTTCGTTCTACGAGGCCCACCCCTACCCACCCCCAATTGGTGATCTCGATGGATATCGGGTCCGGTGGTCAGATGACAACAGACGTCGGGCCGAGTTCCACAGGTACTTTCCCTATCGGGCCTACACCGATCAACTGGACATCCTCGTCGCAGGATGCGGGACATCCCAGGCAGCACGCCACGCAGTTCGCTGGCCACGGGCCACGGTCACGGGGATCGATGTAAGTGAGACGAGTCTCAACGAGACCGCCAAGCTGAAGGAGCGGTACGACCTCAACCACCTCACGCTGCAACAGCTCCCGATTGAACGCATCCTGGATCTCGACCAGCAGTACGACCTGATTGTGTGCACCGGCGTGCTCCATCACCTTGCCGATCCAGCCGAGGGATTGCGCCAGATCCGTAAGGCACTCAAACCGGACGGCGCCTTGTTGCTCATGGTCTACGGCCGATACGGCCGGATTGGCGTCTCGATGATCCAGGACTACAGCAGGCTCCTCGGCATTGAACCGACCGCCGAGGAGATCAACGCCCTGGGCTCAACGCTTAGGGAGATCCCGATGAACCATCCGCTCTCCCCCATGCTCAGGAACACGCCGGACTTTCGATCGCCGGATGCTCTGGCCGATGCCTTCCTGAACCCCCGCGAACGCGCCTACTCGGTCCCCGAGCTCTTCGACCTTCTCGGAAGCGAAGATCTGGGCTTCGGTCGCTGGATCCTGCAGGCGCCCTATCGCCCCCAATGCGGCGCTCCGGCCACCACACCGCACGCCACGCAACTCGTTGAGCTGAGCGATCATGACCAATACGCAGCCATGGAACTCTTGCGCGGCTCGATGGTTCGCCACACCGTGATTGCTCACCAGCCCGCCTCCGCTGGAACCACGCAGTCCGGCGGCTGGACCGACAACTCAGTTCCGATCAAGCTGCCGGACACGATCGCAGTCGATGAACGGCTTCCTCCAGGTGCAGCAGCGGTCCTCATCAACACAGCGCACACCAATACCGACCTTGTACTGCCGGTCACTCCGGCCGAGTTGAAACTCGTGGACCACATCGACGGCCAAAAGACACTCGGCGAGATCGCAGCGTCTGCCGGAGATACCTTCGGTTCCCGCGACGGACCGTCTCGGCGCTTCTTCGAGAAGCTGTGGCACTGGGACCAGATCGTGTTCGATCACTCCGGCTCGCAGCTCGACGTGTGATCGCGACGATTCGGCAACAGCCGATGCGGACGACGACGTCACGACCGTCAAACGACAGAATCCCCGGACGAAACCGAGGATTCTTGTCGTCTCTCTCCGTGGAGCTGAGGGGATTCGAACCCCTGGCCCCTTGACTGCCAGTCAAGTGCTCTGCCAGGCTGAGCTACAGCCCCCGGAAGGTTCGAAAGTGTATCAAGCCTCAGCGATTGACGAGCTTGAAACGACCTCGATGCGGGGAGCATCAGCCCACAGTCTTTCGAGTTCGTAGTAGGCCCTCGTCTCCGTATCGAAAACGTGAACGACAAGGTCTCCGTAGTCCAGAAGCACCCATTCTCCGAAGTCAGTCCCTTCCCGACGAATGGGTTTCCTGTCGATCAACCGCAACGCTTCTTCGGCATCATCGACGAGGGTCTTCACATGGCGCGTCGAGTTTCCGGACGCAACAAGGAACACATCGGTGACGACAAGGAGCCCCGAAAGGTCAAGGGCGACAATGTCCTCGCCCTTCTTGTCCGCGATCGCCTGAGCAGCGGTTCTTGCGGCGTCCACGGCTTCGGGCGTGGCCTTCGATGTCTGAGATCTCATCTGCGGTGAATGATAGGCAAAGTTGCCTTCCCGAATCCCGTCAGCGGTACAACTCATTGGAATCGATGTAGTCACAGACTGGACCGGGGACCAGGAAACGTGGCGAGAACCCGGAGGCGACATGCGTCCGGATCGCTGTTCCGGACACCTCAACCGACGGCATATCGAGCCGAAGCACAGGACGTTCCAACGCTTTCTCCACGTCCTCCGGCGCCACTCCCGGTCTTCCGACCACAGCGATCTCGACCTTCCTCAAGAGTTCCGAACCCCGATGCCACGTCGGTATCCCGGCTGCGGCATCAGTGCCGAGGATCAACACACAGGGCTCGGCATACGTTTCGACCGTATCGATCATGTACGAGGGCCCATCACGGCGAATCTCGATGTCATCGACAACGAATCGCGGGTCCTCAGCAGCGGCGAGGCGGGTCATCGCAAGCCGGTGCCTCGCCTCAGTTACGTACTCGTCGGCCTTCTGCCAGGGGTCGCCGGCCGGAACGAAGCGAACTTCGTCGAGGCCAAGCTGTTCGATCGCGGCGTTGGCGACGGACAGGTGCCCAACGTGCGGAGGGTCGAATGTGCCGCCGAGGATTCCAATCACGCCGTGCAGCATAGAAGTGCCGAGGGGGTGCCAGTGAGAGGCCGACCCCCGGATCCGTCCGGCACCTTCCCAGAATCGTTGGGTCCACGTACCTTCCCGACAACCGCAGCGATAGATGGAACGCTTCTCGACCGTCGTGCACTCCCGAGAAGCCGACCACATCACCCAGGCGCACTCGGCTCCCCGACTGGGCGCTTCGATCGGCGAGGTATGAGTACGAAGTGCGGATCCCTCCACCGTGATCGATCGTGACTGTTGAGTTTCCCACGACAACGCCGGAGAA
>JBPCTY010000118.1:0-4406 GCA_051011415.1 Acidimicrobiia bacterium
ACAGTTGGCCTTCACCGTGAATCAACAGGACTTGTGTACTTCCGAAACACCCACACCCAGGGGATTGCCGATGCTCAGTTCATCTACGGAGATCCCCAGGACCGCTTGATCGCAGGCGACTGGAACAACGACGGGAAGTTCTCGCCCGCACTCTTCCGCCCATCCAACACAACGATGTACTTCCGGTACACCAACACGCAGGGCAACGCCGACAATGAGTTCGTTCCGGCCGGTGCACGGTCAGCCTGGATTCCTGTCAGCGGAACGACCGGCTTCTGACCGCTGTCCGCGAAGGGATGGAACTGCTCCGATGAAGAGCTTTGTAACGACGAGCTGGGATGACGGCGGGACACACGACGCACGCCTCACAGAGATGCTTGAGCGCCACGGGGTCACCGGCACGCTGTATTGGACGGTTGGGTCTGATCGATTCCCGCTTCCTCCGAAGGCCGATCGAGATGCGATTCTCGGCTCCAGTATCGAGATTGGCTCGCACACGATGACCCACCCGGACATGCGCGCGATCGATGCTGCCGCGCTGGCGCGCGAGGTCACCGAGAGCAAATCCAGTCTTGAAGATCTGACGGGAGGGGCCATTCCGTCGTTTTGCTACCCATTCGGATACTTCGACGACCGCGCTGCCGCTGCGGTAAAGGCTGCCGGGTACAGCCTTGGGCGCACCACGATGGGTTTCCAAACCGACCTTGGTGATGATCCGTTCAAAATGCCGGTCACTCTTCAGCTCTATCCCCATGGTGCCAAGGTGCATCTGGCGCACGCACTGAAAGAGAGGAACTTCTCTGGACTTGGGCGCTGGTTGACGACGTACGGACGTCTCTCAGATCTCGTTTCGTTGGCTGAAGCTGCCGTCGATGACGTCGCCCGTTCTGGAGGTGTGCTGCACATCTGGGGACATAGCTGGGAGCTCGAAGAGTACGACCTGTGGAACACTCTGGATGAGGTTCTCAACGTGGTTGGCGGTCGAGACGATGTCACCTACTGCACTAACGGGGATCTCGTTCGAGCTGATTGACCAAGTGGGCCGCACACCGACGCGTGCCTAATGTTGCCCGATGCCGAAAACCCTGATAGCTGCTGCCTCCGCCGACGCTGCTGATGCAGGGCAGGCCATTGCCGAAAACGGCGGGAACGCTGTGGATGCGGCGATCGCTGCGGTTATCGCGTCGATGACGACAGAACTCGGCATCGTTTCGCCGGGTGCCGGCGGGTTCGTGACGATTTGGCCACCAAACGACGCACCGATCGTGATCGATGCGTATGCGGAGATGCCCGGACGTGGACGCGATCCAAGCGTCGCACCTCAGACCGAAACCGTTGCGATGGAATACGGAGGCGGCATGGAGACCGTCGTTGGGTGGGGAACCGTTGCGATCCCTGGAGCCTTCGCCGGATTCGACGTCGCATCGAAGCGATACGGGAACGTCCCGTGGGCCGAGCTGTTCCATCCTGCGGTGCAACTCGCTGAGCACGGATTCTTGTTGTCACAGGCCAGCGGCTACTACCTGCAATACGCACACGACGTGATCTACGGCTGGGACGAAGAAGCCTCTGCCATCTTTCACAAGGACGATGGGCAGGTGATTGAGACGGGAGATCTTGTGAAGATCCCGGCGCTCGGTGCATGTCTGGACTTGATCGCTCACGCTGGCGTCAACACGCTGTACCGAGGAGACCTCGCCGTCGAGCTCATTCGGGCATGTGCGGAACGAGGGGGACTCATCACCGAGCACGACTTGGAGGAGTACCAACCCGTCGTGCGTCCTCCCGCACGAGTGGGTCTCCATGGATGGGACATCGCAACCAACGCACCGCCGGCGGTGGGAGGTACGGCGGTAGCGGCGCTCCTCACATTGATCGAGCGACTTGAGATCAACGGTTGGAGTGCTGACGACGTCGCAGAGTACGCCGCGGCACAGGATGCTGTGTTCTCGTTTCGGCGATCTGACCTCGACGGAGATGTCGACCGATTTGCAGGAGCAGACCTTCTGCACGAACTTGCTCTTGAGGGAGATCTCAAGGCGATGCATCGGTCGCCTTCTACGGTGCATACATCTGCCGTCGATGAGACCGGGTTGGCTTGCTCGGTCACCGTGTCGGCCGGTTACGGGTCTGGCACTGTGATCCCTGGATGGGGATTCGGGCTGAACAACAGTCTCGGCGAGCTTGAGCTGACCTCAGAGGGACTCCACGCCCTCCCGGCTGGACAACGGCTTCTCTCAAACATGGCTCCCACCATCGGAAGAGGAAGCGCTGGCGAGGTGATGGCGATCGGTTCGCCCGGAGCAGACCGAATCACGTCAGCGATCTCCACGGTGCTGCTCAACCACGTCGTGTGTGGGATGTCGCTTGATGAAGCTGTCGCCGCACCCCGGCTCCACGCCGAGCTCTTTGAAGGCGCACCTGCACTCGCCGTCGAGCCCGGAATCGACACAACAATGGTCTCCGATCTGGTGGTGAGAGTGTTGCCGGAGAATTCGATGTACTTCGGGGGCGTCCAGGCGGCTGCGATGGACGAGCGTGGCTCTCTGATAGGTGCTGCAGACCCGCGTAGAACCGGTGCCGTACGCATCGGTGGTTCATCGTGACATCACCCGAACCGATTGATCTGCTCAAGGCCGTCTCAGACCCACTGAGGCTCGCAGTACTCGGGGCCTCTGTGAACGAGCCTGCATCGCTCACAGAAATCGCTGAACAACACGGGGTGCCAGTGAAGAAGTTCGCCGAGGCTGTTGGCTACCTCCGTACCGCAGGGTTTCTCGACGAGAGAGCGGTGTTGGACACTGACGCAATCCGTGCAGTCGGGAAACAACTCCCGCGCGCCTCAACAAACTCCGACGATCCAATAGAAGGGCCATGGACGGCAGCCGAAGCATTGACGCTCGGCAGGTTCTTCAGCAATGGACGCCTGCAACGAATCCCCTCCAACGCAACGAAACGACGTCTCGTGCTCGAAAAGATGGCGCAGGACTTCGAACCCGGGCGTCGCTACGACGAACGTGACGTCAATTTCATGATTCAGTTGGTGTACCACGACTATGCAGCGATTCGTCGCTACATGGTCGAAGAGGGGTTCATGGACCGCGCCGATGGTTCCTACTGGCGCACAGGCGGCCGATTCGCACCTCCACCAGAGACCGAAGACATTGGTGGCCGCCGAATTCCTACATCCATCGGTGGTGTCGAACTCCGCTCGTATGACGCTTCGATGGTGTCTGCCCTCGTAGAGGCCGCAGATGATTCGCGGATACCCGTGTACATGGGTGACCAGTTTCCCTACCCCTATACGACGGCAGCCGCCGAAGACTGGGTTGAGATCGCGACCAACGGTCCGAACGCGGCAGTCCAGTTTGCGATCTTTGTCGATGGCAAACTTTCAGGTGGATGCGGCGCGTTTGCGATGAAGGAGGAGAACACCGGGTCGGCCGAGATCGGTTGGTGGCTGAACCCCGATCACTGGGGTCGAGGCGTGACCACGGCCTGCGTAGCGGCCCTGATCGATGAGCTGTTCACCAACCATGGTTTCATGCGGCTGTGGGCGCCAGTGATGGCTCCGCATGGTGCATCCGCTGCCGTCGCGATCAAAGCGGGGATGCACAGGGAAGGGGTAGCCCGGTCGTCATACCTCAAGGCGGGCGTGCGGTACGACCAGGTCAACCACGGGATCACAAGGTCCGACTGGGCAGTCCTCCGCACTGGGAGATCCACATAGGAGCGATACCCTTCCCGCGTGGCTTCGTTCGACACCTCCGTACTCAAGCAACCCCGATGGATCGCCGCCATCATCGTCGGCGTGCTGATCGCGGTCGCCTTTGTCAGACTTGGGGTGTGGCAGCTTGATCGGCTCGACGAGCGTCGAGAACTCAACGCTGTCACGGAAGACCGTCGCAGCGCCGAAATGAGACCCTTTTCCGGGCTTCTCGGCCAGTACGGGATGCAACCACCCGAGTTAATCGACCGCACTGCTCGTATCGAAGGCGTCTACAGGCCAGATCTCGAGTTCTTCTCGGTCGGAAGGACCTACGGAGATCTGAGTGGAACACTTGTTGCGACGCCGTTAGAGCTCAGCGACGGCACCTTGGTCGTGATCGTGCGCGGCCTGGTTCCACCAACGACTGAAGGTCCTCCGGCCGTTGGGTTCGAACCTCCTGAAGGTTTGGTGGCCGTTGTGGGCACGCTCGACGATGGCGAGGAACCGTTGCGACTCGGCGAACCCGCTCCCGCCGATGGTGTCGTGGAGTCCATATCGCGGATCGATCTCGCATATCTGAACCAATGGATCAGCAGTGACATCGCACCTGTCTCGATGGTCCTTGTCTCCCAGGAGCCACCCAACGAGGCCGGGACACCAGTCCCGATACCGGTCGCCGAACTCACCGAGGGGAGCC
>JBPCTY010000119.1:0-6989 GCA_051011415.1 Acidimicrobiia bacterium
TTCCCGACTCGTGCAAGACCGGAGCGAACTACCTTGCCGATGCGGGCTACATCAATTACGCCCTCGGCAAGTGGGACCACACACCGCTCTACGAAATCTCGCAGGTCGGTCCGTTCAACCGATGGCCAAGCGGTGAGGGCTTTCACCATTCGTACTGCTTCATGGCCGCCGATGTCCATCAGTTCATCCCGGTGATGTGGGATGACCATCATCCGGAGCCGTATCGCGAGTCGGACCATCTCGATCAAGATCTCGCCGATCGAGCCATCGACTGGATCACTGGTCACAAGTCCCTCAAGCCGAAGGACCCTTTCATGATGTTGTGGGCTTCGGGGTCAATGCACTCGCCGCACCACGCTCCACCCGAGTACATCGAGAAGTACCGCGGCAAGTTCGACATAGGCTGGGATGTCGCCAGGGAGCAGATGCTCGCGGAGCAGAAGCGTCTCGGCATCATTCCTGAGAACACGAAGCTCACGGAACGTATCGATGAGATTCCTGCGTGGGACTCGCTCAGTGACGATGAGAAGAAGCTGTATGCGCGCCAGATGGAAGTCTTCGCTGCGCAGATGGACCATGTGGACCATCAGATGGGCCGTGTCGTTGAAGCCCTCGAACGCATCGATGAGCTCGACAACACGTTGATCTTCGTGACCGCCGACAACGGCGCAAGCGGGGAAGGCGGCCTTGCGGGAACGTTCAACGAGACGTATGTACTCAACGGACTCCAAACGCCGTTCGACGCCAGCATGCGCCACTACGACAATTGGGGCGACACCACGACGTATCCGCACTACCACGCAGGTTGGGCGATGGCAGGCAACACGCCGTTCAAGTACTTCAAGCAGAGTGAGCATCGCGGCGGTCAGCACGACGCCCTCGTGGTTCACTGGCCCAATGGCATCGACGCCAAGGGCGAGATCCGCGAGCAGTACCACCACGTGTCGGACATCGTGCCAACCATCATGGAGGCGGCCCGAGTCGAGATGCCTGAGGTGTACCACGGGATCGAGCAGAAGCCGCTCGACGGTGTGTCGATGGTGTCATCGTTCAACGAGCCAGATCTTCCGAACGTCAAGAAGCGTCAGTACTACGAGATGTTCGGCAACCGGGCCATCTGGTCAGATGGCTGGAAGGCCGTGACCCTGCACGCCAACCGGATGCCGTGGGAGCTCAACAAGCGACTGCCGTTCGAACATGACGAATGGGAGCTGTACAACGTTGAGGAGGACTTCTCCGAGAGCACCAACCTCGCCGCGAAACACCCCGAGAAGCTCGCGGAGCTTCAGGAGATGTTTGACGAGGAGGCCTGGAAGTACGGCGTTTACCCATTGCACGATGACATGGTCACGCGGATCGCCAAGCAGCAGGACAGGCTCTTTGGCGATCGCACGGAGTACGTCTACTACGCCCCAGGTGCCGTGCGGATCGCGGAGAAGGCGTCTGCTCCCGTCAAGAATCGATCGCACAACATCGTGACCACGATCGACCTCTCGGGCGATGAGGAGGGAGTCGTTGTGGCGTGCGGCGGCATGACGGGTGGGTACACCATGTACATCATGGATGGTTGCCTGGTCTTCGACTACAACTACCTCGACGGTGTTCACTACACGATGAAGTCTCCACCTCTCCCCAAGGGACCAACTGAGTTGAAGTTCAACTTCATCAAGACCGGTGAGTTCGCAGGGACAGGACAGCTGTTCGTCGCAGGCGAGAAGGTCGGCGAGGTCGACATGCCGGACATGCACATCAGCACGTACTCACTTGCTGAGACATTCGATGTGGGGTGTGACACCGGAACCCAGGTTGACCCCGCCTACGCAGGTGGACCGTTCCCGTTCACCGGCGACCTTGACAGAGTCATCATCACGCTGACCAATCGCAGCGAGGCCAACGTGCGTCCGACCACGGAGTTCGTCGACTGAACCACGGTGACGTCGTAGCTGGTGGCCCGACGGCAGCGTCTCGGCTAGCCCTTCACGGATCCGGCAGTGATGCCTCTGACGAAGAATCGCTGGAGGGCGAAGAACACCACAAGGGGTACCACGGTGATGATGAACGCACCAGCGGTCAGCAGCTCTTCCCTGAGCCCGAATTCGCCGGTGAGGGAAGCCACCACCACGGTTGCAGGGAGGGCTTCGCGGTTGCCACCGATCATGGTCAAGGCGATCAGATAATCGTTCCAGGTCCAAAGGAACTGGAAGATGGTGAACGCAGCGAGAACGGGGATGGACAGCGGAATCACGATCTTGCGGAAGATCGTGAAATGGTCGGCTCCGTCAATTCGGGCGGACTCGAACAGGTCGGAGGGCAGTCCCGAGATGTAGTTGTGCAGCAAGAAGATCGCAAACGGTAAGGCAAACCCGGTATGGGTGAGCCAAACGGCTGGAATCGTTCCTGCGAGATCGAGATCCGGGAAGACGGTGATCGTCTTGTCCAGCAATGGCAACGTCAGGTGGGCACCACCGGCGTACATCTGGAGTAGTGGAATCAGGGCAACTTGCGAGGGGACCGCAAGCAGAGCGACAACTGCGATGAACAGCAGGTTGCGTCCCTTGAAGTCAATCCATGCGAATGCATACGCCGCGAAGGCGGCAATGGCAATCGGGATGACTGTTGCGACGACTGCGATCGCCATCGAGTTGAGAAGGCCGTTCCCGACTCCACCTGTTGCACTTGACCCAAGGATGTCCCGGTAGTTGTCCAGGGACAGCCCGCCGTAGCCGTTGGCTTCATCCTGCCAGAACGTCCACCAGCCACTTCCGAGCTGTGCGTCCCTCGTTCGGAATGAATTGATGAACAGTCCAAGGGTCGGGATGGTCCAGACAACCACGAAGACCCAGAGGGTCCACGTTGGGATGGTCTTCAGGAATCCGGCGATTCGACCCGTGAGCGGCTTGGTCTCGCTGATCGAGTATGCGGGTTCTGTGCGTTTCCGTGTCGTCGTCATCGCACGTTCTCCCTCTGGTTCTGCATTCTTCGGATGTTGAGCCACATGACCGGAACGACCGCGAGGAACAGCAAGAATGCAAGAGCCGAACCCAGTCCGAAGTCGAGCTCGGTGAAGGCTTTCTGCCACATCTCATTCGCCAACACCTGCGTGTCGAAGTTGCCGTTGGTCATGACCTTGGGGATATCGAACACCTTCAGAACGGTGACGATCAACGTGGTCGTCACAACGCCGATGGTGGGAGCGATCGACGGAACCGTGATCCGCCAGAAGATCTGCGACTCCGAAGCGCCGTCGATACCCGCTGCCTCGGTGAGGTCTGCAGGAACGCCCTTGATCGCAGCAGAGAAGATCACCATGGCAAATCCGGTCTGGATCCAGATGAACACGACCATCATCCAGAAGTTGTTGAAGGGTGACTCAGCCAGGAAGAGGATCGGGTCTGCAACGACCTCGCCGGTCTCGGTGACGATCACACCGCCGAGACCCTGTGGCCCGAGGAATCGCCAGATCAGCCAAACCAACGGCAGAGCAGCAATCAGTGAGCCTGCGACGACCGACGATTGCCTGGCCTCTCGTGCCTTCCAAGCGATGTAGAGCAAGCCGGCAACCAGCAGACCAAGAACGATCGTGATGATTGCGACGGCCGTCGTCGATTGACTCCAGTAGCCGATTTGTACCCAGATCGAGTTGATGACACCGGTTTGCGGCTTGTTCGGTGGTCTGGCGATGTACATGAAGCGCCAGATGATGCCCGCACCGACGAACGAGATCGCCATCGGCATGAATATGAACGACTTGGCGATGTTCTCGCCCTTGCTTCGATCGGACATGACGGCAATCGCAAGGCCTGCGCCGGTCGAGAAGATCGTGACTGCGAAGATCCACCAGAGGTTGTTCGAGATGGTTCCGCGCATGACCGCGAAGAGGGCGAATCCCACGAGGATGACGCCGAGGGAGAGAGCAGACAGCGACCCGCCGTTGAGCGAGAAGCCTTCGCCGGTACGTTGTCCGCCGTATCGACCCACGAAGATCCCGATGGCCAGGACTATCACGCCAGCCCAGAAGAGTTGGCTCGTGAACATGTTCGCCCAGTTGTTCAGATCCAGGATGTTCGGGTCACTGAAGATCTCGCCATAGTTCGTCAAACCTGTGAACGACAGGCTGCGCGGCGGACCCGATTGCAGCGACAAGAACCCCGTGCGAATGAGCGGAATGACAAGGGTCATTGCCACGAACCCAAGGGCTGGAGCCAAGAAGATGTACTTGCGTGAACCCAATGCAATGTTTCGCCGAGCGAGCGCATCCGGGTTCGGATAGGTGCCGATCCAGGCACCAAACAGTGCACCGCCAATGGTTGCGGCAGCGATGGACCAGGCCTGGGCGCCTCCGCCGAGATCGGGAATCAGGAAGACGCCGAGAGTCCAGCCGAGCGACCCCCAGAGAAGAAGTACGCGCAGGATCGGAGACTTGCGACCTCGCGCTGTCCAGATCCCAACGCCAATTGCCAGCATGATGGCGAGGCCGATCAGCAGACTGACGATGTCCGGATCTGGCCGGTAGAGCGTCTTGAGCGTCGCTCCGATGAGCGCTCCGAGCGCTGCACCTGACAGCGCGCCGATGCCGAGGTGGAGGCGAGGGTCTGACGTGAGCGAAAGGACGTACCCGGCAGCTCCACCGATGACCACGGCGATGATGGTGGTGATGACGGGCTGATTGATGAGGCGGTTTCCCCAGAGCAGACCGAAGAAGGCGAGCGTTGAGCCGCCCCCAATGAGTGTGCTGAAGATTGACCATCGCCGGGGAGCGAGGTCAAAGAGCTTGTTCGCTCCTACGAAGACGATTGCACTGATGGCGATGGCGGCAATCACGCCAACGATCGTTACGAGTAGCCGGTCCATCCCGTCCTTTCGTCCCTCAGCGCCCCAACATAGCAGGAGGGCCCGGAGCAAATCTGCTCCGGGCCCTCTGTTTCTGCGTTTGTCGTTTGCTAGCTAGTAGGCCACGAAGCCTGAATGGCAGCGAATGCATCCGCGACGGTCTTGTCGCCGTTGATCGCACTCGTTCCTTCAGTCCAGAACGTACCTGCACCGACGGCTGCGGGCATCAGGTCTGATGCGTCGAAGCGTGCCGGGTCGGCAGTCTGGAGGATCCCAACGAACGTCTGCTCGAGCTCGTTGTAGACGCTGAGGTCCTGCTCGAGGTTTGCAGACAGGTAGCCGGAGTTCGCTCCGCCACCCTCAACCTCTGCATTGACGCGCTCTGACTGAGCAGCCTGACGAGCGGTGGAGTACTCCGACGACGTCAGATACTCCATGACAGCCCACACCTCAGGAGCATCACGGAATGCCGACACATACGTGCCTGCCGTGAGCACTGGGCGCCCCTCATTCGAAGGGAAGTAAGCAACGCTCAGGTCGCCTTCAGGTGTGATCGTCGTGCCTTCTGGGAAGAAGGAAGCGAAGAACGATGCCTGACGGTGCATGGCGCAGTCTCCGTTGACAAGTGGCTCACCATTGGCGCCGAACGCCGTAGTGGCGATCGAGCCGCCAGCGGCAAACGTGCTGCCGGGCGTGTTCCACACGTCGAGGATCGTCTGGCCAATGGCCTGGACGCGCTCATCGTCGAAGGTGATCTCGTTGGAAACCCACTGGTCGTAGAAGTCTGCACCTTCGATACGAAGGGTGATGTCTTCCATCCAGTCAGTGAACGTCCAACCCGTTGCCGGTCCGGACTCAACACCGATACACCACGGGGTGATGCCGTCGGCGATCATCTGCGTTGACAGAGCCCACAGGGCGTCCAGGGTCTCTGGAACCTCGTAGCCACCAGCAGCGAAGATCGCGTTGTTCATCCACAAGAGCGACTTGAGGTCAGTCTTGTTCGGAAGGCCCCAGACCTGGTCACCAGCGGTGACGGTCTCGAGGGTTCCTGCCGGCCACTGTGGGCGGGAGAAGTCCACGAGCTCCTGGGGGATCGGGAGAATGAACTCCTGAAGACCGAAGTCGATGACCTTGCCTGGCTGCGGGAAGACCGCGATGTCAGGCGGGTTACCGCCAGCTGCCTGTGCGTTGATCTGGTCGGAGAAGTCACGTGCACCCGTGTAGGTGACGGTCATCCCGTTCGCCTCTGCGAAGACGTTCAACGCGTCCTGCATGGCTCCAGCTTCGTTCTCGCTGCTCTCTGGGCCAAAGACCGTTACGGTCGTGCCTTCGAGTGATGCAGCAGCGGTTGTATCTGTTGCGGCCGTCGTGGTGGTGTCTCCACTGTCTCCACTGTCTCCGCCCTCGTCGTCCGAGCACGCTGCAACAATCAGCGCGAAGGCGAAGAGGAGGATGACGACATTACGGAATCTCTTCATTCGAGCTCCCTCTCTTAGTGTCGAAATGAACGTGGCAGCAGAAAGCCACCACGGAAACGAAGGCTAGTACCCGTTGGGTTGCGTTTGGTCCGATTTGGCATCGCACCACACCGGCAAGGCGTCTGGGAGACCTCCGTTGGAGATCAGGATTCCGTAGCCTTGCGGAGGTTCAGCCGCGTCACATAGCAAGAGGAGCAGCGAGTGCAGAGGTTCATCCCGGACACGCCCACATTTGTCACACAACTTGAGTGTGGCTACACGGGAGACGCGCTTCCCGCGGATACGGTTCATGGCCTCTCCGCGGCGGGCAAACCGATCCTTGTCCGCTACGACCTCGAAGCAATCGCTGACGCGGTGTCGAAGGAAGACCTCGCTGGCCGTCCCGACGGCATGTGGAGGTATCGCGAGTTCCTCCCGGTTCGCAAGACCGAGAACATTGTGACTCTCGAGGAGACCGAGACACCTCTCGTGTCGTTGCCGGCGATGCAGGCTCGCCTGGGAGCGACGTCGATCACGATGAAGGACGAGGGCAGACTGCCGACAGGTTCCTTCAAGGCTCGCGGCATTGCCATGGCGGTGTCGATGGCCAAGGAGTTTGGTCTCAAACGGCTAGCGATGCCGACGAATGGAAACGCTGGCAGTGCGTTGGCGGCGTATGCGACTCGTGCAGGCATGGAG
>JBPCTY010000120.1:0-5290 GCA_051011415.1 Acidimicrobiia bacterium
CTTGCGTGGATGCCGACCCTTTCCTATGACACGCAAGCCGTGCTTGCAACGGACAAGGTTCGTTTCCAAGGGCAAGAGGTCGCGGCTGTGGTCGCTGATGATCCCTACATCGCAAAGGACGCATGCCAGGCCATCGTTGTTGAGTACGAGCCGCTGCCGGCGATCGTCAACCCGGACCAAGCATTGGCTTTGGATGCACCGCTGATTAGGGACGACAAGCAGAACCAGGACAGCAACGTCATCTTTGACTGGGAGGTCGGAGATCGATCCGGCACCGAGCAAGCGTTTGCGCAGGCTGACGTGGTGTCGAAAATCGGCATGCACTATCCAAGGTCGCATCCGTCGCCGATCGAGACCTGTGGGTCAATAGCGGACTTTGACCGGTCGACGTCGAAGCTGACCGTCTACATGACCTCACAGGCGCCGCACATCATTCGTGCGGCAGTAGCGCTTGTGGCGGAATTGCCGGAGCACATGATCCGCATCGTCGCACCAGACATCGGTGGCGGCTTTGGCAACAAAGTTCCGGTGTACCCGGGCTATGTCATTTCGATCCTCGCATCGATCCTCCTAGAGCGACCGGTGAAGTGGATTGAGGACAAGTCAGGAAACCTGATCTCCACCGGTTTCGGTCGAGACGTTTATCTCGAAGGCGAGATGGCGCTGCGCAGCGACGGGAAGATTCTCGGGGTTCGGATGCATACGACGTCAGACCACGGCGCCTTCTTCTCCGATGCACAGCCGAGCAAGTTCAAGATCGGGCTGATGCACTCTGCCTTTGCCTGCTACGACATACCAGCGGCGCATCTCACGGCCAGGGGCGTGTACACCAACAAGGCCCCGGGCGGCGTGGCATATCGGTGCTCATTCAGGGTCACCGAGGCGATGTACTTCCAGGAACGGATGGTGCAGGCTGCCGCCGATGATCTTGGGATGGATCAGGCGGAGTTCCGAAGAGTGAACTTCGTGCGGGATGACGACTTCCCACACAGAACAGCATTCGGTTTCCTCACAGACTCTGGCCAGTACGGCAAGTGTCTCGACGTTGGCCTCGAAGCCATCGGGTACGAGGACTTCAAGAAGGAACAAGCCGAAGCCAGGAAAGAGGGCAGGCTCCTCGGGTTGGGCATCTCGACGATGACCGAGCCGCTCGGTGCTGGCAACAGCCGTGAGTACGACATCCTCGGAATCAAGATGTTCGACTCGGCCGAGCTCCGAGTGCACATGACGGGTAAAGCGATCCTGCGGACGGGTGCAAAGACCCAAGGGCAGGGCCACGAGACGACATGGGCACAGATTGTGGCTCACGAACTCGGTATCCCGGCTGACGACATTGTCGTTGAAGAGGGAGACACCGACACAGCGCCATTCGGAATGGGCACCTACGCATCCCGAAGCACGCCCGTTGCTGGTGCTGCCGTTGCGATGGTTGCGCGGAAGATCCGGGCCAAGGCCCGCAAGCTTGCAGCCCATTTGCTTGAAGCGTCAGAAGAAGACATCGAGTGGGAGCTGGGTCGCTTCTACCTGAGGGGAGACCCCGAGCGCGGTGTCACCATTCAGGAAGCAGCTGCAGCGGCATACTCGAACGTACCGGACGGCATGGAGCCGGGGCTCGAGAACACCGCCTACTACGACCCTCCGAACCTCACTTGGCCGTTTGCGTGTTACATCGCAACGGTCGAGGTTGATCCGGCGACCGGGGTCTGGGATGTGCTGAGAGTTGTCGCTGTCGACGACTGCGGAGTCCGTATCAACCCGATGATCGTGGAAGGGCAGATCATGGGAGGCCTCACCGAGGCCTACGCCATGGCGAACATGCAGTTCATCACCTTCGACGATGACGGAAACTGCATCGGCGGCAACTACATGGACTATCTGCTTCCCACCGCCTGGGAGACACCAGGGTTCGAGTTGCACGAAGTTGTCACCCCATGCCCACACCACCCCATCGGTGCCAAGGGCATCGGGGAGTGCGCAACTGTCGGCGGACCAGCTGCGTTCGTGAACGCAGTGATGGATGCCCTGAAGGGTGCAGGGGTTCGCAACATCGATATGCCGTTGCTCGCTGACCGCGTGCATGCGGCCATCGTCAACCAGACGGACATCTCCGGTGCACCGCCAGTGAAGGTGGGGTAGCTGATGACGCTTCTTCTGATACGACACAGAGATAAGGGGATGCGCCCATGCTGATGAAGAGCGAGTTCGAGGTCACGCAGCCTCCGGACAAGGTGTGGGAATTCTTCAACGACATTCCCAGAGTTGCATCCTGTCTTCCTGGCGCAGACATTTCGACCCAGGTCGCCGACGACAAGTACGAAGGAACGGTCGTCATCAAGACGGGTCCAGTGAAGCTCGACTTCGCTGGCGAGGCGACGATCAGCGAGCGCGATGATGCCAACCGGCGCATCGTTGTCGATGCGAACGGTTCGGACATCAAGGGAAGAGGCCAAGCGGTTCTGCGAGTGGACGCTGTCATCTCGCCGAGCACCAAGGGTTCGACCGTGCATGTGGATCAGGATCTGCACCTTGCAGGCGCCGTTGCGCAGTACGGACGAGGTCTCGTTCAGGATGTCACCGCGGTCCTGCTCGATGACTTCGCTGCAAACATGCAACGGCAACTCGATGCACTCGAGTCCGGAACAACGGTTGCAGCGTCCAGCTCGTCGGCAAGCGGGTTCTCGATCGCCATGCGGGCGATGCGGATGAGCCTTGTGCGAGTGTTCCGAAGGTTCTTCCTTCCCTACCAACCGAACTCAGGCTGACAGGAGGCATTGATGCTCTGGACAATTGGAAATCTGGTGCTCCTCCTGGTCGTCGTACCAGTGTTGGTGGCATTGCTGAACCGGGTGCTTGCAGCGCTCGAGCGAATCAGGGGAGCGGCTGATTCAACCCTCGCGGGAGGTGTCGCGATCATCGGGGAGCTGGACAACGTGCCGGAACTTCTCGCAGATACCGACGACACAATCGCAGAGGTTGCCAACGGTGCCGTTCGTTACGCAGGGTCCGTCGGAAAGCTCTTGGGATAGGGAGGAACAATGGAGACAGCTGCCATCGTCACGTTGGTTCTCGTGACGCTCATCATCGCCGCAGCAGCCCTCGGGCTGATACGGGTGATATTCCACTTGCGGGCCGTCGTGGCCACGCTTGACGCCTTGCAAGGCGGAGTGGACGTAATCGTTGAAAAGACTGACACGGTTCCAACCGTCGTTCCGTCTGTGAACGCCAACCTTGAGCCCGTGCGGGCCTTCGCAGAAAGTATCTGAGGGAAGACATGGATTATCTCATTCTTGCCTCGACTACCGGCTGGGCCATCGGCTACACGCTCGGCATTGTGGTCGTAGTCGTCGTGGTGGCACTCGTTGTCCCCATCCTGCTGCTGGCCAACAAGATCGGACAGCAGGCGACCGCTATCAACGATGGGCTATCCAAGGCGGTCCACAACACCGCTGCGTTGAGCGGCCTCACCACAACCAATAGTTCTGCAGAAGCCATCGTCAGCGGATTGAACCGCGGCCGGAAGCGACTCGGGGGTTGATGATGGACAGTTTCACCCACGAAGAACTCTGGCTTATCGCAAACATTGCAGGCGTCGTCGTGATCGTCGCTGTTGCAGTGCTCTTGACGATGCTGGTCATACTGGTCGGAAGGATCGAGGAGCGAGTGAAAGCGATTCGTGAGACGCTCAAGCAGGCCGTCGAGAACACCAATGACACAGAGCTGATTGCAGAGACAGCGCAACGCGTCGATGCAGTGCTCGCGGAAGGCTTGGAACATCACCTGTTCCTTGGTCGAGTTCTCGACAAGGTGCGCGTATGAACGGACTCATCCTGTTCTCAGTCATCGACATCGTGATCCTGATCGGTGCGCTTGCGGTGTACCTCTACATCGTCGGCGGACAGTTGACCAGGGTCGCGACAGTGCTCGAAGAGTGCTCCGATCTCGTTGACGAGGTCCGGCAAAACGCCGAGGTCATCGAACCCGGTCTTGTTGGGATCAACAACACGGGGCGCGTTATCGCTGGTGCGTTGCCACTTCTCTATGGAATGGCAGAGGGTGTGGTCGATGGTGCAACCTTCGATCACGACGAGGCCGTCAAACGACCCGATCCAGCTCGCGGCCGCCGGCGGTCACGCCAGCTCGAAGGCGTCGGCTACGACCCAGACTGAGGCGGATTCGTCTCTGGGGGTCGTCGCTCGGTCGTGAGCGGCTTGGTCGTGGGTGCGTCGTAGGAACCGATCCACTCGTCACGCCACGAACGGTCAAACTGATCCGGGTTGCAGCTCGGGTGATAGATCGCGATGAGTTCCTCGGTGATCCGCTCGCGGTGTGACGGGAGTCCACCGGGAATCTCATAGGTTGCGATCCACAGGTTCCACTTGTCGCCAGCTCTGGTAACCCACTTCTGCGAGTGCTCATGGGAGAAGGGGAGCCCCGCGGTTGCGAGGTCATCGGCGTGTCCGAGGTAGATCACCTCGAACTTCTGAGAATCAGGGTCCGGCTTTGTCAGGATCGCGAATATCCCTGGGGTGGAAGGTGCGTTCCATCCGCCCAGGACTCTTGGCCCCTCAAATGGATAGCCGCCGAGAGAGCCGAGCCGGATCAATCGAGTTCCTCGAAGTCGTCTTCCTCGCCGACGGATTCTGCCCAGGCGACCGGCCATGACGGAAGTCCTGCGGTAGCGGCGGCCTGAGTGAACATTTCGATCGCACGGTCGACGGCCATGTCCGAGTCAGGTGCCTCGACGACGATCTGTGCCGAATAGCTTCTGCTGCCGATGCCGCTTGCGATGCCCTCCCATTGCGCAACAGCGTCGGCAAGAGCAACGACTTCTTCGCGTTCGACAGGGCGGTCACCGTCGGCTCGCAACGAGATACTCCAGCGCATGGTGTTGGCTCCTATCGAATGTTCGGGAGGGCGTCGGCAAACGCTACAAGACTGCCGAGGCTGTGCCCGGACCACATCACATCTACATACGGCATCGCCACTGACATACCAAGGCTTGCAGCGACGTACTCCTCGTCTTGTTCACCAACCATCGGGTTCATCCACACGAGGCGATAGGCAAGTCGGCTGAGTCGTTCGAGCGCGTTGTCGAGCGTGGCAGGGGAGCCCCGATCCAATCCATCCGAGCAGATCACGACGATCGCCCCTCGGGCGATCCCGCGCCGGCCGTATTCTCGAACAAACTCGTCGATCGAGTCCCCGATTCGGGTGCCCCCTGACCAGTCGACGACTTCTTCACCCGCTCGTCGTAGAGCTTCGTCTGGGTCGCGGTGTTTGAGTGCACCGG
>JBPCTY010000121.1:0-34183 GCA_051011415.1 Acidimicrobiia bacterium
TTCGAGCGCATTGCGCGTGAGGTCGAGTCGTTCTTCACCATTCACCGCGCGCTTGGGACACACCCTGGGGGAGTCCACTTTGAGATGACGGGACAAAACGTCACGGAGTGCACCGGGGGAGCGATGCGGATTGAAGAGGAGAACCTCGCTGACCGCTATCACACCCACTGCGATCCGAGATTGAATGCAAGCCAAGCGCTTGAGCTCGCCTTCATCATCGGCGAGCAGCTTCAGAAGGAACGGTCGCCAAAAGCGACGTGAGAGCAGTGTGCGTCGCTGCTTCGGTTCGGGAGCTAAACGAGAATTGGTAGTGAGACCAGAATGACGCTGCCGATCACCGTGAGCGTGACGCCAAATCCCAGCGCAATGATCCGGTTTCGATGGGACTCGAGCTTGGAGCTGACTCCCGCAAAGAAGAGCACCGAAGCGAATAGCACCATGGTGAGGACGTAGTTGTCGCCGTTCTGGTTCGCGGTCCGAGCCGCCAGTGATAGCTCGTTGGCTTGTTCGGTCAGTTCAACCGCAAGCACCTGATCGGCAACGACGTACTCCTCCATCGCGAACGGCGTCGGCGGAGCGTTTGGATTGTTCGTTGGATCTGTCGCCAGCCATGCCTCAAGAGCGGGAAGGAACTCAGGGCGCATCCGCTCGTAGAGGAACCCGGACAATGTTCCACGCGTAGGCTGATAGCCGGTGACGTCGTCGACCACGATCTTTCCGGATTCCTCATCTTCAACGAACGCAGAAACCCAGTCGATGTACATGGCGACGTCGATCTGGACGAGCTGACCGCCCCGAGTGTCGGCTCGTGTCGACTCGGTACGCGTCGCACCAGCCGCCGAGAAGTTGGTGGACTGCTCTCCACCCCACTTGCCGGCTTGGAACGCAGACCAGGCAGTGAGAATCGTTGCGATCGCGAGGACGATGGTCGCGATCAGCTCGATCCGGTCGTTGGCTCCGAGGAGAAGTGTTGACTCGTCTTCGACGGGCTCGACGTTTGGTGAATCATGCTCGGTCATGCGGGCAACTTTATTCGATCCTCAGGAGCTCCGCGACGTAGTGAGGGAAGAATCGAGATGACGTGTCAACGTTTCCCACACCGATGCGTGGGCAAGTTCCGAGCGCATCGATCGCAGCGTTTCGAGGAACGTGGGAATCGCTGCCCCGACAGACATCGGGTTTGGTCGAGCGATCTCGAGCACGCTCTCTTCAGGGCGGATCACAAGAATCTCGGCGTCTGGCCACTGCTCGCGGATCTGTGCCAGCTCCGTAGCGAGCGCTGTCCTTCCGCTGCGGTCGAAGATGTCTTCATAGAACCGGCCACCACTTCTTGGCGCCGTAGCTGCGAGGGGGGCGATCACCAACACAAGGTCCAGCGGATCGGGGCTTCCGAGGACAAGATCTGCAGATGTTCCAGTTGCAATGCCACCATCGGCATACCAGCGGTCATCGATCCGCACTGGCTCGTACACGAAGGGCACCGCGCTCGAGGCTGCTACCGCCTTGGCCATCGTGGTTTCAGGAGCAGCTTCCGTACCAAACGGCACCCGTGTGCGTGCCTCAACGTCGTAGGTGACAAATGCCGTTGGGCGATCCGGCCACGAGTCGGCAAGGTCGGGAGCAGCGTCGTGGACCCATTCTTCGATCCCATCGGTTCGGTAGACACCCGGGCTTGCGAGTGCAACGTGAAGCGACGGCCGCCGAATCGCTGGCAGGAGTCCTCTTCGGACCCAGCGGACCGCACCCCGAGGCGTGCCGCGGCGGTAGAGATAGCCGTTGAGCCAATCGTGGATTTCGTCCTGGGTTTCACCCGTGCCGGCGAATGTGTCGAGATGTACCGCGTCGGCTCGGACCATGGCACCGACGAAAGCGCCGCTCGACGTGCCGATGACAACTTCGGAATCGTTCGGGTTCCAACCGGTCGCCATTTCGAGCGCAAGCAACGTCCCGAAATGGAACGCTGCACCGGTGATTCCACCACCACCGAGGACGAGTCCTACCTTGCTCACGCCGGCGAGGTTAACCGCTACTCACAAAGTAGCTCGGCTATCGCGGACACGTTCTAGGGTGCGACGCATGGCCATCGACCAGCGCATTGCATCCTTTCTCGAGTCGATCGAGCGCGACTCAGGCCTACCTCCGCTCAGCGAGGCGAAGCAGGCCGAACTTGCCAATCCGGATCGGATCGTGCTCATCGGCGAGGGTGACGATCTTGTTGGTATTGGTGCAGTTGCAGAGCATCAGCACACAGATGGCACAAGTCACACGGCGGTCGAAACAGCTGTTCCCAGGGGTATGGCATTCCCTGCTTTCGAGACCGAAGTGCTCCGAGCGAGCCTTGAACTCGTATCGAGCGGTCCGGTCTCGGTGTGGTCACATCGAACTTCGCTCGACAGGTCGCTCGAGGACTTGGGATACACGCCTCAACGGTCTCTTGCGCATATGGAGGTGGATCTACCGTTGTCCGACACCCGATCAGCGGAGGCGACCGTTCACAGTCGGGCGCTGGGTGCTGACGAGATTCCCGATCTCGTGCGGGTGAACAATGCGGCGTTCGCCGACCACCGGGAGGCGGCGGTGCTCACTCCAGATGAAGTCTCGGCCTTGTTGGCGCAGGAAGCGTTCTCGTTCGAGGGGATTCGCGTCATCGGCTCTGGATCCGTCGAGGCCTTTTGCTGGACGAAAGTGCACCCCAACGGTGACGGCGAGATATACCGGATAGCGGTCGATCCGACGCACCAAGGATCGGGGTTCGGCAGAGTGGCGCTCGAAGCTGGTTTCGGCTTTCTCGCATCCCTACCGCAGGTAGCACGTGGCACCTTGTGGGTCGACGAATCCAACCGCGCAGCAATCGAGCTTTACGAATCGATCGGCATGCGCATCACTGTGCGCAACAGGGAATTCCAGAAAGAGAACTAGCGAGCGGAGTGGTCAGCCGAACTTCTGTCCACAGGTGGGGCAGTGGTCATCGACCTCTCGGGTTTGCGCCCTGCACCACGGACATGGGAGGTCGCTTGCGTCGTCGACCGGTGTCAACACACCTACCGAGGACGGGGATTGCGACGCGGCAATGTTCCGTCCACCGATTGCCACCACGGCAACGGTCACGAGCAAGGTTGCAAGTGCCATCTCCAACATCTGCTGTCCTCCATCGGATGACAGCAATGTAGGTGTAGGTCGCGAAAAAGTTGGGTATTTGCGACCCACGTGAGAGTCAGGCGCTCGCCCCCAACACCGCACGGTTGAACTCTGCGACGAGGTTGTCCGGAACGTCGCCTGGACGGGCTGAAAGGTTTCGTTCGGCGTACTGGAGGAGTGTCTGTGCCGAGTGATAAACGATCCATCGATCCATCTGGACACCCTCGATATCGGATCCGTATCCGTCGATCACCGCATCAGCTGCGCTGGGACCTGCATGCATTCCTGCGGACCACACGAGCTTGGACAGATCCCATTCAGGTGGAGAGAGCGTTGCCCACTCCCAATCGATCAAGGTGAGGTCACCCTCTTCGTCGACGATGAAATTCCGCATCACTGGGTCGGTGTGCGTGACCACCGGTGCGCTTGCGTATGGGGGTTTGATCTCCATTGCGGCATCGATCTGCGTCTGTGCCACACCCACCCGGGATCGATATCGCTCGAGTCTCTTCACCGAGGACTGGAAATCGACAGCGATCCACTCACCGTCCATCCCCTTCGACAGGTTGGAAAGCGGCCGGGCATCGACGTCATGGATGTCGCGAAGTATCTGGCCAGCCTCACGAGCGAGACCGGGGTTTTCGGGAAGTGATTGGAGATTCCACCGGCCCGCATCCTCGAACATGATCCAGGCTGTTTGGTCATGGACACCGCGGTCTCGGATCTTGGGGAGATGGCTCAAGCGACCAAGGGCATTCAATGCGTGGTGCTCGCGCCGTTCGCGCGCATCTGTTCCGTACACCTTGAGGACATAACTCTGACCCTTGCGCCATATCCGGAACACGGTGTTGGCACTCATGAGCGGCGTGGACGCGGTCAACTCTTGGTACGTGCCGCCGACGGCGAGCATCCGTGCAAGAGTGTGTGGCTCCAGGTGGTCCCTCCCCCTGATTCAAGGTCATTGTGCCACCTTGGACGCAGCAACCGCCCACCGCTCCGCTTATGAATCACCTGTGCACACGTCCCGGTAGCCTTAATGGACCATCACACGAAGGCAGGACCACGTGTCTCTCCAGATCACACTCCCTGACGGCTCAGCGCGCGATTACGACGCTGCTGTCACCGGGTATGACATTGCATCGGACATTGGTCCTCGCCTCGCGAAGGCAGCCGTCGCGGTAACGGTCGACGGCGAGATGTTCGATCTCCACCGCCCAATCGAATCGGACGCAGCGGTCTCGATTGTTACGGAGAACACGGAGGCCGGCCGGCATGTGATTCGCCACTCTGCTGCGCACATCATGGCGCAAGCCGTTCTTGAACTATTTCCCGGCTCCACGTTTGCGATCGGCCCAGCCATCGAAGATGGCTTCTACTACGACTTCCAAGCGCCACGCCCGTTCACGCCGGAAGACCTCGACATCATCGAGGACCGCATGCTCGAGATCGTGAAGGCTGACCAGCCATTCGAGCGCGGCGAGCTCACGATCACCGAAGCACTCGACGAGTTCTCAGAGCATCCCTTCAAGCAGGAGATCATCCGAGGCGTCGACGAGGGCGAAGGTGTTGGAGGGGACTCCGTCTCGACGTATCGCAACGACGCTTTCATCGATCTCTGTCGCGGTCCTCATCTCCCATCCACTGGACGCCTGAAGGCTTTCCAACTCATGCGGACTGCAGGCGCCTATTGGCGTGGCGATGAGAAGAACCCACAGCTCCAGCGGATCTACGGGACCGCATGGGAAACGGTTAAAGCTCTCGACGAGTACCTCGTCCGTCTTGAGGAAGCGGCCAAGCGCGACCATCGCAAGCTCGGCGCCGATCTTGATCTGTACTCGTTCCCCAGTGAGCTCGGCAGCGGCCTTGCCGTCTGGCACCCGAACGGCGGAATCCTTCGCCGGACCATCGAGGACTACTCCCGTCGGACGCACGCCGCCCACGGTTACGAGTACGTGGTCTCGCCACATGTTGCCAAGGCAGACCTCTGGGAGACGTCTGGTCATGTGCACTTCTACAAGGAGGGCATGTACCCGGAGATGGAGCTCGATGCGGGGACGGGGAGGCCAGGTCAGAGCTATTTCGTCAAGCCGATGAACTGCCCGTTCCACATCCTCATCTTCAAAGGAAGAAGCCGGTCGTATCGTGAATTACCGCTTCGCATGTTCGAGCTCGGAACTGTGTATCGGTACGAACGCTCCGGTGTCCTCCACGGCTTGCTGCGCGCCAGGGGATTCACGCAGGACGACAGCCACATATTCACAACCGAGGACGACCTTGCCGACGAGCTGCAACGGCTCCTCGACTTTGTCCTGATGGTCCTCAGGGACTTCGGCTTCGAGGAGTTCGAGGCCGATCTCTCAACGCGGCCAGAGAAGTTCGTCGGCGATCCGGAGAAGTGGGATCGAGCCGAGGCCTATCTCGCATCAGCGCTGAACAACGCCGACCTCACGTATCAGCTTGCCCCAGGCGAAGGTGCGTTCTACGGCCCGAAGATCGATATCCACATCAAGGACGCCATCGGTCGCCGTTGGCAGCTGTCCACTATTCAGGTCGACTTCGCCCAGCCAGAGAACTTTGACCTCGAGTATGCCAACAACGAGAACTCTCGTGAGAGGCCCGTCATGATCCACCGAGCGCTGCTGGGGTCGGTCGAACGATTCGTCGGGATTTTGGTGGAGCATTACGCGGGGGCCTTCCCTGGGTGGCTCGCACCGGTGCAGACCACCGTCGTCCCCGTTGCCGACCGGCACAACGATTACGCGAGCGACGTGGGTGACCGACTGCGCGCCGCCGGCATCAGAGTTGAGGTCGACAAGGCAGACGAAACGGTTGGGGAGAAGATCCGCAAAGCGATCACCCAGAAGCATCCCTCGGTGATCGTTGTCGGTGACAATGATGTTGAAGCCGGGACCGTGGGGCTTCGCATTCGTGGTGACGAGAACGAGGAGCGGGGCGTCGCCATTGACGATGCGATTACCCGACTCGCCGAGCTCGTCGCTCCGCCCCAATAGCAACAATTCTGTCACGGGCTACCCCTAGTCTTTCGCTTCGAACCAAACGTCCCAACGGTCCACATCGGAGGATCCCGTGAAAACGCTCGTGAACGCTCTTGCGACTCTTGTCCGCAAGGTCCCGTGGGTAGTGATCATCGTCACGCTCGTCATCACATTCGCCCTCGGCGGCCTCGCAGCAAACTTCGTACCTGCGGAAGACCAGAACGAGTCGTTCGCACCCGATGCACCTGAGCTGACCGCGGCCGAAGAGATTGGTGAGCTGTTCGGTGCGGCAGTAGCACGGATGCAGGTGCTTGTTTCGAGCACAACCGGCGATGTCATCACGTTGGAAGGGCTCCAAGCGTCATTTGCGCTCGACGAGTCGGTCAGGGCTAGTGATGCGGCCGATCTGCTTGTTGATACTCCCAATCAACCAGCAGTGCTCTCGTACATGGCCCCGGTGCAGCTTGCGCTCCAAAACGGCGCACCGATGCCGACAAATGATGCCGAGGTCAAGGCCCTGTACGTTGAGGGCTACAACGCGCTTCCAGCTGAGTTCCAGAAATTCATAACCGCCCTGTTGTCTGACGACGCAGACCTCACCACAGCGACAGCCGAACTGGGTCTCAGCGCTATCGCATACGAGAGCAGCGACGATTTCGATGAGCTCGCTGACCGGGCCTCCACGATTGCTGAAGCAGTAGTTGCCGCTCCTACGCCAGATTCGATCACTAACGATCCGTTCAGCGTCGAGCTGATCTTTGCCTCAACCGAGGACTTCCAGGAAGAAATCCTCCGAATGTTTGCCTCGGCCGGTCTGATCATCATCCTCGTGCTCGCGATCATCTTCGTCGTCAAGCCGAGCTCCGTGCGCGACAGGTCGATGCTGTACGGCGGAATCGTGCTCATGGCGATCGGCGCTGCTGTGGTGCTCGCGCCAAGCCTCGCACTGGTCTTCCCGGACGTCTTCCCCGAGTCGTGGGCCGATCTGGCGCTTGGCTCTGTGATGCTCACTGCCTTGCTGTTCTATGCCGCAGCCTTCCTCCTTTGGACATTCGGTTCTCCGCGCAAACTGCGACGGACCACTTCGGACACGTTGCTGACCTTCCTGACGATCGGCTTTGCGATCCAATGGATGAATGGCTACGGCTACCTCCGGTTTGAGGATCAGTCGCAGATGGCACAGATCCTCCCAATCCTGTTGATCGGTCTCGGGGTCGATTACTCGATCCACATGTCAACGCGATATCGCCAGGAGCTTGCTGCGGGCGGAACCGTCGACGGCAGCATGAACACGGCGATTCGCACGGTCGGTATCGCACTTGTTCTCGCAACCCTGACGACGGCGGTTGGGTTCCTTACCAATGTGACGAACGATCTTCCTGCCCTTGCAGAGTTCGGTGAGCTTGCGGCCGTTGGAATTGGCGTCTCCTTCCTGTTGATGCTCACCTTTGTCCCTGCGATTCGGCAACTGCTGGATCGTCGTGCCGAACGCAATGAGCGGCTTGACGTCGATGGTCTCGAAGGTGGAGATTCGAGAGCCCTGCCCCGACTCATTGGGAAGACTTCAGTTCTTCCGAAGCGTTTCGCTGTTGCCTCGATCGTGATAGCGCTTGTCCTCACCGGAGCAGGTGCTTATGGAATGACGAATCTGTCGACCCAGTTCTCGTTCCTCGACTTTGTTCCGACTACGTCACCACTTCGAGACACGGCGGTCACCGTGAACGAACGGTTCGACTTCCCAGAGACAACATCTGTGTTGGTCAAGGGTGACGTTGCGTCGGGAGCTGGGTGGAACAGCCAACTCGAGTCGTTCGTAGCGGCCGCTGAGGTCGAGGATGTCCAGTTCATAGAGACTCCCACCGGGTTGAAGGTGCCGACCGGCCAGACGTTCATGGGGACGATGTTTCAGTTCTTGAACCCTGGCGCAGAGACCTTCGACCAGGATCTCTTCAATGTCGCGTTGCAGGTTGGGTTCGATCAGAACCGAATGGTTCCGGTCGACGCTGATGTGTCCCCGCTGTATGACGCGGCCTACGAGAAGTACCCAGTTCTCATGGCTGGTGTGCTCTCCCGGGATGACGGCGGTGCATATGTCGCGACGCTGTACAACTTTGATACGACCGCCGGCGAGCTCGGTGCGGCGGACCTGAAGGAGGGTCTCAACGAAGCATTCCAGCCGGTTCGCGACGCTGGACTTTCGGCGGTAGCCACGTCGACGTTCATCATCAACAACCTCGTCGTTGTATCTCTGAGAGATTCTCAGGTGTCGTCGCTGTTGTTGACAATGGGAGCGGCTTTGCTCCTCCTCGTTATCAACTTCTGGTTCGAGTCTCGGCGGCCAATGCTCGGTCTCATCACGACCTTGCCGGTTGCAATGGTTGTCATATGGACATTTGGTTTGATGGCGGCTTTTGGCATTCCATTCGGACCCGTTACGGCGACGATCTCCGCTCTTGGTATCGGTATCGGGATTCCGTACATGATCCACGTGACGCATAGATATCTCGAGGAACGCGTTGCGCAACCGAACGAGGATGTCGCGATCGAGCAGACCCTCACGCACACCGGTGGTGCGCTTGCGGGATCAGCTCTCACAACGATGGCAGGATTCGGAATACTTGTGTTGTCGACAACGATTCCTTTCCGGCAGTTTGGTTTCGTGATCGCATACACGATCCTTCTCGCACTCATCGCAGCGGTTCTTGTGCTGCCGAGCATGCTCATTGTTTGGGACCGTTGGCACCGGAGGCGCGGTGACGAACCGATCGACACTGACGCCGTCGCCGGCGCATTGTCCGAGTAGACAACGTGACCGACGGGCAGGCTTTCGAGCCGACCCACTCAGACGTCCGACCCTTCAGGGTGCTCGACACCCGGAGGCGTCGGAACGCTGGTCTCGTATACGCAGCAATGGCGGTCGTCGCAGCGCTGCTCACCCTTGCTGCTGGCGTTTCTGAGATGTGGGTCACTGCAGTTGGCGTGCTCGCATTGCTTGCTGGCCTGCAGTTCATTTCTGCCTGGAAAATGACGGTCACCGACATGGATGCGATCAGGATCGCATCGGCTGAAACGTCGTTTGCGGTGGGTCACGGCTCAGCGACGCTTGGCTACCGAGGCCTTCTTGCGAAGCCTGTGTGGCAGATACTCGTGTTTGCAGACACGCCATCGCCAGACCATCAGGCATTGGTCACGGTCGATGCGATGACTGGTGAAGTAACCGGCCTCTACGAGGAACCAGTCGACGCCCCGTAAGGACTACCGCTCTGCCAATGGTGGGAGGGCTCGCTCCATCTCTCCGATGTAGAGCTGCCGAGGCCGCATGATGCGAGTTTCTGGATCGGTGTTCATTTCCATCCAATGAGCGATCCAGCCTGGGAGCCTTCCGATCGCAAAGAGCACGGTGAACATCCGCAGAGGGAAGCCCAACGCCCGGAAAATGATGCCGGAGTAGAAATCGACGTTCGGGAAGAGGTTGCGCTCTACAAAGTAGTCGTCAGCCCGAGCCGCCTCTTCGAGTTGCTGCGCAATCTCAAGGAGCGGGTCGTCGCGGTTCATCGATGTCAGAACATCCGCAGCAAAGTCTCGCAGGACGACCGCTCTTGGGTCGTAGTTCGAGTAGACCCGGTGCCCAAAGCCCATGAGCCGAAAGCCGTCGTCCTTGTCCTTGGCTCTGGCGATCGTCGACTCGATGGTGGCGTCCGGGTCGTCGTGGATTGCCTGAAGCATCTCGATGACCGCTTGGTTCGCACCTCCATGAAGTGGACCCCAGAGGGCGCCCATGCCGGCAGCGACACTGGTGAACATGTTGGCTCGTGACGAACCGACCCCTCGCACTGTTGAGGTCGAGCAGTTCATCTCGTGGTCGGCATGAAGAATCAGCAGCACGTTGAGCGCTCTTACTACCGCAGGGTCGATCTCGACGTCCTGGATCGGTGTGTCAAACATCATGCGGAGGAAATTCTCAACGTACGAGTACTGGACCTGCGGGTACACGTACGGCTCACCAATCGACTTCTTGTAGGCCCACGCCGCAACAGTTGGCAACTTTGCGATCAAAGTTCGTGCGCCTGAATCAACCTCAGAGGCTCGCATGGGACGTCGGTACACGTCGTAGAAGGTCGAAATCGCATTGGTCGCGGACGAAAGCACAGCCATTGGATGGGCTCGTCGAGGGAAGGCATCGAAGAACGAACGCATCTCCTCGTTGAGCAGAGAGTGATGGGCGATGTCGTGTTCCCATTGCGCTAGCTCTTCTGCGTTCGGCAAGCCGCCATAGATCAGTAGATAGGCAACTTCGAGGAACGAACACTGGCTCGCTAGATCTTCGATGCGATAACCCCGATACAGCAACACGCCCTCGCCACCGTTGATATAGGTGATCGTCGAGCGGGCCGCAGCGGTGTTCCCGAATCCTGGGTCGAAGGTCACGTGACCGGTGCTTGCGCGAAGCTTCAGAACATCGATACCGGGCTGCCCCAGAGTGGAGTCGTACACGCTCAGATCGAACGGTTCGGCTCCTAATTCCAGCCTTGCTTTCTGTTCGCTCATCCCAGGTGACCCTTTCGTTTCGTCGATCCGCGGTAGTCCCGAATCGGCTGACCACTACGGCAGCCGGGACAGTGGAGACTGATACCGATTGTAGCCGTGGGTGGAGGGGGTCCCGTCTGTGCTACCTTTTTGCGCCACAAGGAGCTTCTTTGATCGATCTCAAGGGCCGCAAGAAGGCTGCCCCCATTCTCGAACCGATCGCCGCAGGACTTGCGAAGATGGGGTTCACTCCCGCGGCCATAACCGTGATCGGTTTGTTGGTCACTGTTGGTGGTGCCGCGCTGATCGCATCTGGCTTCCTGTTCTGGGGGGGACTTACCGCAGGATTCGGCGTTGCGCTGGATGCGCTTGACGGCCCGCTCGCTCGCAAACTCGGCACGGCAGACGCCAAGGGTGCCTTCCTCGACACGATGTCTGATCGCTTCGGAGAAATCGCGATCTGGGTCGGGCTTTCTGTGTACTTGCGGGCTGAACCGCGACTATTGGTCCTCTGTATCGTTGCGCTCGCATTCTCGCTCCTCGTCCCATACGTGCGAGCCAAAGCAGAATTTGCCGGTCTTGAAGGCACCGGCGGATGGATGGGTCGTGCCGAGCGCATGATCCTCATCCTGATCGGAACGATGATCGTTGGCCTCGGTGCTGATCGACTGCTCGAGCCGCTTCTGTGGGTGTTTGTGATCTTGACAGGATTTACGGTCATCCAGAGGATTCGTCGAACCTGGCAACAGCTCGACTAGTGAAGGATCTTCTCGGGTACATCCCCTTCCGGATTGCCGCCGGAATCTTCGGCCTGTTCCCTGAACCCTGGGTTCGGTGGATCGGCGAGCGAGGTGGAGATTGGGCAGCCGGTCGGAAGTCCGCAAGGTATCCCTTGCTTGAGTCGCACATGCGGCGGGTTCTTGGGCCAGATGCATCCGACGAGACGGTTCATGAAGCGGTTCGAGGGATGTACCGCTCCTACGGTCGATACTGGGCCGAGACGTTCTGGTTCCGACCGAGGCGTCGGCAGTTCATCATCGATGGCATCGACCGGGTGAACTTCGAACCGGTCGAAGATGCCATCGCCGAAGGACGGCCGCGCATCTTTGCTCTTCCGCATATCGGGAATTGGGAGGTGGCCGGCGTGATCGCTGAGCAAATCGGCACTCCCGTCGTCGCTGTCGCCGAGCACCTTCCCAATCAGATGATCACCGACTGGTTCATTGACGTCCGAAACGGCTTCGGAATCGAAATCATCCTCACCTCCGACTCCAATCGAACCCGCAAGCTGATCAGGATCCTCAAAGAGGGTGGTGCAATAGCGCTCGTGGCTGATCGAGATGTAACGGGGCGAGGAATCGAAGCCGACTTCTTTGGCGAACCGGCACAGATGCCAGCAGGCCCGGTCGCACTCGCCGCTCTGACAGGGGCAGATCTCTTTCCCGTCGGAGCATATTTCAAAGAGGGAGCGGGGCATCGCATTGTGGTCCATGATCGTGTCGATGTGCCCCAAGCCGAGACACGTGAGGAACGCATCGCCCTCGGGGTCCAACATTTCGCTCGTGAACTCGAGGACATCATCAGAGAAGCACCTGACCAGTGGCACCTCTTTCAGCCAAACTGGCCAACAGATGCCGACCTTGTCGAGGACGACGAATGAACGTCGCGATCATTTGCCCATACGACCTCGGGATGCCAGGTGGGGTGCAGGACCAAGCCGAACGGCTCGTTGGGTGGCTGGAGAGTGCTGGGCACGATGCAACCCTGATCGGTCCAGGAACCAGCGGTCCGGAGGGGTCAGTCCTGCTTGGATCGACGATGGTCATTCCTGCAAACAAGAGCGCCGTGCCTGTTGCAATCGATCCGCGGGTCGCACGGAAGGTCAAGGAGGCCGTTGCCGAAGCGGATGTCGTCCACATCCACGAGCCGCTGATGCCCGTTGTTTCACTCGCAGCCACCAGGATCAAAGAGAAGCCGACGGTCGGGACATTTCATGCAGACGCTTCCGGAGCGACAAGAGCTGGACTGCGTCTCGGCAAGCCCTTGGTGCGGCTGGTCGCGAGCCGTCTCGATGTGATCACCGCAGTCAGCCCTGTGGCCGAATCCACGGTGGATTGGCTCCCAGACATCCGCATCATCCCCAATGGCGTCGATCTCAGCGACTACAGCGCCGCCGCAAAGACTGACGGTTCGGTGCTATTCCTTGGCCGCGATGATCCACGGAAGGGATTGGACGTCATTCTCGAAGCCTGGCCCCAAGTGCTGGCTCGGCACCCGACCGCGCACCTGAACGTGGTGGGAGCGGAGCGACCGGACATCATCGACGGCGTGGAATTCCTAGGACGGGTCAGTGGCGAGGAGAAGTACCGCATCCTCTCCGAAAGCTCGGTGTATGTCGCCCCCAATCTTGGCGGCGAGTCATTCGGAATCGTGGTCGCCGAAGGCATGGCGTCAGGGTGCGCGGTCGTAGCTTCGGCCCTTCCGGCATTTGCCAGGGTGCTTGGCGACGCCGGCCGGATGGTCGCACCAGGAGATGCGGAGGGGCTCGGCGAGGCCGTTGGAGATCTACTGAACGACACTGCGATGCGCACTGAACTTGCCGAAGCTGCGCTCAAGCGAGTCGAGCGATTCGACGGATCCAAGGTAGCTGCGGCATACATCGATGCGTACGAGGATGCGATCATCAGACACGGCGCGTAAGGGCACTGCTCCTCCTGTAGAATCTGTGCTTCTTCGAGCAGGGACACTGAGATGGCAACGACACCCCAACACGGAACCGATACGGTCAAGCGCGGTTTGGCCGAGATGCTCAAAGGCGGCGTCATCATGGACGTTGTGAACGCTGAGCAGGCAAGGATCGCAGAAGAGGCCGGTGCGTGCGCAGTAATGGCGCTCGAGCGGGTGCCCGCTGACATCAGGGCTCACGGTGGTGTTGCCCGGATGGCGGACCCGGCGAAGGTGGAGGAGATCGTCAACTCGGTTTCCATCCCGGTCATGGCGAAGTCACGGATCGGCCACTTCGTCGAAGCTGAGGTGCTCGAGTCGCTTGGCGTTGACTACATCGATGAGTCAGAAGTGCTGTCGCCGGTCGATGACAACCACATTGATAAGCATCGTTTCACCGTGCCATTCGTGTGCGGTGCGAAGGACCTTGGTGAGGCGCTTCGTCGCATCGGTGAAGGTGCAGCAATGATCCGCACAAAGGGCGAGCCGGGAACCGGTAATGTCATCGAGGCTGTGAAGCACATGCGCATGATGACCACCCAGATCAGAAACCTCACAACCCTCGGGCCGGACGAAATCATGAACGCATCCAAGGAACTGAGAGCGCCGTACGACCTGGTCAAGGAAGTGGCTGAGTCAGGAGCCTTGCCGGTCGTGAACTTTGCTGCAGGCGGTATCGCCACACCATCCGATGCTGCGCTGATGATGCAGCTCGGTTGTGACGGCGTCTTCGTCGGGTCCGGCATCTTCAAGTCCGGTGACCCCGATGTGCGCGCTGCAGCAATCGTCGAAGCCACCACGTTCTACAAGGACCCAGAAAAGATCGCCAAGGTGTCGAAGAATCTCGGCGCAGCGATGGTCGGGATCAATATTGACACGCTTCCCGACACGGAGCTCATGCAGCTTCGCGGGTCATGAAGGTCGGCGTCCTTGCTCTGCAGGGAGACTTCCGAGAACACATCGCAATGCTGGAGTCGCTCGGCGTCGTCTGCGCTGAGGTTCGGACGCCCGAAGAGCTCTCCGAGGTCGATGCAATGGTGTTTCCCGGTGGTGAGTCGACGACGATCGGACGCCTGGCCTCGCTCTACGGGTTGATCGATCCGCTCCGCATCGCTGCCGAGAATGGGATGCCCATGCTTGGCACATGTGCGGGGATGATCTTCCTGGCGTCCTCGACAGTCGAACACGATCAACCGCAACTGGGTGTCCTCGATGCGACCGTACGAAGGAACGCCTTCGGTAGGCAGCTCGATTCATTCGAAGCATCGCTCGACGTCGTGGGTATCGACGAGCCGATGCATGCAGTCTTCATTCGCGCACCGTGGATCGCAAAGGTTGGGGGAGAGGTCGATGTTCTTGCATCCGTCGAGGACGAGGAGGGATCTCATCCTGTGTTGGTGCGTCAGGGTCGTATTCTTGCGACCTCATTTCACCCGGAGTTGACTGGCGACACACGGCTGCACGAGATGCTTGTGAGCCTGGTCGACGACCACTGAGGAGATTTCGATGGCCGGACATTCAAAATGGGCCAACATCAAGCACCGCAAGGGCCGTCAGGACGCCAAGCGCGGGAAGCTCTTTGCCAAGCTGATCAAAGGAATCGAGTCAGCCGCGAGAAACGGTGGCGGCGATATCTCGGCAAACCCGACTCTGGCCACCGCAGTACAGAAGGCAAAAGACAACTCGGTCCCGAAGGACAACATCGACCGAGCCATTGCACGCGGCAGTGGGGATGTCGACGGAGTCGCGTACGTCGAGTCGTTCTACGAGGGATACGCACCCGGCGGTGTGGCGCTCTATGTTCAGATCCTCACCGACAACCGCAACCGCGCTGCATCCGAGGTCCGAGCAGCATTCACCAAGAACGGTGGCAATCTTGGCGAACCTGGCTCCGTTGGATACCTCTTCGAGCAAAAGGGCCACATTCTGGCCGTTGGCGACGAGGACACGGTCATGATGGCGGCCCTCGAAGGGGGAGCCGAGGATGTTTCGGCCGATGGAGAACAGTGGGAGATAGTGTCGGCTCCGGCTGACCTACAGGGCGTGAGAAGGGAGCTCGAAGCGGCGGACGTGGCCATCGAGTCGAGCGACGTCACATACCTTCCCTCAACTTCGATCGCCGTCGATGTGGCAACAGCCCCAAAGGTTCTCCGGCTGGTCGATGCGCTCGAAGACCTCGATGATGTGCAGGCCGTTTTCGCCAACTTCGACATACCCGACGAAGTGTTTGCGTCGTTGGAGTAGTTCGCTCGCTGTGAGCGGAAGTCTTGGTTTGAGGGTCAGCTACCACTAACGTGTCGAACACATGTTCGTTCTCGGAATCGATCCAGGTCTCACGCGCACCGGCTACGGAGTAGTTGAAGTGCTGGCAGGCACCGAACGCGCCGTTGCGGCTGGCGTAATTCGTACCGACCCCTCGATACCGGTTGCATACCGACTCGTCGAACTCCAGACCGACATCCTCTCAGTACTCGACGAGCACCCCGTTGACGCCGCTGCGATTGAGCAGGTCTTCGTCAACCGAAATCGCAATACGGCGATGGCCGTAGCCAGAGCGTCTGGTGTGCTGATGGCGGCCATTGCAGATCGCGGGGTTGATGTGTCCGAGTACTCCCCGTCTCAGATGAAGATGGCGATCACCGGAAACGGGAGCGCTGGCAAGGACCAAGTCGAAGCCGTGGTGGCGATGCGTCTTGGGTTGGGATCGGTTTCGGGCCCGGCTGATGTCGCCGACGCACTCGGCGTCGCACTGTGCCACACCCAGCACGCGTCATCTCCGGCGAGAAGGGATGCCTCATGATCGGAAGGCTGACCGGCACCATCGTTGAGCGAGGACCAGAGCGAGTCGTCGTCGATGTGAACGGTGTGGGCTACGACATCGCCGTAACGCCGCGAACACTTGCGGAACTTCCCGGCCTCGGCGAGGCGGTTGTGCTCCACACCTACCTGTACGTGCGCGAGGATCAGCTGAGCCTCTACGGATTCGACTCAGTAGCTGACAAAGACCTATTCCACACCCTGTTGGGGGTGTCGGGAGTCGGCCCGAAGGTGGCACTCGCGATCCTTTCGACGCTCACCTACGAGCAGCTCCGTGTGGCCGTGAGAAGCGATGACATTCCTGCACTCACCGATGTTCCCGGCATAGGAAAGCGGAGCGCTCAGAAGCTCCTGCTCGAGCTCAAACCGAAGATGGACATCGCCGACGGTGACATCTCTGCATCGGGTCCGCTTTCCGAGGTAAGGGAGGCTCTCACCGGTCTTGGGTACTCGCCTGAGGAGATCAGGGGTACGCTCGCTTCACTGCCCGCCGACATGACCGTGGAAGACATGGTCCGAGTGTCGTTGAAAGAACTCGGCAAAGCCAAGGGATGACAAATGCGTGAAGAGGGGCTTCTCACCACAGCCCAAACGCCGGAGGACATCGAACTCGATGTTGGTCTGCGTCCCAAACGGCTCGAAGAGTTCGTCGGTCAAGAGGCACTGAAGGAACGACTCTCGATCCTCACCGAGGCCGCTCACGGCAGGGGAGAATCTGTCGATCACATCCTCTTCTCCGGGCCACCGGGTCTCGGCAAGACGAGCCTTGCAGCGATTATTGCCGCAGAGATGGGTGCGTCATTTCGGTCGACCTCTGGACCGGCGCTTGACAGGCCCGGTGACCTCGCAGCCGTCATCACCAACCTCGAACACGGTGATGTGTTGTTCATCGATGAAATTCATCGGTTGCCACGCCAGGTCGAGGAGGTGCTCTACCCAGCTATGGAAGACGGACAGTTGGACATCGTTGTTGGAAAGGGGCCCGCAGCACGTTCGATCAAGATCGATCTGCCCGATTTCACTCTCATTGGAGCGACAACGAGAGTCGGGCGGGTTGCACCACCTCTACGGGACCGGTTCGGCTACGTGGCAAGGCTTGATTACTACGGACCGGATGACCTCGCAGCGATCGTTCGCCGGTCTGCCGACCTTCTGTCTACAACGGTGACGGACGAGGGGTGCAATGCAATAGCGCGCCGTTCACGAGGGACACCGCGGATCGCAAATCGTCTTCTTCGTCGTGTCCGCGACTACTCAGACGTCCGAGCGGATGGAAGCATTGATGCCGACGTTGCTGACCGTGCGTTGGAGGTGTTTGAAGTCGATGAGCTTGGACTCGACAAGGTCGACCGCGCGATTCTGGAGGCGGTCATCGTCAAATTCAATGGTGGGCCCGTTGGGCTCTCAACACTTGCAATAGCCGTAGGCGAGGATCCGGAGACGGTTGAAGATGCGTACGAACCGTTCCTGATCCTGGAGGGCTTCCTGCAGCGAACACCGCGGGGTCGGATCGCAACGGAACGCGGGTATCACCACCTCGGTGTCGAGGCCAACAGCGATCGAGATCAGGGGACGCTGCTCTAGGCGTACGCTCCTCGAATGCAGGCAATCGATTTCGCATACGAGCTACCGGACCATCTGATCGCCCAGTCGGCGATTGAGCCACGAGACTCCTCTCGACTTCTCGTCGCATCCACGAAACAGATCGTGCGATTCTCGGATCTCGGCTCTCTCCTGCAGCCGAATGACCTTCTCGTGGTCAATCGCACCCGAGTGAGGAGCGCAAGGATCGAGGGCGTGCGACGCGGAACCGGTGGAAGGGTCGAGGCCCTTCTCGTGAAGCGCATCGATGACACGAGATGGGAAGCGCTGCTTCGCCCCTCACGACGACTGCGGACTGGTGAGCAGATTGATGTCGGTGGTCGCACGATGCAGCTCGTCAGCGATCCCGTACATGGGGTGGCAACGGTGATCTTCGAGCCGGGTACCGATATCGAGTCATTTGTGGAGCAACACGGGCAGGTGCCCCTCCCGCCGTACTTCTCCGGTGTGCTGACGAATGCCGAGCGGTACCAGACGATCTTCGCTGACCAGCTCGGATCGGCAGCTGCGCCCACTGCGGCGCTGCACTTCACCCCTGAGCTGGTAGATGCTCTCGCTGCCGGAGGAGTTGATTTCGCAAGCGTGGATCTCGAAGTCGGGATCGATACATTCCGCCCCATGGCTGCAGGGGACATACGGGATCACGAAATGCATTCCGAAAGGGTCACGGTTGATGCAGACGCGGTCGCTGCGGTCGCATCTGCCCGGGAGGACCGTGGTCGAGTCATCGCTGTGGGAACTACCGTCGTCCGCTCACTCGAGTCAGCTGCATCTCAGAACGGACTGGTTGAGCCATATGCTGGATCGACGGATCTGTTCATTACTCCCGGCTACGAGGCGAAGGTGGTCGATGCCATGATCACCAACTTCCATGCCTCACAGACGACACTGCTGGTGATGATCTCTGCCTTCCTCGGAGATGAGTGGAGGGAGCTCTACCAGGACGCGATTGATTCGGAGCTGCGGTTTCTTTCGTTCGGAGATGCAATGTTCATCGAGATTGAGCGATGACCGATCCGGTCTCATGGACTCTCGATAGCTCAGACGGTGATGCACGCACGGGCGTGATGCACACGCCTCATGGCGATGTCCCGACACCGAACTTCATGGCGGTGGGCACTCGTGCAACTGTGCGAACGCTGGACACGGAGGATCTGACTCGCCTGGGAGCGGACATCGTTCTCGCCAACACCTACCACCTGATGCTCAAACCAGGGGAAGCCATCGTCGAGCAGCTAGGCGAACTGCACGGGTTCATGGCCTGGGAAGGACCCATCCTCACTGACTCCGGCGGGTATCAAGTCCTCAGTCTCAAGCCGAAGATTGGCGAGGATGCGCTGACGTTCCGCTCTAGCTACGACGGCTCCATTGTGGAGCTCTCGCCTGAACGCAGTGTGGAGGTTCAAGAAGCACTTGGATCGGATATTGCGATGGTTCTGGATGTTCCTGTTGCACTTCCAGCGTCGCACGCAGAGGCCGAACGCGCGATGCTCCACTCGCTCCGCTGGGCTGAGCGGTCGAAGGCCGCCAAAGCGCGACAGGACCGAGCGCTCTTCGGGATCATCCAAGGGGGGGCGGATCCCGGCCTGCGCAGGGAATCTGCTCGGCAGACAGCGAACATCGGGTTTCCCGGATTTGGTATCGGCGGGCTGGCTGTTGGAGAAACCTCCGCCGAAAGGGCAGTGGCACTCAACGCATCGATTCCTGAACTACCCAGCAGCGCGGTTCGCTACGTCATGGGGCTCGGTGACACAGAGGGCCTCCTTGATGCGGTTGCGCGTGGCATCGATCTCTTCGACTGCGTTCTGCCAACTCGGCTTGCCCGCCACGGCAAGGCGTTGACCCGAAATGGCGATGTTTCGATTAAGCGAGCCGAGTGGGCCGATGACAGCTCGCCGCTGGAGGCCGACTGTGTGTGCGTTGCCTGCCGACGGTATTCGCTCGCATATCTGCGACACCTCCACAACACGAAGGAGCTTCTCGGCCAGAGGCTGCTCACGTTGCACAACCTCACCTACACCTATCGGCTCATGGCGGACATCCGAGAACACATCAACTCGGGCTCATTCGATGTCTGGCGGGAGGATGTAATCAACCGGAGGATGCACACCCGCCAGTCGTAGGAGGGTCGGTTTGCGGAGTTCGACGGCTAGCATCCTGCCCGTTCTCGGGAACCACCCACCTACGGAGGCATCCCTTGTTTTCAATCGCAATGCAGCTGATCATCGCGCAGGAATCCGGTTCGTCCGGTGGTGCGCTTGCTTTCATTCTCCCGTTGGTCATCCTCGGTGGCCTCTTCTACGTATTGCTCATCCTTCCGCAGCGTCGCAGGCAGAAGAAGATGGAGGCCATGCGGTCGGACATCGGTGTTGGCGACGAAGTGCGGACGATCGGTGGCATCATCGGAACCGTTGTCGATGAGGAAGACGACGTCTTCACGATCGACATTGGTGGCCAGCGGATGCGAGTTGTGAAGCGTGCAGTCGCGGAGCGGATCTCGGACGAAGATTCGTGACTCGCAAGAGAGCATGGATCACGCTGATCATTACCTGCGCGCTTGCGTGGGGCAGTGTCGCAACCATGCTTGCCGTCGGCTGGGCACCAAAGCTCGGGCTTGATCTTCAAGGTGGATTCGCCGTCACCCTTGTGGCACCAGAAGGCACAGATACCGCAACCCTCGAAACCGCAGCCGACATCATGCGGCTCAGGATCGAAAACATCGGTGGCGTACAGGAGCCAGAGGTAGCGGTTGTAGGCGAACGTGCGATCGTGGTGCAGCTTCCGGGCGTCGAGGACCGCGAGCGGGCGCTCCAGGCCGTTGGAACAACCGGGCAGCTGTCCTTCCGTCCCGTGCTTGGCCAGTTCATCGAATCGCCGGTACTTACGGATCCAGCTTCAACCTTCCCTGATGGCGATCCCACGGTCGATCCGATTTTGCAGTCAGTCAACGAGGTTGACCTCGAGACAGGTATCTCGATCGAGGACAACATCAGATTCCGCTCGTACCTCGAAGAGCGTGACGGAGCCCTCGTGTACGAGGTTGGTGGTAGCGACGTTTTGTTCCAGGACGGAACCGTCGTCTCGTTCCCGACGGGTTCTGACATCTCAGATGCATCAGCGCAGTTCAGTTCCCAGGGGATCGGCGGCCAGTGGGTCGTGGTCCCTGAATTCACCGAAGAGGGCGGAGCAAAGTTTCAGGAGTCGACCGCCTATCTCTCGCTCTACCCGGCTGGTGATCCTCGGCGGTCGATGGCGATTGTGGTTGACGGTGACGTGTTTTCTGCACCGCAGATTGCAGTAGACGTTCCCGCAGGTGAAGGTCTCGATCCTGACGCGGTGATCATCACCGTCGGCGGCGCGGAGAACGCCCAACAGGAAGCCGAGGCTCTTGCCGCTCTGCTGAGATACGGCGCCTTGCCAACCACATTCGAACGTGAGCGGGTCGAGTCGATCTCGGCGTCCCTGGGTGAAGACTCGCTTCGAGCAGGTCTCATCGCGGGTCTGTTTGGGCTCACACTCGTCGCGATCTACATGCTGATGTATTACCGGGCGCTTGGCATCATCTCAGTTGTCGGATTGTCGGTCTTTGGCTCGTACCTGGTTGGAGCGATCATCCTGCTCGGCGAGGTCAACGGCACGACGCTGACCCTTGCCGGGGTCACGGGTGTGGTGGTGTCGATAGGTATCACGTCTGACTCGTACATCGTGTACTTCGAGCGAACGAAAGAAGAGTTCAGGCACGGCCGCGGTCTACGACCAGCCATCAGCCATGCGTTCGATTCAGCCTTCAGCACGATTCTGAAGGGCGACACAGTCACCTTCCTTGCGGCGGTGCTCCTCTACGCCCTCGCAGTCGGCCAGGTGAAGGGTTTCGCCCTCACGCTGGGTCTAGCAACCGTCATTGATGTTGCAGTTGCGTACTTCTACACCAGACCCGCCGCATTCCTGATGGGTCGCGGCCGACTCGGTGATGGCGGGGCCTTTTCGATACGCGGAGCAATGGGCGGCGGCAAAACCGAAGAGCTTGAAGTCGAGGAGGTGTCGTCATGAGCGTCTTCTCAAAGATGTACCGAGGCGAGACCAAGTTCGACTTCATTGCCGCAAGCCAGAAAACCCTGATCGTCTCGGCGGTTCTCGTCGTTGCCTCGCTTCTGATCATGGTCGTGAAGCCATTCAATCTCAGCATCGACTTCACGGGTGGCGTAATCGTCACGGTTGAGAACAAGGCCGATGCCACAGTCGAGGAGATCCGAGCAGATCTAAGAGCTGTTGGATACGCCGATGCGAGGGTTCAAACAACGAGCGACGGTTTTGTCCAAGTGCAAACCGAGGAGCTGAGTCCGGATGAGCAGGACGAGCTGGTCGGAGCTGTTGCCGACGCTGCAGGCGCAGATGTCAACGACGCCAACGTGTCAGCCGTTGGGCCAACGTTCGGCGCAGAAGTCACTCGCAAAGCGATACAAGCCCTCGTGGTCTTCCTCATTGTCGTCTCAGCGTTCATTGCTTGGCGATTCGAGTGGAAGATGGCTGTGGCTGCCCTTACGGCTCTGTTCCACGATCTGATCATTGCCGGTGGCATCTATGCGCTGATTGGGTTCGTCGTCACGCCGTCGACGATCATCGCCGTGCTCACCATTCTTGGCTATTCGCTGTACGACACCGTGGTCGTGTTTGACAAGGTGACGGAGAATGTCCGTGACGCACAGCCGCGCGCAACGTTTTCGGCAGTCATCAACCTGTCGATGAATCAGGTGCTCATGCGGTCGATCAACACCTCGCTGACGTCCCTCCTGCCTGTCGGTTCGTTGTTGCTGGTTGGATTCCTCGCCATCGGAGCGGAGACGCTCAAGGAGTTCGCTCTTGCGCTGTTCATCGGCATCGCAATTGGTACCTACTCCTCGCTGTTTGTGGCATCGCCTGTTCTGGCGATGTGGAAGGAACGTGAGCCGGAGTGGGAGCGACGTAGACGCCGCGCCGAGAAGGGCGACGAAGAGGAGCCGGAGACTGTTGCTGAAGAGGCGCCACGGACTGCTGCGCCTGGCACAGTTGCGGGTGCCAAGCCGCCCAAGCAAAGGCGAAAGCGCCGGTAAGCTCCGCGCATGGATGCGACAACGGTCGACGAGAGCGATGAGACCGTTTCTGGGACAGCGTTCACCGATCCTGCCGTTCGCGGACGTACCCCAGATGAAATGGTCGAGGACCTCGTCGCGTCGTACCTGTCTACACACCCTGATGGGGACGATGCGCTCATCCGAGATGCATATGTGGTCGCATCAGAGGTCCATGCCGGGCAATCGAGAGCAACCGGTGATCCGTACATCGTTCACCCAATCGCGGTGGCCGAGATTCTTGCTGGCTACGGGATGGATTCGGGAACGATCGCAGCAGCACTGCTGCACGACACGGTAGAGGACACTGAGCTCACCCTCATAGATGCCGAGAAGCGATTCGGCGCCGAAGTCGCACTGCTGATAGATGGCGTTACCAAGCTCGACAGGATCAAGTTCTCATCCAGAGAACTCGCACAAGCGGCGACCATTCGCAAGATGGCTGTCGCAATGGCGAAGGACATCCGGGTGATCGTTATCAAGCTTGCCGACCGGACACACAACATCCGGACTCTGGGACCTTTGCCTCTGGAGAAACAGCAGAGGGTCGCTTCAGAGACACTGGACGTGTATGCGCCACTTGCACACCGTCTCGGTATGCAAGAGATCAAGCACGAAATGGAGGAAACCTGTTTCGGGGTGTTGTATCCGGGACCGAAGGCGGAGATCGAGGAAGCCGTTATGCGTCGATCGCCTGAGCGAGCCGACGACATTGAACACGTTATCGACGATCTATCCAAGGTTCTGGCAGACGCTGGCATCCACGCCTCGATCACCGGACGACCGAAGCACCTCTACTCGATCTACCGCAAGATGGTGGCTTCCGGTCTTGCGTTCGAAGAGATCCACGACCTGATCGGCATCCGCGTCATCGTCGACGATCTTCGAGACTGCTACGGCGTTCTGGGACTCGTGCACACGATGTGGCCTCCGATCCAAGGTCGGTTCAAGGACTACATCGCAATGCCGAAGTTCAATTTCTATCAGTCGCTCCACACAACCGTGGTCGGTCCCGATGGCAAGGCACTCGAGGTGCAGATCCGCACCCAGGAGATGCACGAACGTGCGGAGAGTGGAATCGCCGCTCATTGGCGGTACAAGGAAGATGGCGAATCACCAGGCGAGATGCCTGTGCTGCACGACATCAGCGATGTGCACGACGACACCGAAGACCCAACGGAGTTCCTCGAGAACCTGAAGCTGGATCTGTATCAGGACGAGGTGTTCGCACTTACGCCGAACGGCGATGTCAAGACCCTCCCGAAGGGCGCGACGCCGGTTGATTTTGCGTACCGCGTCCACACGGACGTCGGTCACCGATGCACGGGCGCAAAGGTGAACGGCAGGCTTGTCCCGCTATCAACGGAACTCGAGTCCGGTGACATTGTCGAGATCCAGACGTCAAAGTCGCAAGATGCGCACCCTTCACGAGACTGGCTCGATTTCGTGAAGTCCTCTCGGGCAAACTCAAAGATCAAAGCTTGGTTCACTAGGGAGCGTCGGGAGAACGCGCTCACCGAAGGTCGCGACGCCGTTGTTGAAGCAATGCGCAGGGACAGCCTTCCCGTAAACCAAGTTGAGGATGAACTCGCCCAGGTTGCGATCGACTTCGGGTTCGACAGCATCGACCGGTTGTATGTGTCAGTTGGCGAAGGCAGAACAAGCCCGTCGACTGTCGCCCAACGTGTGTCCAGAAGACTTCGCCCCGAAGAGTCGGCAGAGGCTGTTCGAGCTGAAAGGCTGCCGACCCCTCACAAGCGACGCTCGAGAGTTTCGGGCGACGTAGTCGTCGAGGGTCTTGAGGACATGCTGGTTCGGATGGCAAAGTGCTGTGGCCCTGTCCCAGGCGATGACATCGTTGGGTTTGTGACCGTGGGCCGAGGGGTGTCGGTTCATCGGGCCGATTGCTCCAACATCGGTGCACTGAAGGAGCGCACCGAGCGCATGGTTGATGTTGCATGGGCAGCTGAGCAGACCAGCACCTTCTACGTCTGGATCCAGGTTGAAGCACTCGATCGCTCGAAGCTGCTGCGTGACGTCACCGCGGCTCTTTCGGATTTTGGGGCCCTTATTCATGCATCGTCTTCAGTAACCGGACGGGACCGCATCGCATTGCTGCGGTACGAGATCGAGCTGTCCGATCGAGATTCGCTTGACACGTTGCTCAACGGTCTGCGGTTGGTCGACGGCGTCTACGACGCCTACAGACTCGTTCTCTAGCCGCTGCCACCTATCGTCACGTTATGACCCTTATCGAGTCCGTTCCTCTTTGGCACTTCCAGACGAATACGTATGTGATTGCCGATGGGCGCGGTTCAGCAGCCGTGGTCGTCGATGCTCCTCCGGATCCGACGGGTATCGGGCAGCTTCTTGCGGCCCATGACCTCACCCCGGTAGCGCTGTTGATCACGCATGGACACATAGATCATGTCGGTGGAGTTGATGAGGTTGCATCACCGACGGTGTCCGCTTATCTCCACCCTGACGACGTCGATATGGCAAGGCATCCAAGAGAGCAGATCCGGGCACTTCTCGGCGCGCAGTTCGGCGATGTGGACGGCGCTGTGGTCAACACATCGTTTGAGCCGCTTGCTGGTGGGTCGACGCTCGATCTCGCTGGGCAGCGGTTCGACGTGCTGTTCACACCGGGCCACTCGCCCGGTCACTGTTGCTTCTTTCTGGAAGATGAGGGGGTGCTCTTCTCTGGAGATCAGCTCTTCCTCGGTTCGATCGGCCGCACGGATCTTCCGGGTGGTGACTATCCGACGCTGATGCGATCGATGGCTGATGAAATCATGCCGCTGCCAGAGGACACGAGAGTTCTTCCGGGCCACGGGCCGAGCACTACTCTTGCCGCCGAACGCAGCCACAATCCCTTTCTCCAGGAGCTCCTGTGAACAGCTTCCGTCGCCCAAAGGGCACAGAAGACATCCTCCCTCCGGAATCCCAAGTCTGGAGGGACGCACACCGGGTCTTCGATGACATGTGTGAGCGATTCGGATATGGATTGACCCTCACACCGATGTTCGAGGACACAGAGGTGTTTACACGGGGTGTCGGTGGCGACACCGAGGTCGTCCAGAAGCAGATGTACTCGTTTGAGGACAAGAGCGGCCGACCGATCACCCTGCGGCCGGAGGCAACCGCGTCAGTGGTGAGGGCCGCAATCCAAGCCGGAGGGGTGCCGACGCGTTTCAAGGGTTCGTACTGGGGGCCCATGTTCAGGTATGAACGGCCGCAGAAGGGCCGGAATCGTCAGTTCTACCAAGCCGGAATCGAGTATCTCGGCTCCGACTCTGCGGAGGCGGACGTAGAGGTCATCGAGTTCGGCTACCGCTACCTCGCCGCGATGGGTGTTTCTGACATCGAAGTGCGAGTGAATTCCATCGGCGATCCAGCAGATCGCAAGGAGTATGAGGAGGCGCTGATCGCCTTCCTTGAGTCCCGACGAGAAGAGCTCTCACCGGACGCTCAGAAGCGGATCACCACCAATCCGATGCGGATCCTCGATTCCAAGGCGGACGCCGCGATTGTCATCGGTGCGCCGATCCCTCTCGACTTCATCGGAGCAGCGGCGGCAGAGCACTTTGCAGCCGTCAGGGCTGGTTTGGACACGGTGGGAATCCCATACGTTGTGGACCACACGATGGTCCGCGGGCTCGACTATTACAACCGAACGGTGTGGGAGTACGTGCCGACGTCCTACGAGGCTGCACAGAGCAGCGTCGGAGGCGGTGGTCGGTACGATGGGCTGTTCGAGGTTCTTGGCGGCAAGCCAACGCCGGGTGTCGGGTTGGCAATGGGTGTAGATCGCATCCTCTTAGCCTCCACCACCGCGGTCCCAGAAGTGCTGCTCGACGCCTTCGTAGTCGCAGCGTCCGATGACTATCGATCGGTTGCACGAACGCTGACGTCTCAACTTCGCGAGGCGGGATGGCGTGCAGACATGACAGACAGGGCTCGCCCTATCAAGGCCCAATTCAAGGACGCAGATCGGACACGAGCGGCAGCGGCGATAGTGGTGGGAGCCGAGTGGGAAGCAGGATCGGTCACGGTCAAGCGCCTTGCCACGGGGGAACAAGAATTGATTGCAGTGAAGGAGATCGACACATGGCTTCGAGCTTGATGAAGACGGCGGGCTCAGGAACGCTGCGGGCCGCCGATGCTGGTACCGAAGTCGTGCTTGCCGGTTGGGTCGCACGGCGACGCGACCACGGTGGAGTCATCTTTCTTGACCTACGCGATGCCTCGGGCGTTGTACAGGTGGTGGCTAATCCAGAAGACGCTCCCGCGTCCGAGGAGGTGCTGCACGGACTGAGGCTCGAGTTCTGTGTACAGGTAACCGGGTTGGTGAGGCCTCGCCCTGAGGGAACGGTCAACACTGACCTTCCGACCGGTGATGTCGAAGTGGTCGCAACCAAGCTCACGGTTCTGTCGCCTTCCGAGACACTGCCATTCCAGCTGGACGAGCGCATTGATGTCGACGAATCGCTTCGCCTCCAGTACCGCTACCTGGATATGCGTCGCGGACGGATGGCTGACAACCTCCGAGCGAGGTCGAAGGCGATCAGAGCGATGAGGACTGTTCTCGATGAGGAAGCATTCCTGGAGGTCGAAACACCCACATTGATCGCCTCGACACCGGAGGGTGCGAGGGACATGCTCGTGCCGTCGCGCCTGCGAAAAGGGAACTTCTACGCCTTGCCGCAATCGCCGCAATTGTTCAAGCAGCTGCTGATGATTGGCGGCATCGAGCGCTACTACCAAGTAGCCAAGTGCTACCGGGACGAGGATTTCCGTGCCGACCGTCAGGTGGAGTTCACCCAGCTGGACTTTGAGGGTTCGTTCTGGGGGCAAGAAGATGTGCTTGCGATCCTTGAGAAGGTTGCGACGCGCGTCGTGTCGGATCTCCGAGGCGAAGACTTGGCGCTGCCAATTCAGCGTCTGACGTACGCAGATGCGATGGATCGGTTCGGAAGCGACAAGCCTGATCTCCGCTTCGGTATGGAGATAATTGATCTGTCCTCAGTATTCGGGGGCACCGAGTTCAAGGCCTTCGCAGGAGTTCTCGCAGACGACGGTGCGGTGCGTGGGATCAACGGCGGTGCCCTGGGTCTTGCACGTTCTGGCCTGGACGGGCTGGTTTCCAACGCACAAGAGCTGGGAGCCAAGGGTTTGGTATGGATGGTCGTCGAGGACGATGGCTCGCTCCGTTCCCCCGTAGCCAAGTTCCTGAGCGACGGTGAGCAATCAGCGGTCATTGCAGCACTCGATGCTTCGCCCGGTGACACGCTTCTGATAGTCGCCGACACGGTGCGGATCGTGCGTCACGTGCTCGGAGAACTGCGCCTCCGAATCGGGAAGCCCAAAGGAAATGATGACCTTTCGTTTGCCTTCATCGTTGACTTCCCTGTCTTTGAGGTCGCCGAAGATGGATCGCTGTCTCCGGCGCATCATCCATTCACTGCGCCGGGCAGTCTGGAAGAGCTGGTTGACTCGCCTGAAACTGCAGTGTCCAAGGCCTACGACCTGGTGCTGAACGGATCAGAGCTGGGGTCGGGGTCGGTGAGAATCCACGATCCTGAGGTTCAAGCGAAGGTGTTCGAAGTCATGGGGATCTCTGCGGACGACGCCGAGACTCGATTTGGGTGGTTCCTCGAAGCGCTTCGCTACGGAACGCCTCCTCACGCTGGGTTTGCTATCGGGATCGATCGCTTTGTCAGCATCCTCCAAGACGAACCGAATATTCGCGAGATCATCCCGTTCCCCAAGACCCAGACGGGTGCAGACCCGCTCACAGGCTCTCCGAGCCTTGTCGACGAGATCCAACTCGATGAACTCGGAATTGACATTGCCGCGTCAGTCCGAGAGGCCTGGGCCGCTGCGGAGGCTGGCGACGACGCCTGATGTCAGACGATGATCTCTTCGCAGTTCAGCGCGACGAGATTAAGCGCGCCGATGCGCCCCTTCCCGCACGGATGCGACCGCGGGATCTCGACGAGGTAGTTGGGCAAAAGCATCTCCTTGCGGACGGCGCTGCATTTCGATCAATGGTTGAGTCGGGCCGACTGTCCTCCATGATTCTGTGGGGCCCGCCAGGTACCGGCAAGACAACGCTGGCAAACCTTGTCGCAAAAGAGGTGGACGGAACCCTCGAGCGACTTTCGGCTACATCGGCTGGAGTCAAGGACGTCCGTGAGGTCCTGGCACGAGCCGATCAACGTCTTGGCGAAGGTCGTGGACGAACGATCCTGTTTCTCGATGAGATACACCGCTTCAACAAAGCCCAGCAGGATGCGCTCCTGCCGGGAGTCGAGGACGGCACGGTCATACTCGTAGGCGCGACGACCGAGAATCCATTCTTCGAGGTGAACTCCCCATTGATCTCCCGTGCGACCGTGTTCAGGACGGAAGCGCTCACCGAACAGGAAGTGGCCGATCTCGTCGCCAGGGCCATGGACGACCCCATGAGGGGGATCCAAGACGTGCACATCGCCGACGACGCCGTAGAAGCGTTGGCGGAACGCGTCGGAGGTGATGCCAGGCTCGCCCTGAACTCGCTTGAAACAGCATCGACGATCGCATTGGGGCGCGGAGAGGACACGATCAGCGTCGACACGATTGAAGAAGCGCTGCAACGACGCATCATCCGGTACGACCGGGCAGGGGACCGCCACTACGACGTGATCTCAGCCTTCATCAAGTCGCTGCGGGGTTCCGATGTGGACGCATCGCTCTATTGGCTGCAAACGATGATCCGGGCCGGCGAAGACCCGAAGTTCATCGCTCGCAGGATGATCATCTTTGCGTCCGAGGACATCGGCGTCGCCGATGCGAATGCTCTCGGTATTGCGGTCGATGCCTTCCGTGCCCTCGAGGTCGTTGGGCTCCCGGAGGCCAATTTTGCGTTGAGCCACGCGGTTGTGGCACTTGCGCTTGCCGCCAAGTCGGACTCGGTCAAGCGAGCGATGAGTCAAGCGATCGCCGAGGTAGACGAGGGTCCTCACACCGAGGTTCCACCGCACCTGCGATCCGGAGCCACAGAAGGTGACAGAAACTTTGGGCATGGGGTTGGCTACCAGCACCCGCAGGACAACGAGCTCGGCGTCGTCCAGCAGCAGTACCTGCCGGATGGCCTTGAGCGCGCCATGTACTACATGCCCAGAAGCGTCGGCGATGAAGCCGAACTGGCAGCTCGTCTGGCAAAGATTGACAGAATCCTCGGAAAACGCCCGAGGGAGTAGGGTCGCCTCCATGCCTCCGCAACGGTCTCCAGAACTCGAATCGGTTGCCCGACGGTTCTTGATGGATTACGCAGAAGTCGGGCTTGAGGTGATGTCGAATCTTCTGTCGATCGACGACAGCGCGCGGGTGATCGGGAACGCTCAAGAAGAGGTCTGGTCGGGCCGCGACGAGATCCTGGCGGTGCGAACGACGCAGATTCAGGAAAGCCCGGACATTGTGGTGACGGTTCACGATGCTGAGGCTTTCGAAGAAGGGAATATCGGCTGGTTCGCAATCTTCTTCACCCTCACGACCGACGAGTTCGAGACCGATCTCCGTGCGTCTGGAGTCACTCGTCTGGAAGGCGGTGTCTGGCGGATTGTGCAGTGGCACAACTCAGTGCCAGTGAGTAATCAGCAGATCTTTGGCGTCGAGCTGACAAGGACGCTCGATGATCTTGTGGGATCGGTTCTCAGTGATGCTGGCTCGATGCCGTCAGGCGCCGCAACGGAGGGAACACTCACACTCGTGTTCACCGACATTGTTGGTTCGACCTCGCTGGCGGAGAGAATTGGCGATGAAGAATGGACCAAGGTCGTAGGCAGCCATGAAGGGGCGATCCGGAAGACGACCGATCGCAACAACGGCACCGTCGTCAAGATGATCGGAGATGGATCGCTTCTTGCATTCGACTCAGCGCGCAGCGCCGTGCGAGCAGCAGTCGAGCTGCAGAAGGAGACGGATGCCGAGCAGTTCAGCATCCGGATTGGGGTTCACACTGGCGAGGTCATGAGAACTGGTGATGACCTGCTTGGGCTCACCGTGAACAAGGCGGCCAGGATCGCGTCAGCGACCAATGGAGATGGGATCACCATTTCAGCCACGACCAGAGATCTCATTGGATCAATGGATGGTGTCATTGTTGCCCAACCAGAAACCGTTGCCTTGAAGGGTCTCTCTGGGACCCACCAGATCGTGCGTGTGAACTGGACGTAGCGAAGTGTGCCGAGTTACCGCCGAAGGCGTACGCTGGCGGGATGCTCACTCGGATTCGATGGTTCGCATACGGCGCTGCTGCAACACTCGGCGCCACCGTCGTGGTGGTATCGAGAGCACGTTCGATGCGCGAGAAGCTCGACGCTCAGGGCGTTGCTCGGGTGTCAGCCAATGTGGCAGCGGACGGGATTGAAGTTGTCGGCCGGCGACTCCAGCGGTCGGCGATCAAAGTCGCACCAGACGGTGGTGGGGCCGAGACCCTGTAACCTCGCCACTTCATGAATACGAACGACATCCGCCGTACCTACATCGAATTCTTCGAGGGCAGAGATCATCGAGTAATGCCTTCGGCGTCTCTCATCCCTGTTGATCCCGCCTTGCTTCTGAACGTTGCCGGCATGGTCCCGTTCAAGTCGTTCTTGTTGGGTGAGGAACCAGCTCCGTATCCGAGGATGACGACGTCACAAAAGTGCATTCGTACCGAGGACATTGACATCCTTGGCACAACCGCACGCCACTTGTCGTTCTTCGAGATGCTCGGGAACTTCTCGATCGGCGACTACTTCAAAGAGCGAGCAATTGCGCTTGCGTGGGAGCTTTCGGTTGAGAAATACGGGCTCGACCCGGATCGCATTTGGGTAACGGTGCACGAATCCGACGATGAAGCGGCCGAGATCTGGCTTGATGGCGTCGGGATACGCCCGGACAGACTCCAGCGCCGCGATCGCGACAACATCTGGCAGATGGGTGTTCCTGGGCCAGCGGGCAAGTCTTCGGAGTTGTTCTATGACAAGGGCTCCAAGTACGGGCCGGACGGCGGCCCGATTGTCGACGAAGAACGGTTCATGGAGTACTGGAATCTCGTCTTCATGGCGTACATCCAGGATGAGCCGTACAACCTCGTCGGCGAACTACCTATGAAATCCATAGACACCGGAATGGGCCTCGAACGCGTTTCGACGCTGCTCCAAGGTGTCGACTCGGTGTTTGACACAACGACGCTTCGTGCGGTTCTCGCAACTGCGGAGAATGAGACCTCGACGACATATGGCGCAGACGACAGAAGCGATGTGAGCCTGCGCATCATGGCCGATCACGGGCGGGCCGTGACGTTCCTGATTTCCGACGGGGTTGTCCCATCGAACGAAGGGCGCGGATACATTCTTCGACGGCTCCTCCGCAGGGCAGTCAGACACGCCCACATGCTTGGAACGGACAGTGCCGTGATGGAGCCGCTCATCGACACGACGACGTCGGAGATGGGTGACGCTTTCCCCGCACTGGTCGAACGGCAGGACTTCATCAAGGAGATGGCCGATCGAGAGGAGTCACAATTCCTCAGGACGCTTGCAACCGGCGAGCAGCTGCTTGACGCTGCCATCGAAGAGCTTGAAGACGACGCTTCGCTTCCGGGCGCGACGGCATTCAAACTCCACGACACCTTCGGATTTCCTGTCGAACTGACGACCGAGATCGTGCTTGAGCGTGGTCTCAAGGTCGATATGGACGGTTTCGAGATCGAGATGGCCGAACAGAAGCGAAGGGCGCGTGCTGCCTTCGACAAGGACAACGAAGATGGTTCGGGAGAGATCTACCGCAAAGCACTCGCCAGCCTCGACCAAACCCAATTCATCGGCTACGACCACCTCGACGGTGCCGGACAGGTGCTCAGCCTTCTCTCCGAGGGAGAATCAGCCGAGCGCGTGGAAGAGGGTCAGCAAGTCGAGGTGTTCCTCGATGTGTCTCCGTTCTATGCCGAATCAGGCGGCCAGGTAGGTGACACTGGTGTCATCCGCACGGAGACCGGTGAGATCCGCATTGATGACACGCAGTTCAGCCTTCCAGAGATCAGGGGCCACCGCGGGACGGTGTCGATGGGTCACGTTCGAACCGGCCAGGAGGCAACGACCCATGTCAACCCTCGCACGAGGGAAACCACCAAGAAGAACCACACCGGCACTCACATTCTGCATTGGGCACTGAGAGATGTACTTGGAGATCATGTGCATCAGGCCGGGTCCCTCGTTGCGCCAGACAGACTCCGGTTCGACTTCTCGCACCATGAGGCAGTGGATCGGGAGCACCTCCACCACATCGAGCGCGTCACCAACGAACGAATCATCGAGAACGGTTCGGTCACAACCGTCGAGACCTCAAAGACTGAGGCTGAGAAGATGGGGGCGATTGCCTTCTTCGGAGACAAGTACGGTGAGACAGTGCGCGTCGTCCAGACCGGCAATTTCTCGACTGAGTTTTGTGGTGGCACGCATGTCCCGACGACTGGGCAGGTAGGACCGCTTGTTCTGGTGTCTGAGGGATCTGTTGGCTCGAACATCCGCCGTGTCGAGGCGCTGACGGGTGCAGCCGCATACGGTCATCTGTCCGGACTGAGGGATCAGCTCTTCGACGTTGCCAGCGCGCTCAAGGCGCAACCCGGACGGGAAGTTGACGCAGCGCTCTCGACCGCAGAGAAGCTGAAGATGGCCGAGGAGCGGCTCGCAGACTTCGAACAAAGGGATCGGGCAGGGGCGGCCGATGCGCTTGTCACCGAAGCTGAGAAGGTCGGCGACTCGTCACTCTCAGCCGGCCGGGTAGATGCTCTCGGTGGTGACGGGCTTCGATCGCTTGCGTTCCAGGTTCGCGATCGTCTCGGTTCGGGGATCGGCGTATTCGGTTCCGTTACCGATGGCAAGGCGGCACTGATCGTGTTCGCCTCAGAGGACCTCGTTGCAAAGGGCGTGTCGGCCGGGGAGATCGCTGCCGCGGGCGCGGCCGCCCTCGGCGGCGGAGGTTCCAGGGACCCGAAACTCGCTCAAGCCGGTGGACCAAATTCTGACGGGATGGACGAGGCGATATCGATCGCTCGCACTGCAGCGCACGAGGCGCTCAGCACGTCCTGATGGCCAGGATTCTCGGTCTTGACCCCGGGGAACGGCGCATCGGCGTGGCGGTGTCGGATCCGAGCGGTACGATCGCATCGCCGTACGATTTCATCGAGGTCGACGACGGCGAGGAGATCGCAGCAATCGTTGACGTGGCTCGGCAGGTTGA
>JBPCTY010000122.1:0-2996 GCA_051011415.1 Acidimicrobiia bacterium
GTCATGAGCTCCACAGAGGCCGAGAAGTATCGCTCGAGCCGCGCAGCAGCATCGTCAACAGGAAGGCGCGCACGCAGGTGCTCTTGCTGCGTGGCAATCCCGACTGGGCAGTTGTTCGTGTTGCACGCTCTCATGCCAAGGCATCCAATCGCCTGAAGTGCTGAGTTCGAGACTGCTATCCCATCCGCACCAAGCGCCATGGCCTTCACGAAGTCTGCTGCGATGCGAAGACCGCCAGTGATGATCAGGGTGACATCGGAGGCACCTTCGCCATCGAGGAACCGTCTGGCCCTTGCAAGTGCTGGGATTGTTGGCACCGAGATGTGATTTCTAAAGAGCAGCGGCGCTGCCCCCGTCGCCCCTCCCCTGCCATCGAGGATGACGTAGTCCACACCGATCTCAAGAGCCGCAGCGAGGTCCTGCTCGATGCGTTGTGCCGACAACTTGAAGCCGACGGGAATTCCACCGGTGCGTTGCCTGACTTCGTCGGCAAAGTCCTTGAATTGTGCGGGCGATGTCCATTCGGGGAATCGAGACGGCGAGATGGCGGGTTCGCCTATCGGCACTTCGCGTACAGATGCGATCTTCTCGGTGACCTTCGGTCCCGGGAGGTGCCCGCCGGTGCCGGTCTTCGCGGCCTGGCCACCCTTGAAGTGAAATGCCTGCACAGCATCGAGCTTGTCCCACGAAAAACCGAACTTGGCCGATGCCAACTCGTACAGATAGCGGCTCGATTCGGCCTTCTCCTCAGGGAGCATGCCTCCTTCGCCGGAGCAGATACCCGTTCCAGCGAGCTCCGCTCCCTTGGCAAGAGCGATCTTCGCCTCAAGGGACAGCGCTCCGAAGCTCATGTCCGAGACGAACAGCGGGATATCCAAGGTCAAGGGTTTGGCAGCCTTGGGACCGATGGTGATCGACGTGTTCACTGCGGCATCGTCAAGCAAAGGAGGTCTCGCAAGCTGAGCAGTCACGATCTGGATATCGTCCCACTGCGGTAGGTGCTCTCGCGATACGCCCATCGCTCCCATTGGCCCGTGGTGGCCCGTTTCTTCGAGCCCCGTCGCAGCCAGCTTCCGGATGTAGTTGACATGGGGTTCGATGTGCGTGCCGTGGTGGTCCTGATACAGCCCCTGATATGAGTCGAGGTCGTAGGGCTGCGGATGTTTGACCTTCCAGGCTGAGACCTCCTCGCCGTCAACATGGATCTCGCCGTTCTCAACCCAGGACGTGAACTTGTGGAGCACTTCCGTATCGCGGTAGCTCGAGACACCTGTGTCGTACCGGTAGTCCCAGTGGTGCACGCCACAAACGAGATCGTCATCGACGATTGTGGCATCGGCCATCAATGCGCCACGGTGCAGGCACCTTCCATAGAGAACGCTGTGCCCTTCATCATCTGGCCATCTCACAACGACAAGGTCGACATCTTCTACCCGGGCGTGGGCGAGAGACCCAGGCTCCATGTCTTCCCACTGGGCAACTACGACTGGCTTCACGATTGACCTCCGTGCACGATCCTATGTGTCATCGGCATGTGTGTCATCGGGCACGGGCTGCAGGTATGAGTACCGATAGATCTCTTCGAACCCGAGCGACTCGTAGAGCGCAAGCGCCGGGACATTCGCTCCCTCGACCTGGAGGCCGAGGTGGGATGCACCGGACCGTGCTGCCCAGCCCGATGCAGCTTCCATCGCTGCGGTTCCCCAGCCCTGACCACGCTCGCGTTCGCTGACCGCTACTGAGTACACCATTGCGATGTGATCGTGGATTGCTGCAATTCCAACAACGACACCTGGCAGCCACAGACCCGTGCCGTTCTCGATACGACCGAGCAAGCGCCCAAATGCAGCAGCCGTCGATGGCCCCCGATCGTTGTACGCAAAGAGCTCGGCGGCGAAGTCAGGGTCGTAGAGATCAACGGTCTCCACTTCGCTCCGTGGCCCCACAGCGGTGGGTCTGGTGAGCACTCTGGTTTCGTCGACCTCGGCGAGCGACCATGTGTCGTGAACGGCGCTCCGTGTTGCGGGGGTAACGAGCGGGGTCAGCCGCACTGCGATGCTCGCACCTCGTCGGGCAAACCATTCGGCGATCTGATCGCGCGTTTCCAGCGACGCATCGGCATCGCCGACGACGGTGGCAGAGTTCACCCGTCGGGTGAAACCACCATTCGAGCCGACGGCCCATCCGCCCAAGACCGAGGTCTCATCGGCAGACCATGTCGCATACCCGGCTGATTCGAGCCGGATAACGGACGGATTCACGGTGCGAGATAGCCGGTGAGGCCTTCGAGCAATTCGTCGGGGAAGCGGGTCGGCCTGCCGTCGGTAGTCGTACAGGCACCGACGACGGTCTGGGTAGCGAGGACTTCTTCGCCACGGGTGATGCGCTGACCGAAGACGGTCGTGACGCGTTTCACGTCCTCGACCCACGTCTCGACGACCAGCTCGTCCCCTTCGATCCCAGGCTTCAGGAACTTCGTCGTGATCTCCGATACAACAACGTGGACTCCGAGATCGGACATCCCGGTGAGGCTCCAACCGAATGCACTGAACAGGTCGATGCGCCCCACCTCGAAATACTGGATGTACACGGAGTGGTTCAGATGTCGGTACGGATCAAGTTCGTAGAAGCGAACCGTTATGGGCGTACGGTGAATCATCGGGTCGACGGTAGTACGGCTACAAATGGCTCAACCGAATCCGTTCTGACGCCACGCTTCGTACACGGCGATAGCAGCGGCATTCGCAAGGTTGAGAGATCGCCCGTTCTCTGCAATCGGAATCGAAAGCCGGTCTGTCACGGCGGGGTGATCAAGGACGGCCTTCGACAGGCCCGTTGACTCCTTCCCGAAGAGGAGGGCATCGCCTTCAACAAACGCTATATCGGTGTACCGGCGGTCAGCACGTTGTGTGTACGCGTAGAGCCGCCCCGGTTGTTCCTTGGCTAGGTACTCGCTGAAGCTGCTGTGGACCGCCACGTCGGCAAACTCCTTGTAG
>JBPCTY010000123.1:0-76914 GCA_051011415.1 Acidimicrobiia bacterium
GGCCGAACACCCGACTCGGTCGCAAGCCAGTCCACAGCCTGATCGTGTTGCTCGACCGGCAAGTTGTCGACGATGGCGGCATCCACGGTGACCCCCACACGAACCACCCCGATGGGCAGCCCAGCGAGAAGCCGGTCGTACATGCCGGCACCTCGACCGAGCCGGTTGCCATGGACATCGAACGCCAGCCCGTGGACAAGGACCACATCGACCGAGTAGAGATCAACCGGCAGGCTCGACGAGTCGGGCTCGTCAAATCCGTAGGGATGCCGTACCAACGATGCCTCGGTCAATGGGTGGAGCGAGAGGTCGCCCCCCGCCTCCGCTCTGGGAACGAGCACGCGACAGCGCGGCAATTCCGACACGCCAGCCACATCGACCTCGCTCTCCATTGCGAGATACGTGGCCACCACGCCGTGCAGCGGCGGCCAGGCCTGCAGGGCCGCGGTGACCGAGTCTGAGAGCTCTGCAGCCTGCAGATGTGCAGCCCAACGCCGCCACTCTTGTTTCGAGTCTTCTGGATCAGGGGAGTTCGAGGTCATGGGACGGCACCATAGATTCGAAACGGAACCCGGTCACGCGTCGTACCATCGCATCCATGGAAGCATGGGACGACGGACAGCGAGTCCGCCCGATCCCGATAGAGGACGATGACGTCGTAGAAGACGTGTCGCCGAAGCGGGTGCGTGGCGATGCACCGCGCCGCCCGTGGCTTCCGCTTGCGATCGCCGCCAGTGCCGTGGTCGTTGTCATGGCCAGCGTTGCCGGGTTCGGTGCGCTCCGATTCGATGAACCTCCGACGACACCGCCCGACGCCTTCACCGCGGGAGAGGTCGATGCTGACGGATCAACAACCACTGCCGCTCCCCTGCCGCCGCGCCTTGATGAATCCATCCCGGGGATCACCGATCGACTGACCTTGATAGCCGAAAATGACAAGGGGCTGTGGACGCTCCTGTGGGACCCAGCGTTCCGCGAACCAAAAGCCGTCTCACTCGGGATCGAACCTGACCTATCAGGTCCTGGCAACATCGCCATGTTCGATCGCGGCGGGCGCTTCATCGCTCTCGAGACCTGCCTGCCTGCAGCATGTTCGCTCTATGTTGGGCTTCCTGCTGACCCTGGCGTCGAGGCCGATCTCATCAACGTAGGCGGCTGGGTGTGGCATGGCACCGAAGTTGGCCGGCTTGCGTGGACCGAACTTGTCGAGACTGAAACGGTCATACGAACCGCTTCGGTGAATCCGCTTTCGAGTTCACTTGAGGATGTCACGGTCGCCATGACCGTGCCGGGGATCGTCGAGCTCGCACACTGGGATGCTTCAGGATTCATCCTCAGAAACGCCGAGACAACCGCTTATGACCCGAGCGGCAACGCGCTCTGGTCGATTTCGGGCGTCTTCCCAACCTCTGCAACGACGTCCATCGTCTCACTCGTTGATGAGGGATTTGTATGGACCCTCGTCGACAGGCTCACCGGCGAGCGAACCGAGCATCTCGACGTCTCTGGATCCGCTGAAGACTCACGTGTGTGGCTCACGACGTCGGAGAGCACGGATCTCGTGGCGAAAGTGGCTGAAGGCGTGTCCGGATCCCAGCTGACGGTGGTGTCGGGGAGCCTCAATGCGCCGCGCCTCGTGTCGATCAAGCAGGGGTTCGACCCGCTCCGATTCACTGAGAACGGACAGTTCTTTGTCTTCGTGAACACAAACGCCACCACATTGGCGTTCGTCGACTGGCGTACAGGCGCGTCCTACGAAGTCGATGCACCCGCCAACTATCGGGTTGTCGGCTTCTACCTCGGGTAGATCGCCTCGGTTGGCTCACACGAACGGCCGCACGTGTGATGAGAGGTTGCCTTTGTGCCCGACCACAATCTCGGACAGTCCAAGCCACTGTGCGAATTGCACGAGCTCAGCACCAAGCGCCGGGGCCACGCGGCGTGCATCCTGCCCGTCTTCAACGAACGATGACTGCACCATCAAACGCTGTCCCTTGCGGTCCGCCTTGAGATCCACGCGCCCCACCATTTCTCCGTCCAGGAGGAACGGGAGCACGTAGTAGCCGTACACACGTTTTGGCTCGGGCACATAGATCTCAATGCGGTAGCGGAAGTCGAACAGTCGCTCGGCGCGCTCCCTGTACCAAACCATTGGATCGAACGGGCTGAGCAGTGTCGCTCCCGTGACCTCGCGCGGACGGCTCGCATCGGGATGCAGGTACACAGGTCCTTTCCACCCAGGCACATCGACCTCCTCAACCACACCGGTCGACGCAAGCTCAGCGAGAATCGGTCGCGCAGTGGGAATGTGGAGCCGGTAGTAGTCCGCGATGTCATGCATCGTCCCGATTCCGTGCTTGCGGGTGGCATCTTCAAGGAGGATCCTGAACGCCTCAGCCTTCGGTATCGCAGGTGCAGACAACGCCTCCGCAGGGATCATGCGCTCGGGTGCGTCGTACAACCTCATGAAATTCCCGGTGCGAAGCGCGGAGATCTGTCCGGTAGCAAACAGAACCTCGAGTGCGACCTTTCCCGGCCCGTACCCCCACCATGGTTCGTCGCGGTGGTTCGGTGCATCGAGGTCGCGCACCGTGAGCGGACCGTTCGTTTCGACCTGGGACAAGACGGATCCAAGCAGCTCTGGGTGCGCATCCATCAGAGCCTGCGCCCGACGCCACGGCTGCATCTCATCCATCTTCCACCGCCACAGCGGATACCGATCCACAGGTAGAACCGCAGCCTCATGAGCCCAATACTCGAAGTTCTCCTCGCTCTCGTTGAGCCAGGTGTCCAACTTCCCCATGTCATATGGACCCAAACGCGAATAGAAGGGCATGTAGTGGGTGCGAACACACACGTTCACCGAGTCAAGTTGGATCAACCCAAGAGCGTTCAGAACCCGCCGAAACTGCCGTGACGACACCGTTCCTTGCGGTTTCGATTGTGTGAATCCCTGTGCGCCGAGCGCAATACGCCGCGCAGCATCGCGACCTATCTGTCGCATCAGACCATGCCTCCCTGTGCGTCTACGCTACTGCCATGCCAGGAACCGTCACAGCAGCCGTTCGGACCGTCGTGCTCGTTCCGTTGTTCTTCCTGTACTCGCTGGTTCTTGCATCCATGGTTGTGGTCTATGGCTGGATCAATCCGGCCGCACCGATTCACAACCGGCTCGTCAATCACTGGGCCTCTGTCTTCCTCATGCTTCCGCCCTGTCGTCTCCATATCTCCGGTCTGGAGAATGTTGATCCCAGTACGAGGTACATCGTCGCTTCCAATCACCTGTCGCAATTCGACATTCCGCTTCTGTTCAAGGTCCTCCCAATCGATGGACGTTTCCTTTCCAAAAAGGAAGTTTTCAAGGTTCCGATCATCGGATCTGCCATGCGAACCATCGGCATTGTCGAAATAGACCGCGAGGGCGGGGCCAAGTCGTCGCGAGAAGCAATCAACGAAGGTGTCAAGGTCGCCGCCGAACGTGGCTACTCGTTCATCGTGTTCCCCGAGGGCACGCGAAGCACAACGTCGGACCTGCTTCCCTTCAAGAAGGGAGCGTTCCGAATCGCGATCGACACGCAGCTGCCGTTGCTCCCCGTGGTCATCGAGGGCACTGACCGCATCTCGAGACCTGGTTCGAAGTTCTTCTACGGCGGTGACGTATACGTCCGCATACTCCCACCGATTGCAACGGCGGGCATGACGAACAAAGACGATCTCAACCCGCTGATCAAGACGATCGAGCCAGACATGCAAGCCGTCTACGCCGAGATGCGCTCCGTGGGTTCGAACACAGGCTGAGGGCTGCATCAGTCGTAGACCCCAAGTAAGTAGGTCACACTGTCTCGGATCTCGCACAGGTAGGCACCTGCCGAGGTGACAATCTGATACCGATCAGCTGGCCCTTCGCCATCCCACCATCGGCCGACCGATCTCCACGGCCCAGCCCAGGACAAGACAGGGACCCAGCGGCTTCGCAGCCGTACCTGTTCAGGTATCCCATCAACAAACGTCACCTCAAACCTCACAGCCTCTGGCGGGACAAGCGCAGGAACCGGCCCAGGAATGGCGCCAGGCCATGGTGCAGAAGGGTCGCGAACCGGTAGAGAAGGTTCATCGCCCCATCGCTCCCACAGGACTTGCTGGGCAGGGTCGCGGCCGCCCTGAGGACGGGCGATCAGCAAGTTGTCCTGACCCGCGATTGCCTGAACCTCCATAAGAGCTCGCTGCGTTTCCTCAAAGCCCTTCGCATCCTCTTCGAGGGCCATTTGTCGCCCTGACCCAGAAAGATCATCCGGCTCAAGGGTCAGCGATACCAAACCACCACGTATCCCCGCAGACACCCCATCTATCCATGCACGAAGCTGCCAGCGGACTCGTTCGGCCAAGGTGCGATCATCGAACGGATCACCGCTTCTCCACGACCGCGAACGAATCGTTCCGTCCGCCGCCTCTGCGGTAACCACCACCCGATGTGGTGCGATGCCATGGACCGCAAGGCCACTGATGAGACGCTGAGAGAGATTCCTGGCTGCGAAGGAGGCCTGTTCCATGTCCTGTATCGGTGGATCAAACACCGATACAACCGTGGGGTTCTCAGGGATATCCCGCGGGGTCACCGCCCTGTCCTCACCGCTGGCAATGCGGTGAGCATCAAGCCCCTTACGACCGAATCGAGAAATCAGTGCGTCCTTGGGGAGTGATGCGAGTTCGCCAAGCGTTCCAATCCCAAGCCAACGAAAGGTTGCTGCAAGGTCTTCACTGCCGATCGCCCCCACATCCATGGTGGTGAGAAACGCATCGTCATCTGTAACCACGTGGATCGGATTGGTACGAGACGTAAGACGTGCGGCTTGCTGGGCAGCGAATGGTCCAAGGGCAACACCCAGACGATGGCCCTCGCTGCAGACCGCTAGCTCCTTGTCTATACGCTCGACAAGGGGCTGCTCCCCTCCGTAGTACGCCACCGCACCCGCGATAGGGAGAAACAACAGTCCGGGCATTGCCACCTCAACACGGGGGACCATGCTCTCGATCTTGTCGACAACAGGCTCGAAGCGAGCCATTTCAGCGGTGTGGTCCTGCACCACTGTGACCACGGTGGGACACAGAGCCTCTGCTGAGCGTCTCAGCATGCCCACGGTGATCCCCGCATCCGCCGCCCATTCATTGCAGGCGATCACTTTGCCATCGGCCCCTATCGCTTGGGCCGGGGCCTCACGCGAGACGTCTGGCCGGAGGAGTGCCCATGTCGGGTACCACACACAGATCGTGCGTTCCATCGTCCTCTACTTCAATAGTTCGTTGCATACCGCGTATTGCTTTGCCTGCCGCATCCAGCATTGCCCTACGGCGCTGCAGCTGACCGTGACCCGTATCGGTGCCTTCCCAAGTGACGGATCTGGATTCGAGCCTGAGGTGGGCGATCCCGCTTGGAAGAGCTCCAGCAACAGGACGTAGGACCAGAGGGGTTCGGCTTACTCGCGCCTTGGCAGCGAGCTTGCGAAGTGCACTGTCGCGCACTCCAGCCGGCACCTCTGCGTAGACACCACGAACACCAGGCAACAAGGTTGCAACGATTCGGCTCCACGAAACCACCTCTCCGGAGCGAACCATCACAAGCCGGTCAGGAGGGATCCCCAGCTCCCAGGCAACTGCAGGGTTCCCCCATCCACGCACATCGAGATACGCAACCGGTCCACGGTGTGCATATGGAGCAAGAAACGAGAGGCCAAGACGTGTGAGCCCTGAACCAGGAAGCCCATTGAGCCCTACAACCTGACCGGGCTCAATACCCAGAGTGAACTCTCGTACCCCTGATTCAGGAGTGCCCAAAGCACCAATGTCATTCCGCTGGAGCTGTGCAACCACGACTGGAGTCCCCGTTCGTCCTCACCAGCGTGGTGGTCCACCCTCCCGCTGGACGATCATCGTAATCGAACATACGTTCGATCGCAAGAGACTAGTTATCCCTCTCCCCGTTCAATGTGCCTCTTCCGGCATGTGAAACCGACCGATACAAGCGCATGCAACCACCCAACGAGCGCATCTACCGACGGACCTGCAACGAGTGTGAAAAGCCTGCCCTGACACTTGATCTCACGGGTGATCCCAAATGCCCCGATCACGCAGAGGTCTTTGTCGCCGTTGCTCCGAACGCCGACACGCCTGATGAGCAGTGGTGATCATGACCACCTACTTTGTCTCCATCGCTGCGACACGCACCAACTTTCTTGGAGACGTCGAAAGCATCGCCAAGACGTTCAGAGTTTCCAGCATCGACCCTGTTGAGGCAGGAGAGCGAGTGCTTGACCAGGTCGTAGGTGGAAGCCGATGGATGTTCCGATCAGCAGTAGCAAGAGTCACCACAGCAGACACAGGCGAAGTTGTAGCTGAAATATCGGTGAAATATCCGAAGGCCTTCGGTGTGCCCCGCGACCAGACCCGGCCGATGTGGTCGCTTGAAGGTGCAACCCACTGACCGCTCTGCGCACGCCCCGACCCACCGGTAACCTCATGGGGGACGTCGCAAACAAAGGAGCGTCGAACGTGTCAGTTGCGAAGGTGATCGAGATCACTTCAACCTCGCCAGGGTCTTTCGAAGACGCGATCCGTAAAGGCATCGCAAAGGCCCAGCATTCGATCGAGGGGATCCGGGGCGCTTGGATATCCGAGCACAAGGTTGAACTCGCCGACGATGGCACCATTAAGCACTTTCGAGTGGACATGAAGCTCACGTTCGTTCTCGACGACTGAACCCAGTCGAATTCATACGAAGGGGTCCGTCGCAAGTCGGGCCCCTTTGTCGTTCGGTATCGTCGCCACGTGACCACACCACCCGCTCTCGATCCAATGCTCATCGCACGCGAGCAGTTTGGAATCGATGGCACTGCGACAACTCTGCCCGGATACGTAGACACAAACGTCCGGATCTCCTCTGGTGACGACGTTTACGTGCTGCGCATTGCCGATCGAGCGGATCCCGAGGCCACGCGACTCATCGTAGAAGCACAGATCGTTGCATTCGGCGCGGGGCTGCCGGTTGCCGAAACACTCCTGACCCGAGATGGAAGTCACTTGGGTGCCCTCCCAGACGGCCGAATCGCCACGATGCGACGATGGCTCGAAGGCGATACGTTCGAGGATCTCGATCATCCGGCCAGCGCTGCCCGCTCGATCGGGGAGACAGCTGCCCGGATGGTCATTGCACTTGCACCCATCGAGGGCACAAACACGAGCAGCCGACGCTGGGATCTTGCGCACGCCGACTCGACGATTTCCGAACTCCGCAACCACATCAAGGACGACACCCGCCAGCACCTCGTTGAACAGGTAGTGATCCGGCTCCGCGAGTGCTCGCTTGCGGAGCTGCCACGGCAGGTAGTTCACAACGACCTGAATCCAGGCAATCTGATCGTCAAGAACGATCACGTGACGGGCATCATCGACTTCGGTGATTGCACGACGACGTACCGCATTGCCGAACTTGCGATCGCCACCGCGTACCTGATGATGAAGCAGGAGGATCCCGTCGCGGTTGCGGCAGAGGCATGCGCCGCTTATGCGGCACTCCAAACTGTCACTGCCGTAGAAGCCGGTGCGTTCCTCACCCTCGTGCTGGCACGCCTCGCAGTGTCCGGGACCGTCGCGGCGTCACGCGTAGATCCTGGGCCTACAAACCAACATCAGCTCATCAGCCGCGACGACGCATGGGAAACGCTCGAACGGCTCCTGGCAGCTGATATCGACCTGATCGATGCGGAGCTGCATACAGCGCTCGGGCACGACCTCGACTCGCAGGCGATGGCGGACCGCATGGCGGCGGACCGATCGAAACTCGGTGCATCGCTCAGCCTCGCCTACGACAAGCCAATCACCATCCTGCGTGGACGCGGGCAGTATCTGTACGACGACCGGGCGCGCCGATACCTCGACTGTGTCAACAACGTGTGCCACGTGGGGCACTCAGAACCAAGGGTCGTCCATGCACTGGCAAGCCAAGCTGCAACGCTCAACACAAACACCCGCTATCTCCATCCTGAGGTACTCAGGTACGCAGACCGATTACGACAGACGATGCCCAAACGGCTCGACACCGTGTTTGTCGTCAACTCAGGAAGCGAAGCCAACGAGCTCGCCATTCGCCTCGCACGCGTAGCCACCGGCAGAACCGACATTGCTGCGATCGAGCACGGATACCACGGCAACACCTCGACATTGATTGACATCAGCCACTACAAGTTCGCCGGCAAAGGCGGATCCGGACCGAAACAGTGGGTGCACATCCTCCCGTCGTTCGACGCCCATGAGACCGCGACTCAGTATGCGGATGCGGCGACAGCGACACTCTCTGGAACAAGCATCGCAGCTGGCATCGTTGAAGCTCTTCCCGGCTGCGCCGGACAACTAGTTCCTCCCAAGAGAGTTCTCGCTGGGGCATACGACACCATCAGAGCCGCCGGTGGGCTTGTCATCGCAGATGAGGTTCAGACCGGATTCGGACGCACCGGATCGACGTTCTGGGCGTTCCAGCTCTTCGGTGTGATTCCGGACATCGTCACGATGGGAAAGCCCTCAGGTAACGGCCACCCGCTCGCCGCCGTCGTGACCTCGAGGCAGATCGCAGAGGACTTCAACAACGGCATGGAGTACTTCAACACCTTCGGAGGCAACCCGGTATCTGCGGCCGTTGGCAACGCGGTACTCGACGTCATCGAGCAGGACGGCCTTCAAGCACATGCGGCTGCGGTCGGAGACGATCTGCTTTCTCGGCTCAGGGCAGCTACTGCGGGCGACCCTCGAGTGGCTGACGTGCGTGGTATCGGCTTGTACATCGGGGTCGAGCTCGTCAACGGAGACAGGCCCGACCGCTCCCTTGCGCACGCCATTGTCGAATCCGCCAAGGCGTGGGGAGTCCTGCTGAGTACCGATGGACCGGAGCACAATGTGATCAAGATCAAGCCGCCGATGAGATTCTCAATGGACGATTCAGAGCGAGTGGCATCAACAATCGCTGACGCTTTGGCTGACTCGGCTGGGTAACTACCAAACACAACAGCCCCGGCCGGAGCCGGGGCTGTTTGCGTATGACTTTCGATTCGACCTAGAGGCCGGACTCGAACTCGTCCTCGAAGGACACGACCTTGCGGCCTGGCTTGTCGCCTGATCCGCTGTCGCTATCGCTCTTCTTGTCACGGTTGCGATTCCGATTCCGATCGCCACGGTCATTGCGCTCCTTGCGCTCCGATCCGTTGTCCGACGACTCGGTCTTCGGTGCAGGAGCATCTCCCGCATCGTCGCCACCGTCGGAGGGTGCGCCCGCCATGTCAAGGCTGACCTTGCCGCGATCGTCAATTTCCCTGACGACAACCTTCACGCTGTCTCCAAGGGCAAGTACATCCTCGACCTTGTCGATTCGCTTTCCGCCGCCGATCTTCGAGATGTGCAAGAGCCCATCGCGACCGGGAAGGATGTTGACGAATGCGCCGAACTTGGTGATGTTCACCACTTCGCCGTCGTACTCCTCGCCAACCTTTGCTTCTGGTGGGAAGCCGATCGCAAGGATGCGGTCCTTCGCCAGATTCATGGACGTCGTATCAGGAGCTCCGACGCGGACGGTGCCATCGTCATCGATCTCGATCGTTGCGCCGGTCTCTTCCTCAAGCTCTCGGATGGTCTTGCCCTTCGGGCCGATGACCTCGCCGATCTTGTCTTTTGGAACCATGACCGCTTCGATCTTCGGAGCCTTCTCTGCAAGCTCGGACCGCGGCTCAGCGATGACCTCGTTCATTGCGTTGAGGATCGCGAGCCTGGCATCAAGAGCCTGGTTCATTGCACCAATCAACACATCGGCGGGCAGCCCCTCGATCTTTGTGTCGAGCTGTAGTGCCGTGATCATGTCAGCCGTACCTGCGACCTTGAAGTCCATGTCGCCCAAGTGGTCCTCGACACCGAGGATGTCGGTGAGAGTGACAAACTTGCCGTCCTGATAGATGAGACCCATCGCGATACCGGCAACCGGAGCGTGGATCGGAACACCTGCGTCCATCAGCGACAGCGATGATCCGCAAACCGAAGCCATCGAAGACGAACCATTGGACATCAGAACCTCTGATACGAGGCGGTATGCATATGGGAAGTCTTCGGCTGGTGGAATCACCGGGTGCAATGCCTTCTCAGCGAGAGCACCATGACCGATCTCACGACGCTTTGGACCACGCATGAAGCCCGCTTCGCCTGTGGCGAACGGCGGCATGTTGTAGTGGTGCATGTATCGCTTCGACTCCTCTGGGGAGATCGTGTCGAGCATCTGCTCCATCTTGAGCATGCCAAGCGTGGTGATATTGAGAACCTGTGTCTCGCCTCGCTGGAACATGCCGGAACCGTGGACGCCTGGCACAAGCCCGACCTCAACAGTGAGCGGGCGGATGTCGGTCAAGCCACGGCCGTCAATGCGAACGTTCTCGGCGACAACACGTGAACGCATGACGTTCTTCTGCACCTTCGAGAATGCAGCCTTGGCCTGCTTTATGCTGTCTGCATCACCCTCGTCAAGGTTCAGCGATGCAATCGCCTCGGCCTTGATTTCGGACTCTGCGTTCTGACGCTCATGCTTCTTGACGATGGTGCCAAGGGCCTCGAGCTTTGGCTTTGCGAACGTCTCGACCTGCTCGTAGATCTCGTCTGAGTAGTCCTTGACGTAGATCCATTCGACCGGCTCTGGCTCGCCATAGCTCTCCAACAGCTCAAGCTGCAGATCAACCAATACGGCAATGTATTCCTTGGCCAACTCAAGCCCAGCGGCAACGGTTGCTTCGTCAGAGGCCTGCTGGCCGTCCTGAACCATGCGGTAACCGTTCTCGGAGGCGCCAGCCTCGACCATTGCGATGTCGATCTCGCCATCAGCGTTCTTCTTGCCGGCGACGACAATTTCGAACACGGCTTCTTCACCCTGCTCGTAGGTTGGGAACGCAATCCACTCACCATCGGTAAGGGCGAGCCGAACGGCTCCGATTGGTCCCTCGAACGGGATCGGGCTGACGGTGAGCGCAGCGGAAGCGGCGTTCAATGTCACGATGTCGTGCGGGTTCTCAAGGTCTGCAGCCAGAACGGTTCCCACAATGTGGGTGTCGTGGCGGTAGCCCTCTGCGAAGTTCGGGCGAAGCGGACGGTCGATCAGGCGATCCGCAAGGATTGCCTTCTCGGATGCGCGGCCTTCACGGCGAAAGAACGATCCTGGGATACGTCCAACTGCGTAGGTGCGCTCTTCAACATCAACGGTGAGCGGGAAGAAGTCCACGCCATCACGGATGCTCCGCTTTGCGGTTGCGGTCACGAGGACCTCTGTGTCTCCAACGCGAGCAACAACTGCTCCGTCGGAAAGTTGTGCGAGCTTTCCAGTGCTCAGCGAGATCTCTACCTCGCCTACACGCCCGCGAACGGTGGTCTCTGCCACTCGTTTCTCCTTTGATTGGGGAGGAGACCCAATTGGCAGTGGTCAGTGTTCGAAATGGCGGGGCCGAACAGTGGCCACTGTCAACTGGAGTGATCCTCCGTTGATTCGTCGTCCAGATATGACAGAAGGCGGCTGATGCCGCCTTCAGGTCAATTGCTAGCGACGCAGTCCCAGCTTTGCAATCAGGGACCGGTAACGCTCCACATCTTGTTCTTGGAGGTACCGAAGCAGTCGCCGACGCTTACCGACCATCATGAGCAGTCCTCGTCGGCCGTGATGATCCTTTTGGTGGGTCTTCAGATGCTCGGTGAGGTGATTGATTCGCTCAGTGAGCAGCGCAACCTGAACCTCCGGGGAACCGGTGTCCGTGGCATGCGTGCCGTATTCGTCTACAACAGATTTCGTGTCGTTCACGAGGTGCTTTCCAACGCGAGTAAGTAATCGGGCGAACGCCCAACGGGCAGGTTAGCAAGAGGTCGATCTATCGCGCACTCATGAGAGAACTGCTTCGACCTCGATCTCAACACGCCATACCGGGTCCAGCAGACCGGCAACCACAACCATCGTTGCCGCAGGTTCGGCGTCACCGAAGAGCTCTTTGTGCGCCATGCCAACAGCATCAGCATCTTGTGGGTCGACAATGAACATCCGGGTCCGAACCACGTCGCGCATCGTTCCACCGAGTGCCGCTATTGCCTCCTCGGCAATCTGCCCGCAGCGCATCATCTGGGCATATGCCCCAGTCGCAACAGCCTCACCGGGAAGGGGCACAGGCGCGGTGCCTGCAACCTCGATCGTGTTCCCCACCTTGACGGCACGGGCGAATCCGTACTTGTCCTCGTACGGCGATACCCCGTGATGATGTTGACGTTCCATGGCGCAACGGTAGCTCGATTACTCCACCAGATTCGAGGACCCGCCGCTACCCCACGCAGGCGTCGGGAGGCGTCCACCCTCCCAGTCGCATGATCGTGGTTCTTCCGACTCCTGTGAAATGCACGCGGCAACTGCGTCGTGGGTAAGGACGCTGCTGTGCGCCTCAAACGCTCTACCGACAAAGACCGGTGGATTCCACCATGAGTCCCACGCTGACGATCCACCATCCTGCACAAGGTCGTACACCCTCAGATCCTCCGGTGCGTCCACGAAGTTCGTCACGGCCGCGTCTGGATTGTTGATCACGATGGTTTCGACTCCAGATTTCCCACCCAGACCAGCTCGAACATCGACACATTGCGTGAGATCGCATTGAATGGCTTCGAAGCCCCCATTGTCAGGAATCCATGGAATCCGTTGCCCGAGCCTTTGTAGCACGCCCATCCACCCGCGAGCGATCGGCGGATCGAGCAGCGCTGCACCCTGATAGCCGTCAATTGGAGCGGTCGTGCCACGATCCATTGCTGCGATCATCATGACACCCGCAGCTGCACCTTTGGAGTGATGGATCGAATAGATGTTGCTGTGCGTATCTGACAGACTCCGAATCAGCGCATCGAGAGCTGCCGCGGCATCCGATGTTTCAACCAGCCGAGAGCTCGTGACCGAATCAGGTCCCCCATCCACAACGCTGTAGTCGAATGCCACCACCCGGTCCTGGCTCACGCCCATCTTGGCAAGCAACACATCGAAGTCGTCCGGCGAACCTCCGTGGCCGTGCACAACCACAAAGAGCGGTTCGTTGTCGCGTGTTGTCGTGCGCCGAAGAGCGATTGTTCCCGCACCGACGATCCCAATCAGTGCCGCACCTGGGAGTCCGGGAACAGGCAGAGCCGGCATGTCACCCGGCGCAATCGGCATCGTCGGCTCGCGGCGCACCACCGGGGTCGTTTCGAGATGCAATCCATCTCCAGGAGCACCGGTGTCGGTGGCCGGAAACGCAACCGTGGCAAGGATGAACGTGAGAGCGAGCGAGCAGAACATCGGCTTCCCTTCAGCAAGGTCAGGAAGCGCGAGACTTACCGAAGCATCACACAGCGCTATGCCGTGCTCAACCCTCTTGGGTTGCGAACACCTGCTCGGCTCGTTCGATGTCAACGGCAATCTGGCTGACGAGTTCGTTGACAGAGTCGAATCGTTGCTCACTCCGAATCCGCTCGACGAATGCAACGTGGACAGTCTTGCCGGTGAGCTGAAGGTCGTGGCCAAGGATGTGGACCTCAATGGTCTCGGCGCCTCCGCCGAACGTCGGTCTCACGCCGACATTGCAGACCCCGTTGTAGTCAATGCCGTCGACGGTTGCGACAACCGCATACACGCCGCCGGCTGGTCGGACAAAGCCGTCCGGTACCTCAACGTTGGCTGTCGGCACGCCAATAGTGCTCCCGCGACCGTCTCCCGACACGACGACCCCATCGACCGCAAACGGTCGACCCAGCATCCGAGCAGCAAGCGCCACTCCCCCGCTGGCCACTGCCGCACGGATCGAGGACGACCGGACCTGGGTCCCGTGGATCGTGAGTATGGGGGTCGAGACAAGCGAGAACCCACGGCTCTGTCCCAACAACCGAAGAGTGTCAACTGTGCCAACTGCTTCGTATCCGAATCGAAAGCCGTCACCAACGGCCACGGTCTTGGCGTTGAGCGAGTCAACAAGGAAGCGGTCTACGAAGGCTTCCGGCGAAAGCCGCATCACATCGACATCGAAGTCGATGATTGCGGTCGCATCAAGACCGGCTTCGTCAAACAGCTCAAGCCGCCGTTCGAGTGTGGTCAAAGCTGGCGGGGCGGGCGAACCCGATACGACGCCATCTGGATGGGTGGAGAAGGTCATCGCAGTGAGCTGGAGTCCCTCGTCTCCGGACGCCAGCGCGTCGAACACAGCTCTATGCCCTCGATGGACGCCATCGAAGACGCCGATCGCCACGGCACTACCTGCGGCCGGAGAGGTCCACGTTGCTGGGTCTCCTGAATACACCTTCACGCCAAAACCACCTCTGGTTTCAAGGATCCTGCGGTGCGACGATACATGGCAATGAGATCTCCGCCACGCGACAGCACACAGACGAGGTCATCGTCGAGCACGTCGTCGTTGAGGGCATCGATCGGCCGACCGTTCCGCACACGCATTTCGGTTGCCTCGTCAACACGCACAGACGCCATAGGTGGGAGCGCATCGACCGCTGGTACAAGCATCTCGGAGCCACGCGACTCGTCGAAAGCTGTAGTTGCCTCTTCGACGGAGTGCGCGTCATGAACGGAGAGACTCCCGTTTGCGATGCGACGGAGAGCAGAGAGATGAGCCCGACCTCCGAGGGCTCTGGCGATGTCGTCGGCCAGGGTTCGCACGTACGTTCCCGTTGAGCACTCGACTCGGAAGGTCACCTCTGGGTAGTCCGACGGAGCGAAGTCGACCAGTTCAAGCGAATCGATTGTCACAGGCCTCGCCTCTCTCTCCACGACCTTGCCCTCGCGCGCGAGTTCATAGAGACGTTTGCCTTCAACCTTCCGTGCGGAGACCATCGGGGGAACCTGAAGGATGTCGCCTTCAAAACGTTCCATGGCTGCCCTGGTCGACTCCTCGTCGACAGGCATTGGGTCGCGAGAGAGCACCGCTCCATCGGCATCGAGGGAGTCCGTTGCGACACCGAACTGGGCCGTTGCGAGGTATTGCTTTCGGGCGCCCTGGACGAAGCGCAGCAACCTTGTCGCTTTGCCCATGCCAAGAACAAGCAGACCGGTCGCCATCGGGTCGAGAGTGCCCGCATGGCCGACCTTGCCCCCTGCATGGCGCCTCACTTTTGCGACGACGTCATGCGATGTCCAGCCCTGCTCCTTGTCGATAAGCAGAAAGCCGAACAAGTCGCTCACGGGAGCTGTGCAACCACGTGCTCAATAACTACATCAACTGGATCAGAGGAGGTGAATCCGGCAGCATTGTGATGTCCGCCACCGCCGAAACTGCTCGCGATTGCCGCGACGTTGACGCGACCACGTGATCGAAGCGAGCCCTTGACGACGCCAGCCTCCTTCACTTTGAGCAGGCATGCCACATCGGACTCTCGTGCGAGTCGCACCAGATCGATGAGTCCGTCTGCCTCGTGGTACTCGAGCCCAGACGCTTCAAGATCCTCTGGAAGCACCATCGACCACACAAACTGGTGGTCCTCATCGAGGACGGCTCGACCGAGCACGCGTGCGACGAGAGTGAAGTAGCCGAACGGAGCTTCCTCGAACAACCGTTGACTGATGACATCGGGCTCGACCCCTGCTGCGATCAGGTCGCCGGCGATCGTGTGAGTTGTTTGAGTGGTATTGGAGTACTGGAACCGACCGGTGTCAGTCACAACGCCTGTGTAGAGCGCTGCTGCGATCTCGGGGGTGAGCGGCCAGTCCAGGAGCAGCAAGATTTCGTGGACGAGTTCGGTCGTGGCCGCGGCGCTCGCATCCACAAGGACCACGTCCCCCCACGATCCGTCGGACAGGTGGTGGTCAATAACGACAAGTGAGTCGGCCGACTCCATCTTTCCAACGAGTTCGCCGACGCGTTCGGGAACGGATGTGTCCACGGCTACGGCAACGTCGAGGTCTGCGGGAAAGTCCGCTGGCGACACCAGAACAGACGTGTCAAGGAAGGACATCTCCTCCGGAACTACGAAAGGCTCGGCGAAGGATGCGAACGCTGTCTTCCCCGCGTTGCGTGCGGCGAGGGCCAGAGCGACCATGGATCCCAGCGCATCTCCGTCTGGTCCGACGTGTCCGACAACGCCGATGGTTTGTGCACCGGAGAGTGCGGCTGCAACAGCCTCGGCGCTTCCAAGACGTGCGGTCATGCGTGCGCCCCCTCATCGGGTTGCACGTCGCCGTCTTCGTCTGCCATTTCGGTCAGGATCTGCGAGATACGGATCCCTTCGTCGATCGACGGATCAACCTCGAAAGTGAGTTTTGGGGTGTATCGAAGGCGAGTCTCCTGACCGAGCGCAGACTGCAATCGCGGCGTTGACCTGCGGAGTGCCTCTGCAGTGTCCTTCTGCTCCTCCTCTGTTCCAAGTACGGAGTAGTAGATGACAGCGTGTCGTAGATCCGGTGAGGTCTCAGCACCAGTGATCGTCAGAAAGCCGATTCGGGGATCCTTGAGATCGAGCACTGCCTCAGCAATGACCTCGCGGACAAGCTCATTGACCTTGCGCATGCGAGGGCTCTTCTGACGTGCCATGTCATCTCCCGGCGGAAGCGGTCGAACGGTAGCTCAACAGCAGGCCCGCGGTCTAGGTCCTTGCGATCTCGTTGACCTCGTACGACTCGATCGTGTCGCCCTCTTTGATGTCTCTGAAGTTTGCGAGACCGATACCGCACTCGAAGCCGGTTGCAACGGTCTGTACATCGTCCTTGAAACGACGCAGCGAGACGATCGTGCCGTCGTAGATGACGACGCCGTCGCGCACGAGCCGAGCCCGGGCGTTTCGATTGATCGAGCCCTCTGTCACATACGATCCGGCAACAAGACCCAGACGCGGTGCCCTGAAGACCTGACGGACCTCTGCCACACCGAGGAACGTCTCGACCTCTTCTGGGGTGAGTTCGCCCACCAGGAGCGACTCGATGTCGTCGAGGAGCTCGTAGATGATCGAGAAGGTACGAATGTCAATGCCCGATTCCTTTGCTGCAGATCGCGCTGCCGCATCGGGACGGGCGTTGAACCCATAGATGATTGCGCCGGAAGCCTCAGCAAGCGTGACATCGTTTGCGGTGATTCCACCGACGCCGTTGTGAACGATGGTGACAAAACCGTCGTCGCGGCTGATCTTCGCAGCAGTCTCCTTGATGGCCTCGAGTGATCCGTGCGTGTCGGTCTTGACGATGATCCTCAGCTCTGAGTGATCCTGCGTTCGGAGCTGTTCAATAAGCATCCCGAGGCGATCCGTCGCCGATGGAACAGTGAGCTCATGCGCACGAATCTCGTCCGTCTTGGCCTGAGCCATCTTGCGAGCAGCACGCTCATTCTTCGTGACCTCGAACATGTCGCCGGCGGTGGGAACATCATCCCAACCCATCACGACAACCGGGGTGCTCGGTCCGGCCTCGGTGAGTGGGTTGCCCGCATCGTCAAAAAGCGCACGAACTCGACCGGGCACTGGCCCGGCGACGATTGCATCGCCCTTCTTCAAAGTTCCGCGCTGCACAACCGTTGTTGCAACGGGGCCGCGGCCGACCTCGAGCTGCGCCTCAATGACGGTCCCAATTGCGGGCGCCTTCGGATTGGCCTTGAGCTCTTCGACCTCAGCGACAAGCGAAATCATCTCGAGTAGGTCGTCGATATTTGTCCCGGCAAGTGCCGAGATCTCGATTGCTGGCACATCGCCACCGAGCTCTTCAACAACAATCTCGTGCTGAGTGAGCGCGGCACGGACTGCGTACGGGTCAGCCGCTTCAAGGTCCATCTTGTTGATTGCGATGATGATCGGAACCTCAGCCGCCTTTGCGTGGCTGATTGCTTCCACCGTCTGGGGCATGACCGAGTCATCCGCCGCAACAACGATGATCGCGATGTCCGTGACGTCTGCGCCTCTCGCTCGGAGTGCCGTAAACGCCTCGTGACCCGGCGTGTCGATGAAGGTGATCCTCGACCCGTTGTGCTCAACTTGGTACGCACCAATGTGTTGTGTGATGCGTCCGGCTTCGCCGGCGATGACGTTGGCGCTACGGATTGTGTCCAGAAGCTGTGTCTTGCCGTGGTCGACGTGTCCCATGACCGTGACGACCGGGGGTCGTTCGATCATCGACTCCGGAGCGTCTTCGTACTCGATGAGGTGCCGTTGCCTGCCCTCGTCCTCCGGCTCCTCATCGGATTCGGCGACGAGAATCTCCCAGCCAAGCTCTTTACCGAGCGGCTCGATGGCGGCGACTGGAATCTCGCCTCCACCGGGGACCATCTCGCCCATGAACATGAGCGTCTTGACGATGTCAGCGGTCCGTATCTGCACCATGCGCGCAAGCTCGTGGACCGTAATGCCTGGCTCGACGAGCAGGACCTTTTCCTCGTCATCGCCTTCATCAGCGTCGTCATCGTCCGCTTCGCCGTCAACCGCTTCTTCTGCTGCCTCCGACGCTTCCGCCACTTCCTCTTCGGCGTCGGTCTCTCCCGCGGCTTCAACGTCCTCCGCTGCCGTCTCCGACTCCGGTTCTGGGTCGGGTTCGACACCCACCTCGGTGGCAGGCTCTGTGGTTGTCTTCGTCGTGTCCTCGTAGGACATTCTGACCAACGCTGCAGCCTCTTCGTCGAGACCCGACGAGGCTGTCTTGACCTCGATACCTAGCTCTTGGGCACGTGCGAGCACGTCCTTGGACTCACGGTCCAGGTCACGTGCCAATTCGTATACGCGTACTTTCGCCACGCTTACCTCCGCGCCTCAGCGCTACCGATCACTCGTTGGTGTCGGCTTCTTCTTCTGTGTCCTCGGAAACGTCGGCGTCGGCTTCAGCGTCGGCATCCTCGGTTGGTTGTTCCTCATCTGCATCTTCAGCGACTGCCTCGTCGGCAGCTTCGGCCTCAGGTTCAGCGTCCGCTTCAGCCTCTGGCTCGTCAGCATCCGGCTGTGAAGCCTCTGCTTCTGGCTCTGTTGGCTCGGAAGCGGTTTCGGCTTCAGCCGAAGCGGCTTCGCCGGCACCATCGCCCTCTTCTACCGTTTCGAACTCAACGTTCTCGTCGTCTTCCTCATCAAGCCCAAGTTCTTGTGACTCGGAGCGAATGTCGATCCGATATCCGGATAGACGAGCGGCGAGGCGAGCGTTCTGACCCTCCTTGCCGATGGCCAATGACAGCTGATGATCAGGGACGATCACAACTGCGGTCTGCTCTTCCTCATCGATCTGCACGTCTTGAACCCTGGCTGGACTCAGTGCTTCGGCGATGAAGGCCTTGGAGTCGTCATCCCACTCGACGATGTCGACCTTTTCGCCCTTCAGCTCGTTGACGACTTGACGCACGCGTGAACCTCTGGCACCGACACATGCACCGACGGGATCAACGTTTGGATCGTTGGATGCCACGGCAATCTTTGTCCGGTGACCGGCTTCCCTGGCGATGGCCTTGATCTCGATGTCGCCGTCGACAAGCTCGGGGACCTCAAGCTCGAACAGCGCCCTGATGAAGTCAGGATGGCTACGAGATACGACGATCTGCGGGCCCTTGCCTTCACCGCGGACCTCGAGGATCCATGCTTTGACACGGTTTCCCCGCTCCAGGCGCTCATAAGGAATCTTCTCCGAGCCAGGCAGAATCGCCTCGGCGTCTCCAAGATCAACGATGGAATAGCGATGGTCCGATTGCTGGATGATGCCAGTGATGAGATCGCCCTCACGCCCTTCATAGAGGTCAAAGACTTGCTCTCGCTTCGCATCACGAAGACGTTGGAGGATCACCTGCTTGGCGGTCGTTGCGGCAATACGTCCAAAGTCGTCAGGGGTGTCTTCCCACTCATCGATGACGTTGCCCTCTTCATCGAGCTCCTGGCCGTAGACGCTGATCTCACCGGTATCTGCATCGATCGTGACACGGGCTTCTTCGGCGGCTCCCGGCGTCCGCTTGTAGGCAGACACGAGCGCATTCGCGAGGGCCTCGAGAATGGTGTCGCGTGGAACCCCCTTCTCGCGTTCGAGCAATTCGAGCGCATCCATCAGGTTGTAGTCCATGGTGTCTCCTACGAGCTAGTGGCGGTCTTCTCGCCCTTTTCCCATACGAAGATCGTCTTTGCAGAAGCGACATCTCCGTAGGAAATCGGACGGTCAGTACCGTCGATGGTGAGGGTGAATTCGTCTGAGTCTGCGGCCTTCAAGATGCCGCGGTGGTTCTTGGTTCCATCGATCTCGGCGAACGTCTTGACCTTGACGTCGCGACCAATCGATTTCTCGTAATGGCGTGGCCTGCTGAGTTTGCGTTCGAGGCCTGGTGAGGAAACTTCAAGTGTGTATGAGCCTTTGAACGGATCGTCCTCATCGATGAGACGGCTGATCCCTCGGGACAGGTCTGCGATCACGTCCACTCCAAGCGTGTCATCTGCATCGATTGTGACGCGCACGATCTGGCCACCGCCGAGGACCTCGACATCGTCGAGCTCCACGCCTTCGGCCGATACGTACGGATCAATGCGATCCCACAGCTTTTCAGCGACGCTTGCCACCGTGCTCCTTACACACCAATAGAGAGCTCTGCCCAAACAAAGAGGCGGGCCACGGCCCACCTCTGCAGAGATCTCGGTTCGTTGCAGCGGAGTATACCAGTCCACCGTGGTGGTGGACTTTCCCGGGTCAGGCAGTGATGAGTGAAGTGATTTCGGCCAGAGCTTCCGCTAGGGCAACGTCTTTGCTGTCGCCCGACCGCCGTTCGACCACCTCGCAGTTGCCCTCTTTGACTCCGCGGGGACCGATCGTCACCCGGTATGGGATACCAATGAGTTCAGCGTCGTTGAACTTGACGCCTGGTCGTTCGTCCCTGTCATCGAGGAGGACCTCTATCCCTGCCTCGTTGAGCGCCTCATAGAGTTCCTCGGCGGCGGCTGCCGTCGCCTGGTCGTCAGGTCGCACAACGGTGATGATGACCGTAAATGGTGCGATCTCAGCCGGCCACAGGATGCCCTTGTCATCGTGGTTCGACTCGATGGACGCAGCCATGTTCCGTTCAACACCGATTCCGTAGGAACCCATGACGATTGGGACCGCCTTGCCGTTCTCGTCAAGAACGCTCACACCGAGAGGGCCCGCATAGAACGTGCCGAGCTTGAAGATGTGCCCAACTTCGATCGCAGCAAAGACGCTGAGAGCATGTCCACACACCACGCATAGCTCACCATCAGTGACCGTCCGCAGGTCGAGCCACTCGTTCACCTCGATATCCCTCTCGACATCCACGTTCCGGACGTGCTTGTCGTTGATGTTCGCTCCAGTGGTCAGCGACGAACGTCCCTGAAGCGCAACATCGGCATAGATGGGCACATCGGAGACCCCGACAGCACCCAAGCTCCCAGCATCCGCACCAAGCAACGCCTTGATCTCGTCCGCTTGTGCAGGACGGGCTTCGGCGGCCTTTGTCCCGTCGAGCAGTTTTTGATCCTGGAGAGCGTGATCGCCCCGCATGAGCACAAGCGCCGGTGACCCGTCAAGCATGTACACAAGCGTCTTGATCTGTCGGTCAGCCGCGGCGCCACCGTCAAACGTCTCGAGATCGGCGATCGTGCGTACTCCTGGCGTGTCGAACTGCTCGATATCCAGTGAACTGGCGGGATCCTCGACATCTGCGAGTGCCGACGCTGCAGCTTCAACGTTGGCCGAATAGTCACAGTTCTCACAATGGGCCACGAGATCCTCACCGATCTCGCTCCGCATCATGAACTCGGTCGACTCCTTGCCTCCCATGGCACCGGATGATGCTTGCACCGGGACCACGGACATGCCGAGACGATCGAATATGCGGAGGTATGCACGGAAGTGGTTCTCGAACTGGACGTCGAGACCATCGAAGTCGATATCGAACGAGTACGAGTCCTTCATCGTGAACTCTCGCACCCGCAGGAGGCCCGACTTTGGCCGTGGTTCATCCCTGTACTTCGTCTGAATGTGGTACCACATCTGTGGAAGCTGCTTGTACGACGTCAGCTCGGTCGAGACCGTCGCAAAGATTTCCTCATGGGTCGGGCTCAGAATGACCGGTGAGCCCTTGTTGTCGTCGAACGCCATGATGATGTCGGCCATCGTGTCAATGCGCCCTGTCTTCTCCCAGATCGATCGAGGATGGAGCTGTGGCAACAGGAATTCCTGGCCGTTGATAGCGTTCATCTCTTCGCGGATGATGCCCATCACCTTCTCCCTGACTCGCTGGCCAAGGGGCAGCATCGAGTACACACCGGCCATGAGTTGGCGCATGTAGCCACCTCTGACAAGGAGCTTGTGGCTCACGGCTTCGGCGTCGGTTGGATCGTCGCGAAGGGTGGGGATGAACGCTTGGGACCAGCGCACGATTGCTCCTGGGGCTTTGGGTGATTGAGCGGCGAGGATAGCGCCGGAATCGTCAGTCGATCGATCCGTCGACGACCTCGGCGACCGCCGCACGTCGTTCCTCGGTGCGATTCGCATCGCCTTGCAGGGACAGCAGCTCGATTCGTTCCTCAGCTGCAAGATCGGCAGCCGTCACGTCCGCGGCCGCGAGCCGGGCTTCCATTCCCTCAGCATCGAGGAGTTTTGCTTCACGAACCAGTGCGTCAACCATCTCATCTTCGGGGACGACCCGGACAACCTCACCTTTGATGAATAGATGGCCCCTACCCCTACCAGCTGCAAGCCCGAGATCAGCCTCCCGAGCCTCGCCAGGTCCGTTCACGACGCACCCCATGACTGCAACCTGAATCGGCAACCCAAGCTCCTCGAGCCTGTCGTTCGCTTCGGATGCCACGGCGATGACGTCGACCTCGGCCCTGCCGCATGAGGGGCAGGCAATCAGGTCAAGCCCGGTTCTGTCGCGCAGACCGAGGTACTCGAGCAGGCTTCTTCCGGCTTTTGCTTCCTCGACCGGATCAGCCGTCAGCGAGAAGCGGATCGTGTCGCCGATGCCTTCGTTGAGCAGTGTCGCGATTCCAGCCACAGACTTGATGAGACCACCAGGCGGAGGCCCGGCTTCGGTGACTCCGAGGTGGAGCGGATAGTCGGTGGTTTCGGAAAGCAGCCGGTAGCTCTCAACCATGAGGGGGACGTTCGAGTGTTTGACGGAGATCTTCACGTCGTGAAAGTCCACGTCGTCGAAATACCGGACCTCGAGCATGGCTGACTCCACGAGAGCTTCAGGAACAGGTCCGCCGTGCTTTTCAAGGAGATCCTTGTCCAACGATCCGGCGTTCACACCGATGCGGATCGGAATCCCTGCGTCCTTGGCTGCTGTGGCAACCTCCTTGATGTGCGTCTCGTTGCGGATGTTGCCCGGGTTCAGCCGAAGTGCCGACACGCCAGCCTCGATTGCCGCCAGCGCGAGCTTGTACTGGAAGTGAATGTCGGCGACGATCGGCACAGGAGATCGCGGCATCATTTCCGCGAGGGCCTGGGCGGCCTCAACTGTGTTGCAGGTGACGCGGACGATGTCCGCACCGGATCCGGCGAGGGCGTAGATCTGTGCAAGGGTCCCGTCGACGTCGGCTGTCTTCGTCGTGGTCATCGATTGCACCGAGACAGGTGCGCCGCCGCCAACGGCGACATCGCCCACATGAAGTTCTCGTGTCAGTCTTCGCTCGATCGCCATGGCTACAGGGTACCGCTACTCATTGGAGAGGTCGGCTTCGGGCATCAGCACGCGCGGCGCTACAACGGTTTGAAGATGTCGAGATAGATACCGATCAGCCCAAGGCTCACAAGGAAAATGAAGACTGCCGCTGCAACGGGGATGAGTTTTTGCACGTTGGGCACTCTTCCGGTGACCTTCTCGTAGGTTGCGACAGCGAAGTGACCACCGTCGAGTGGGTACAGCGGAACGAAGTTCAGGACACCGACGAAGATGTTGACCAGGGCAAGAAGCTGCAGTGTTGATTCGGCGGGTCCAGCGATTCGAACAAGGCCGACCGGACTGATTGGACGCACCGTCTCAAGAATCTCGTCATCGCCGCCAAAGAGGGATGCGATCAGCTTCGGGAACCCAATGATCATCTGCCACAGGCCGTTGACGCTGTTGACCACACCCTCCCAGAACTGTGAGAACGCGATTGGGATCATGCTCACAATGCTTTGGCCTTCGCGCGCCGCCTGCGGCGTCACGCCAAAGAACCCTGCCTCGTAGGTGACTTGGTTGCCGTCCTCATCGAGCACGTACTCACCGTCTTCAATCTCAGGCTTTTCGATCGTCACAAGCGTTGCGGTGAGATCGAGCGGCGCATCGTCCCTCAGCACACCGATCACAACAGTGTTTCCACCGTTGGCCTCGGCAAACTCAGAGAACTCGTCCCACGTGGAGATGGCGGCTCCGTCTGCCGACACAATCACATCGTCGACTTCCGTTCCTGCCTGCGCCGCTGGTGCTGGCACGGTCTCCTCAGTGTTTGGAACGAACTCGGACACAGCGGCGACCGCGGTGGTCCGTACGGCGGTACCGTCATCGTCGATCTGAACCGTGCCCCAAATAACGCCGACAAACCACAGCAGAAAGATGGCGACCACAAAGTGGCTTGCGATGCCGGCAAGCACTACCACGGACTTCTTCCAATACGGGGCGTTCCGGTAGGTGCGCTCCTCTTCGTCTGGTTCGACCTCTTCAAACGGGTTCATCCCGATGATGCGCACGTACCCACCGAATGGGATGGCCTTGATCCCGTATTCGGTTTCACCCTTGGTGATTGACCAGAGCCGAGGCCCGAAGCCGAAGAACGCCTCTGTCGCCTTCATCCCGAAGGCCTTGGCCGCGATGAAGTGGCCTCCCTCGTGGATGATGATCATCAGCACGACGCCGACGATCATGATGAGCGCACCCATGTAGCAGTCCCCTTGTGCTGGCTTGGTGTCCTGGCTGACCGGTAACGCTACCGACGCAAGGCGTCAACCACCGCGGATTCGCTCACACGATTGCCGCGCCTGGTCCCGGGACCACCGATCTGCCCCACGCACATCCTCGATCGTCTCGGGTTCGAACACTTCGTGATCGTCGAGGACTCCCCCAACGACATCCGGGATCGCGACAAACGGAATGTCACCGGACAAAAAGGCCTGCACCGCCACCTCGTCTGCTGCGTTGAGTACCGCGGTCGCGGTCCCGCCCGCTCGTCCTGCCGCATAGCCAAGGTCGAGGCACGGGAACGCAATGCGGTCAGGGGCTTCAAACGTGAGATCAGCGCCGATCAGATCCAGCGGAGGATGGTCGCCTTCGATGCGATCAGGAGCCGTAAGCGCGTACTGAATCGGCTTCCGCATGTCGGGGAGACCGACTTCAGCCTTGACTACGCCATCAGTAAACTCCACCAGGCTGTGCACGATGCTCTGCGGGTGCACCACGACATCGATGTTGTCGTACGGAATGTCAAACAGATAGTGCGCCTCGATCACCTCGAACGCCTTGTTCATCAAGGTCGCCGAGTCGGTCGTGATACGTGGGCCCATCGACCACGTTGGATGGTCCAGGGCAGCTTCAACAGTTACTCCGGCCAGCTGCTTCTGGCTGAAGCCTCGGAATGGCCCTCCGGAGGCTGTGAGAACCAAGCGAGCGACCGAGCTTGGGCTTTCACCTGTGATGCATTGCCAGATCGCTGAGTGTTCCGAGTCGACCGGTATCAACTCTCCATCGCCGGTTTCAAGGGCACGGCGAACCAGAGGGCCACCGGCAACAAGGCTCTCCTTGTTCGCAAGAGCGAGTCGATTACCTGCATACAGCGCTGACAGCGATGCGGCGAGGCCAGCGGCACCGACGACGCCATTGACAACGGTGGAGTCCTTCGTTGCTGCGACCTCGGTTATCGCACCCTGACCAACATGGAATCTGTCCCCGAGCCGCGATTGGAATTCGTCGACGCGTTCACCCGGATCAACCACGCACACGATCGCATCGGGATGGGCGTCTGCTTGTGCGAGAAGGGTGTCCGATGCCGTACGGGCAGCGAGCGCCACAACGGGTGCGCCGATACGTGTCGCGACGTCGAGTGTCTGTCGCCCAATCGAACCGGACGCTCCAAGAACGACGAGGGGGTTCAGAGGATGCCTGCCCAAAGGAAAATCGCCCACGCTGCCGGGATCACGAACAACAGCGCATCGATCCGGTCGAGAAACCCGCCGTGTCCGGGCAGGATCGACCCCATGTCCTTGAGATCGAGAGATCTCTTTGCAGCAGACACCGCAAGGTCGCCGAGCGGTCCAAGAACCGCAACAGCGACGCCAAGCGCGAGGCCAGACGTCAACTCGAACGGTGGGAAGAAATGGAGGGATGCGCCAATTGCGAGGGCAACGACGATGCCGCCAACCAGGCCTTCGATCGTCTTCTTGGGTGATATCCATGGCGCAAGCGGGTGGCGGCCCAACGATCGGCCGACGAAGTACTGGGCAATATCCATTGCAGCCACGGTTACGACAACGCCCAGGACGAGCGGTCGGTATTCGTCGGACACCGCAATCAGCATCGCATACGCACCGAGCCCGACCCACACCATGACGGTGACAGTGAGCGCAAGATTCGCCATGGGGTCCCGCTTCCCCGGCACGACGGCGTAGTACAGCAACAGCACAGTGGTGATTAGCACAAAGGAGATCGGGATCGCGATGGCACCCCAGACAAAGGCTCCCACGGTTGCGCCGACGATCCCGATGAACCCGAAGAGCCCGATCGGATGGCGGCCCGTTCGTGCCAGGGCCGTGTAGAACTCGCCTGCGGCAATAACGAAGACGACCGTCGCAAGCGCCAAGAGCGCAGGCTGCCACAGGAGGCTCGCCACAAGCGCAATGATCAGCACGATCGCGGTGATGACCCTGGCAACAAGATCCCCGCCGCGACGAGCGCGCACCTTGCTGTGACCCTCAGCTTCAACGACATCGTCGAAGCCAACGACGGTTGACTCGAGTCCAGGGATTGGTGCCGCGAGGGCTACCTGCTCGGTGTCCTCGTCGTCGGCATCAGCAATGGCGGCGGCGAGTCCTTGATGTTCCTTGGTTGCGGTTTGGAGGTAGTCCTCCTGCGTCATGTCGAATGACGATCCACCACCAGCGGATTCTGCCGCTTGATCGTCGGCCGGTGGGTCGGCGGAATCGTCCTCATCCGCATCCTGGTCCCATAGATCGCCAAACGATGAAGATGCCGCAGCAGCTCCAGCAGCCGCAGCGGGAAACTCGATCACTTCAAGCTCACCGGTGTCGTCTTCTTCACCCAACTCGTCCTCAGCGGAGCCGTCACCAGTGCCTATGACCGGAATCTCTCCGGTGTGTTCCTCTGAGGACGCATCATCAGAGGGTTCGTCGTCTGAGGACGCATCGTCTGAGGACGCATCGTCCGAGGATTCATCGTCTGAGGACGCATCATCAGAAGGTTCGTCGTCTGACGGTTCGTCATCAGTTGCATCGTCATCAACGGCATCGGCATCGGCGGCTGCATCAGTAGCAACCGGATCAGTCGGAGCGTCCTCAACGTCCACCGCCTCCATCTCCACGACAGCATCGGGGTCATCAAGCGAACCCGGGGTCTCGGCATCATCGAGTGCCTCTGGTGTGTCGTTCGTTACCGATGCAGACACGACGTCAGCGGCAGCGACGATCGGCACCTCTTCGGTATCGGGATGACCGCCACCGTCGAACTCGAACGCATCGACGGTCGTTGCGGGGGCAACAACTTCAATCTCTCCGGTCTCATCCCCGTCGTCAAAGTCGGGGGCAGGTGTCGATGGCTCGCCCTGAGTAAAGGCCATCCAGTCGGAAATCTCTTCCTCTGGGTCGTCGGAATCCAACTCGGCATACGGGTCGGTGTCCGGACCGGGCTCTTCATCGAGCCAGTCGTCGAAGCCTCCCGAAGAGCCGCCCTTGTTGTCGTCACCGGCCATCCGGGTTACACCTCGAGGAGCTCTTCTTCCTTGCGGGCAAGGGCGTCGTCGATCGAGGCAGTGTGCTTGTCGGTGAGTTCCTGCAGTTCCTTCTCAGCACGGTGGATGTCGTCCTCAGACACATCCTCGGCCTCGATGGCGTCCTTCGCATGCCTTCGAACGTTGCGAACAGAAACCTTTCCTTCCTCTGCGAGGCGATGCACAACCTTGATGAGGTCCTTCCTTCGCTCCTCGGTGAGCGTCGGGAAGGCAAGTCGAATCACGTTGCCATCATTCGAGGGGTTGAGACCGAGGTCGGCTTCCTGGATGCCTCTTTCGATCGCAGGTATCGAGCTCTTGTCGTAGGGCTGGACGACGAGCAGTCTGGCTTCAGGGACAGAGAAGCTTGCAAGCTGCTGCAGCGGTGTTTGTGTCCCGTAGTAGTCGACGGTGACCCGATTCAGTAGCCCTGCGTTTGCACGGCCTGTCCGCACGGTCGAAAACTCGTGGATCGTGTGCTCGACCGCCTGGTCCATTTTTTGATTTGCGTCGTCCAACAACTCGTTGATCATGCGTTCCTCCCCGCGTCCACCACGGTTCCGACAGGTTCACCACGCACAGCACGGGAGATATTCCCTGGAGTCGTCATGTTGAACACACGGATCGGTAGATCGTTCTCCATGCACATCGTAATGGCGGTTGTATCCATCACCCCGAGTTGCTCGGCAATCGCATGCATGTAGTCGAGCTCCGCAAGGAGCTCGGCATCGGGGTCCGTTGCCGGATCGGCGGTGAAGATGCCCTCGACCTTCGTTGCCTTGAGGACCGCATCCGCTCCGATCTCTGCAGCACGAAGCGCAGCGGTTGTGTCGGTGGTGAAGAACGGGTTGCCGGTGCCGGCCGCAAAAATGACGGCTCGTCCCTTTTCGAGATGCCTGATGGCGCGAAGCCGAATGTACGGCTCGGCGACTTCTTGGATGGTGAGTGCGGTCTGCACACGACACTCTGCGCCGGCCCGCTCGAGGGCATCACGCAACGCAAGCGCGTTGATGACAGTTGCGAGCATGCCCATGTAATCGGCGTTCGCCCTGTCCATGCCTGCGGCCGCTTCGCTGAGACCGCGAAAGATGTTGCCACCGCCAACGACAATCGCCACCTCATAGCCTTCGGCTACGACGGTGGCGATCTCAGTTGCCGTTTGGTCAACCGTCGCCGGATCAATGCCGTATCCCGTCTCAGCGTTTGCGAACGCTTCGCCCGAGAGTTTCAGTACGACCCGGCGTGGTGACATATGTCAGTTCTCCCCGATTTCAACCCGTGCCATCTTCGACACGGAGATGTTCTCCCCCATCTTTACAGCTAGCTGCTGCACCAGTTCTCCGACCGTTCCCTCGAATTTGTCCGAGCGGACGAACACCTGGTCCAGGAGGACGTTCTCCTTGTAGAACGATCCGATCCTACCTTCGACGATTCTGTCGATGATCTCGTCGGGTTTGCCCTCGTTGCGCGCCTGCGCCGCGATCAGCTCCTGCTCTTTGACAAGAACTGCCTCCGGCACCTCGTCACGAGTGATCCATGAAGGGCGAGCGGCTGCAGCATGCATCGCAAGATCATTTGCAGTCTCGATGAACTCGTCGCTCTTGGCGACAAAGTCAGTCTCGGATGCGAGCCCGATGAGGACTCCGATGACAGGGCGGCCAGATTGGTTGTGCATATAGACGCCAACGACGCCTTCACCCTGGCTGCGGTCCGATCGCTTGGCCGCGGCAGCGATTCCCTGCTCACGCAAGTAGTCGGCAGCCTTGTCCATGTCGCCACCGGTCTCCGTGAGGGCCTTCTTGGCATCCATCATCCCGGCACCGGTCGACTGGCGCAGCGTCTGTACGTCCTTGGCGGTGAAGTCAGCCAATTCCCTACTCCTTTGCGTCCGCAGAGTCAGAAGGCTTGTCCTTGCGCTTGGCGTCTGCGATCTCCCTACCGGCGATGCATCCGTCAGCAACAACACCTGCGATGAGTTGTCCGGCGCGAATCGCATCGTCATTACCCGGAATCACGAAGTCGACAACATCCGGGTCGCAGTTCGTGTCGACGAGTGCGATCACGGGAATCGACAGTCGGTTCGCTTCTGCGACAGCAATGTGCTCGGCGTTGACGTCGATGATGAACACGGCATCTGGTGGGCGACGAAGGTCGCGCACTCCACCGAGAACCGCCTGGAGCTTGACCAACTCACGGCGCAGGCGGAGACGTTCCTTCTTTGGGAGCGACTCCATCTCACCACTTGACTCCATCTGCTCAAGTTCAAGCATGTAGAGGATCCGCTTGTGGATCGTTTGGAAGTTGGTGAGCATTCCGCCGAGCCAACGATGGTTGACGTATGGCATACCCGCTCGGTTTGCGGCTTCCTCGATTGCGCCCTGCGCCTGCTTCTTCGTGCCGACGAACAGCACGGAACCGCCGGTTGCGGCGATGTCGCGGGCAATCACATAGGACTGCTCAGCAGCCTCAAGTGTTTGACGAAGATCGAGAATATGGATCCCATTGCGCTCCGAAAAGATGAACGGACGCATCTTTGGGTTCCATCGTGCGGTCTGATGACCGAAATGAACGCCAGCTTCAAGTAGCTCGCGCATGGCAACAACAGCCATGTGTATTTCTCCTTGTTTCGGGTTGGTTCTTCCGGTTAGCCCTTTGAGCCCCCGAACGCCCAAAACGAGCGCACCACATGGGGATTGCGGCAACCGTGTGTGATTAGCGACAAGTGTAGGGCGGTTGGCACCGAGCCGTCAGCGTCACTGCTGCCGGGTCTACTACTTGTACGCCGGTTCGATGAATCGGTTGCGAAGACTCATCACAGCCTTGGTGTGGATCTGACAGATCCGCGACTCGGTCACATTCAGGACATTGCCGATCTCGGCGAGCGTCAGCCCCTCGTAGTAGTACAAGGTCAGGACCAGACGCTCACGATCAGGTAATCGATTGATGGAGTCTGCGAGGAGGTACCTCGTCTCCTCCTTCTCGTAGCTGCCGGACGGATCGATGGCCGTCTTGTCGGCGATCATCTCGCTCATCGCCCCGGACTCGCGCTCGGAAGGGTTCAGTAACTCGTCGAGCGCAACGAAGCCAAGATTTGCGATCTCTCCGAGATAGTCCCGCAGCGAGTCCACCGGTACGTCCATGGCTTCTGCGACCTCGACCTCCGTCGGGGTCCTTTGGAGACGGTGCTCAAGCTCAGCCATCGTGCGCTGGATCTCTCTGGCGCGCGACCGCACCGAACGAGGCACCCAATCGAGTGCACGCAACTCGTCAAGAATCGCACCCTTGATCCGGCTGACCGCATACGTCTCAAACTTATATCCGCGCTCTGGTTCGAACTTATCGACGGCGTCGATGAGTCCAAAGGTGCCAAAGGAGATCAGATCGGACTGATCGACGTTCTTCGGCAAGCCTGCGCCGACGCGGCCAGCTACGAACTTCACCAACGGAGAAAAGTGGATGATCAGGCCTTCGCGAGCAGCCTCATCTCCCGTGGACTTGTAGGAGTCCCAGAGTTCGTTGAGAAATTCGGGGGCCGGTTCAGGCACGTGGGTGGCTTCTCTCGTAGGTCTCGGTCATGTGCGTTCGGGTGACGGCAGTGTAGATCTGTGTTGTCGCCAGCTCGGCATGTCCGAGCAAATCCTGGACAGAGCGTAGGTCAGCTCCGTTCTCGAGAAGGTGAGTTGCGAAGGAATGACGCATCGCATGAGGAAACGAACCGACTCGCAATTGCACCACCCTGCGGATCCCTCTGGTGCCAAGCGGGCCGCCACGAACCCCAACAAAGAGCGCATTCCCAGCCGAAGGGTGTGCAAGGAGAGGACGTGCGTTGGTGACGTATGCGTCAAGCGCGGCCTCGGCCTTTCGGGGAACCGGCACGGACCGCTCCTTTGAACCCTTGCCCTTCACAACGAGGAACCTGGTGCGTCGCACATCGTCCACGGTCAGCGACGCCAACTCCGAGACGCGCAGCCCACAGCCGTACAAGGTCTCGATGATCGCGCGATCCCTGAGGCCCTCGGGCGTCGTTGCGTCGATGCCATCAAGCATCTTTGACAGCGACACAGCTGGCACAGCCTTCGGAAGGGTTCGTGGCTTCTTGGGCTGAGCGACACCGATCGCAGGATTGGCGTCGATCACTCCTCGCCTGGCGGCATCGCTGAGAAACGAGCGGACGGCCGAGACTCTTCGTGACACCGTCGATGCTGCATACCCACGGGTAGAGAGGCTTGCGGTGTAGCGCCGCACGACGACCCTGTCGATGTCCTCGACGTTCTGGGTCCCGTACCGATCTGCGAAGTCAACGAATCCCGAGAGATCTCGCTCGTACGCATCCAGAGTGTGAGTTGACAGCCCTCGGTCAACTCTGGCGCGGCGGAGGTACTCCGCGGCTGCGTCAGCTATTGGGGTTCCCGGCATCGCACCATGGTACGGCGGCAGACCGCTGCGTCAATGATGCATGCGACCTACCGGTTCGGCCGTCTAGATCTGGCCCAGTTTGACGGCCAGTTCGGCGTCGCTTGGTTCGGTGAGATGTGTGCCGTCGCCAAAGACAACAACCGGAACGCTCGTGCGCCCGCCGTTGTACTCCTTGACCTTGTCGATAGCTTCCGGAACTGCTTCGACATCGACGTAGTCATATGCAACGTCATGCTGATCGAGGTAGGACCGTGCGGCCCGGCAGTCCTTGCAGTGACCGTTTCCGAAGAGAGTGATGTCAGCCATGGGTGTCCTTTGGCGGTTGGAGTTGTCGAGTGCGAGGCGAGCCTAGGAAGAAGACTCAGTTACGCCGTCTGGTGTGGCGAGCCGTGTCCTGGCGACACAACGATTTTGCACAATCATGCACAGCGCGCTTCACTATGCGGAACGACGTTCCATCCAGCGGTACAAGTGGATGCGGAGTCGTCAGAAGCTGTGAACACGACCGCGGGTGCAACGGGCTCGCCGAACCGCGGTCCCTACGGGCAAGGATGGTGAGGACATGCGTCCACACGTCGAACTGATCCACGAGGACGACTACGTCTGGCACACGGCTGAACTCCCGCAGGGGGAAGGCCGCGCCGCCGAGCGCCGCCTCTCGGTCGATGAGGAGGATGGCTCGTCTTCACTTCGTATCGGCTTCCAAACCGACTGGGGCCGTGGTCCGGGCATCCACCATGCCAATACCGAGTACCACGTCCTCGAGGGCGAGATGGACTACGGCGGCCGAAAGGTTGGCAAGGGTGCATACCTCTACGTCCCTAGGGGCGTGCCTGCCGACTACCTGAAGTTCTCCGAGGGAACAAAGATCCTCCATTACCGCGAGTACGGCGACGCTGGCTTCGACCGCACGGATTCGGCAGACGCCAAGCCGTGGGACGATGCCCGCGAAGAGGTCATCCTCATCGATACCGAGGCAATGGAATGGATGGATGTCCCCAATCCTGGACCGATGCCGGGTCTCATGATCAAGTACCTCCACGTAGACCCCGATACCGGCTTCTATACCCGGCTCGTGCACGCTCGTGAGGGATGGGCTGACCATCGGCTCGCACATCACCCGTGTTACGAGGAGGCGTACACCACGCAGGGGCACATGGAGTACAACTTCGGGACGCTCGACCTCGGCACGTACTTCTTCCGTCCGGCCCGCGTGAAGCACGGCCACTTCACCACGATGGAGGGCGGCGCAACATGGCTGCTGCGTTCCGACGGTGAACTCCTTAACTGGTACACCCAGAACGAGTGGGTCAGGTACGGCGGTGAAGGTGTGAACTACGGCCCCGACGGCGGCCGCATGACGTGGTCCTACTCCTCGCACGACCTCGCTGGCGGCACGACCTGGCGTTCAGAGAACGATCAGGAGGATCTGCTCACGGCTCTGAAGTTCCAGACCGATCAGGGCCTCCCCGATGCACCCTACGTCCAGCACGGCACCGGTGCGGACCGTTCCAAAATCGCAATCATGATCGCGATGGACGCCATGCGCCTCAACGGCGGTCACGGTGACCACGATCACGACGACGACCACAGCCACGATCACGACGATCTACCGTCGTCAGAGGAGTTGGGCTGGCAGGATCCGTCGTCGATCGAACACCCCGAGGAGCGCACCGATGCAAAGAGGCACGACTGGGGAGCCGGTCGTGTCCACGAGGACGGTGACCGCATCCCCATGCCGATCCTCTCCAGCATTCCAGTCCGCTCGCGAAGCCGCGGTCGCTGGGATGGCGACGGCATGTAGCCACCCGTAGCACTGCCCGCCTCGAAACAGTCACGTAGGCGGTAGTGATACGAGTGGTGTCACGAGCGAGAGCACCATTCGCAGATCATCTGCACCAAAAACCGGAAACGCACCATCGCGAATGAGCCGGTTCGTACCGACCGATGCCGGTCGGTCGACATCGGCAGGAGTGGCGTATACCGGCGTTCCCGCCTCGAGCGCGATACGCGCCGTGATCAGCGCACCCCCCGTCTCGCCAGCTTCGACCACGAGCACGACATCCGCCAACCCAACGATGATCCGGTTTCGGGTGGGGAATCGCCAGCCATCTGGTCTGGTCCCGGGGGGAAACTCAGATACCACGGCACCTCCCGTGTCGAGAATGCGGTCGTGCAAGTGTGCGTGCTGCCGCGGATAGATCACATCGATCCCCGAACCAAGCACCGACACGCAGTGTCCATTGCTTTCCACCGCACCTGACTGTGCGGCATGATCGATTCCTTTGGCGAGCCCGCTCACCACTGTCCAACCCTCGGCGGCTGCAACCATGCCGTAGGCGGAAGCAAGATCCGTTCCATACGCGGTACAGGTTCTCGTCCCGACAATCGCAATCGACGGTCCAGTTCGTGGCGAACCCTTCGCAAACAGCCACCTTGGCGCAGTGCTGCTGGCGGCAAGTCGCGATGGGAAGGATTCGGGCCCATCAAGGAAGTCGATCCTCCTGCGGGCAAGTTGGTTTCGTCTCTGATCTGCCGAGACCGAGACGGCATCTCGCACCGATTCTGAGGCCTTCGCACTCCCACAACGGATAGCCGTAACAGCAGCCTCCGGTGTCTGCCAACGATTCATCAAGGTGTCAACTCTGTTGGGTGAGAGGCCACCAAAGGCAAGCCGCAGAAGGCCATCACTCATCGCATACCCGTTCTCAGATCGACAGCTTCCAGAACATGAACCTCATCGATGCGCTCGGATGCATCAAGGTCCGCAATCGTCCTAGCACACCGTCGTACACGGTCCCAACCCCGGCCTGTCATCAGGTTGGCGTCGTAGGCGACAGAAAGGGCCCGTGTCGCACGTGCAGTGAGATCGAGGGCGCTGAGCTGGTCACCAGAGAGATGCCGGTTCATCGTTCCCCGCTTCATTTGGATGCTTCTTGCGGCAAGCACCCTGCGCCGCACGAGAGCAGACGATTCCCCCAGATCTCCCGAGAGCTCACCGGCGCGGAGCCTGTCAACAGTGACGCGGATGTCGAAACGGTCCATGAGCGGCCCTGACAGCCGCAGGCGATACCGGTCCTTTTGGGACTCCGTGCAACGGCATGGTGTTCGCTGATCATCGCGAAATCCGCAAGGGCATGGGTTCGTGGCGCCGACGACCTGGATGTTTGCCGGAAAGAGGATTGACTCGGATGCTCGTGCGATCATCACGGTCCCCTCTTCAATCGGCTGCCGTAGCGCATCCAGAGTCGATGGTGAGAATTCGCCAAGCTCGTCGAGAAAGAGGACCCCGTGGTGGGCCCTTGTGACTTCACCCGGCCGTGGCACACCAACTCCGCCACCAACCAATGCAGCTGTTGAGGACGAGTGGTGCGGCGCTCTGAATGGCGGATCAACGTGCACCATCGGGAACGCTCCGGCTGCCGAGGCGATGAGTGCAACCTCCGTGGCCTGTTCAGGCGTGAGACGTGGAAGGATCGAGGGCAGGCATCTCGCGAGCAGCGTCTTTCCCGAACCAGGCGATCCATTGAGCAGGATGTGGTGTCCGCCAGCTGCTGCAACCTCCATTGCGCGTCGGGCCTTGGGCTGTCCGCGCACGATCGCAAGGTCGTGGCTCTGTGGAGCTGACATAGCGGTTGGCTCCACGCCCCGAGCCTGGCGAGTGCCCTGGGCAACACCGACCGCCTCGCCGAGCAGCCGCACACCCTGAATGTGTTTCGCACGTTCGCTCGAGGCATTGCTATCGACCGATGCCAGGCACTTCTTTCCTTCAGACCGTGCGACCTCGACCGCCGCGAGCACTCCCGTGACCCCCTTGACGACACCATCGAGAGAGAGTTCACCGACACAGACGTACTCGGAAAGATCCAGCGCACCTTCTTCGGTTGCACCGATGATGCTGAGAGCAATGGGCAGGTCATAGGTCGATCCAACCTTTGGGATGTCTGCCGGACTGAGTGAGACCACAACGCGACCTAGCGGAAAGGTGAATCCTTGGCGCTTGATCGCAGCACGCACTCGATCTCGCGACTCTCGGACGACGGCGTCTGGGAGACCGACGATCGAGAACGATGTCTTTGCGGAAGGACTCACCGATGCTTCGACGGTGACGGGTCGGGGATCCACGCCGACCATCGCACTGGATGTGACGGATGAATACATGACTCGAACCTATGCCGTGGGTGTGACACGCACGGACCGGTACGGTGGACGGATGCAATGGTGGACGGTTGTCGGAGTGATTCTTGTGCTGGTGGTGGTGGCTGGCGTGGTCCACCTCGCGCTCACCTTTGCCAACCGGCGTGGATGGGTGTGGTACCGAAACAAGGACCGGCCGCCACCGCGATCACTCGGGATGCTTGAAGAGGTCTACCAACCGTCGATCGAGCACGTCATAGACGCTGAAGCGAAGGACGACTCAGAGGCCGACCACGAGGCATCCGGCGATCCCGAAGAGCCCGGACAGACCGACGCCTAGCGGGGCAATCCACGATTCTGGGGTGGTCTGCTCGTAGAATCCTGTCATCTATCCGTGGGAGGATGTCATGGCAGACGAGAGTGGTCTCGGAGATCTCTTCGATTTGACCTTCACGAAGTATGTAACACCGACGGTGATCAGGATCGTCTACATCCTGGTGATTGTATTCACAGCCTTGTGGTGGATCATTGGTGCCATTGCGACCTTCGCAAACAGCATCGGTGCAGGACTCGGGTTCCTGATCTTCGGAACCCTCGGTGCGCTGATCGGTCTCCTCTTGTGGCGTGTGCTGCTCGAGGTAACGATGGTCATCTTCCGAATCAAGGAAAACACGGACAACCTGAACCCAGGGTCCTGAACCAAGAAACTCCGACTAGCGCCCCTCGAACTTCGGGGGGCGCTTTTCGATGAACGCAGCGGCACCTTCGATCAGGTCCTCCGACGACAACAACACGCCTTGTGCCTGCTCCTCAAACGCCAACGCCTGCTCAAAGGTCATCGTCGACGACCGGTCGAGCGCACGTTTCACGAACGCCTGAGCCAACGGAGCACCAGCAGCGAGCTCAACCGCGACTTGCGATGCCCGCAGCGCAAGGTTCTCTGGTGAAACTGTTTCGGTGACAAGCCCGATCTCGAGCGCCTCATCCGCCTCGACAATCCGTCCTGTGAGCGCAAGCTCGCGCGCTCGAGTTGCACCCACGAGGCGCGGCAGCAGCCATGTACCGCCCAGATCCATTGTGAGCCCACGTTTGACGAATATCTCAGCGAATCGTGCGCGTGTCGACGCAATCACAAAGTCGCAGCCGATTGCGATGTTCATGCCTGCGCCAACCGCCACGCCGTCAACCGCTGCGATCGTCGGCTTCGACAGCCGATGCAACGCGCTGGCAACGCGATTCGTCTTTCGCATGCGAGCAGCGTTGTCCGCAGCGGATGGAACGTCTGGCCGCGCCTTGTTCATGTCGGCGCCGGCGCAGAAGTTCTCACCGTCGCCGGTGAGGATCATGACACGCTGGTCAGACGCCCCGAACTCCTCGAACGCATCTGCGAGGTCCGTCCAGGCATCGGGAGGCACCGCATTCATTCGACCTGGGTTCGACATCGTGATCGTTCGGACAGATCCGGCGTCGCTAGCTGATACAAAGGAAGGTGGTGCGTCAGTCATTGCCCCGATCGTACCTGCCCTCGAACCTATCCTCCCGCCATGCCCGAATCGCTTCTGACCCACGACGACACACCGTTCGGCTCCGAACTGGTGAAGCCGATCCAGCCCTATCAGGCACGCAAGAGCTACGTATGCCCCGGTTGCGAGAGCATCATCGAGGTTGGCGTCGGTCACGTGGTGGTCGTTCCCACGGAAGCCCCGGATCTCCGAAGACACTGGCATCGCGGATGCTGGCACAAGGAACGAAGACGCCGCGGTAGCCAGAACTAGGGACCTCTCCATTGCGGTGCGCTCAGCTAGGTAACCCCCTGGAGCCACCGCATCTCAGCTCCCCACGGGCCAAGCCGAACGGCTACAACATCGATGCGACTGATCCGCACATTCCCGTACATGTCAGCGGCGCGGAGCAGGTTATTGATCTTTGCATCATCGAATGCGAGCAGTGGATCTGCACCGGTTGATGTTGTCTTCACCTCGACTGCGATTACCCGTCGATGGTCTGCGACGACGACATCGATCTCATCCTTCCCGACACGAAGGTTGCGTTCAAGAATCCGGAGACCGCGCTGTAGAAGCATGCGGCACGCCAGATCTTCTCCTACGGCACCTACCCGAGTTCGACGGTTCATCGTCCCAACGTATGGCACGGCGACGACACATCGGGTTCGACCAGAGTCGCTAGAGGCCGCCCCAGCGGCTCGGAGGCCAGATGATGACAAACGCCTTGCCGACGACGTCATCCACCGGAATCGGGCCAAAGAACCGCGAATCCTGACTGGCAGCCCGGTTGTCGCCCATGACAAAGAGTGAATCCGGCGGAACCAGAACAGGGCCAAACGGAGGGGTCGTCAGACCAGGCGATTTCACGTAGGGCTCATCGAGAGCAACTCCGTTGACATACACCCGGCCGTCGATTCCCTCGACGCGGTCGCCTGGGAGGCCGATGACACGCTTGATGAATTCCGAACGAGGGGTCGCAAGACCGACAGATTCCAGAAGGTTCCGGAATGCAGAGTCGACAATTGACTCGTCTGGTTGCTCAAACCCGCCTCTTGGGTCGTCAAACACGACAACATCGCCACTCGAAATGTCAGAGAACGAGTAGACGAACTTGTTCACGAGCACTCGGTCATTGATGTGCAGCGTGTTCTCCATCGAGGAGGACGGGATGTAGAACGCCTGGAAAAGGAACGTCTTGATGACGATCGCCACAAGAAGCGCGACTGCAATCAGGAGTGGAAGCTCGACCCAGAACGGCAGCTGCTTGCGCTTTTGCTTGCCGGTTTGCGGCGGTTCCTCCGGTGGTACCACCGGCTCCATGTCAGATTCTGGGGAAGTCACGACAGAACCCTACCCATCACATGGAGAACCCAGCATCGGGCGACGGCACGTAGCTACGGCCACCGAGGTAGTCGTGCCACAGCATGCGGGCAGCGGTACTGCGATGTGGGGACCACTCCGCCGCCAGGTTGTCGGCATCGTCCTTCGATGGCACGACACCCTCGTACAGGTTTCGGCCCATCGACACGTACAACGCTCGATCACCCGTTGGCCATATGTCGGTTGAACCAAGTGAGAACAGCTGAAAGCAGGCAGCGGTCCAGGGTCCGATGCCACGGACCGCAAGAAGTGCCGCCCCCGGCTCCGGGATCGATGCAAGCGCCTCGGGGTCGAAATCGCCGGAAAGGATGAGCTCACCGACACCGCGGACGTAGCCAGCCTTCTGACGGGAGAAACCATCCGCCCGCAGTTCTGCGTCGGTCGATGCCAGCACAGCTTCGGGTGTTACTTCGCCGGTGCGGGTCTCCAGCTTGCGGAACGCAGCGTTCGCAGACGCAAGCGACACTTGTTGCTCAAGTATCAGACGGACGAGCGTGTCGAAACTGGGTTGACGCACCCAAAGTGGTGGCACGCCGTTTCTCGCAAGGAGTGCAGCAAACAGGGAGTGAGCTGCAGCGAGATCGTTCGTCTCGCCTGCAAGTTCGTCGGGAGTTACTCCCGCTTCTCCTTGATCCGTGTGGCCTTGCCAACGCGATCACGCAGGTAGTAGAGCTTCGCCCTACGGACGTCACCACGGCGGATGACCTCGATTTCCTGGATGATTGGCGAGTGCACGGGGAAGATTCGCTCGACGCCGACGCCGAAGCTCAGCTTTCGCACGGTGAAGGTTGCTCTGGCTCCAGAGCCTCCGCTGCGGGCGATCACAACGCCCTCGAAGACCTGAACTCGCTCACGGCCGCCCTCGATAACGCGGACATGCACACGCACGGAATCACCGGATGCAAAATCCGGGATGTCGTCGCGCAGCTGCGCAGCCTCGATCTGTTCGATCGTATTCACGGGACCCTCCGACACATCTGTTGAGGTGGATTCCGGGAGTGTAGAGGACGATGCTTTGTAACCGCCCCACCCGTCAACCGAGATCGGGCCGACGATCAGCAGTGCGCTGTTTACGTTGCTCCGCACGCCATTCGGCGATCCGTCCGTGATCTCCCGACAGCAGGACCTCTGGCACTTCCCATCCCCTGAACGACGCAGGACGTGTGTATTGCGGTTCCTCGAGCTCAGGTCCTCTGAAGCTCTCATGCTCAGTTGAGTCAGGGTTCCCGACGACCCCCGGCAACAGCCGTGTGACTCCCTCGATGACCGCCGCAGCCGCGACCTCTCCCCCGAGGAGCACGAAGTCTCCGAGAGAGACCTCCTCGTCTATGAAGTGGTCGACGACACGTTCGTCGATTCCTTCATACCGTCCGCACACCAGGGTGAGGACACCATGAGTAGCCAGCCGATCGAGCGCTGCTTGGTCGAGCGGTGCACCTGCCGGTGTGAAGAACACGCGATGCGTATCCGCAAGGGGTTCGAGAGTCTCGGCGAGAGGTTCGACCATCATCACCATTCCGGCACCCCCGCCGTACGGCGCATCGTCGACCTGTCGGTGCACGCCGGTCGCATGATCCCTGGGATCATGGAACGAGACAGTCAGGGTGCCATCGGCAATCGCCCTACCGACGAGCGATACGCGAAGCGGTGATTCGAAGAACTCCGGAAAGAGCGTGACGATGTTGATGTGCATTGTCAGGCTGGTGCAAGTGCCGCAATAAGGATCTTTGCGGTCTCGTCGGCGATGTCGGACACGTCGCCCGCTGGGTCCGGCGAATCCATGACGACCTTGCCACCCGTCATCATGATCTGCTCCATCATGCGCCCGGCGAGGCGGGGCGGGATTGGTCTGAACAGACCCTGCTCCACTCCGCTGCGGTAAATCGCGGCGAACTCGTGGGCAATGCCGCCGTGGGCATCGGCGATGTCGCGTTGGGCATCTGGCGACAGGCGCGGCACCTCGGTGTGGAGGATCAAGCCCAAGTGGTCGGTCCCGACGAATCTGACCATTTCGGCAGTCAGCTGGAAGAGCCGCTCGTCTGGAGGTAGCTGGTCGTCAACCGACTCGAGGATCTCCCGAGTCAGCGGTGGCAGGTCACGACGAACGAGTGCGATCAGGATGTCTTCTTTTGAGGAGAAATGCTCGTAGAACGTGGTGCGGCCCATACCTACCGCAGCGGTGATGTCTGCATGTGACATCTGGCCATACCCGAGCTCAGCGATGAGCTGTTTGGCTGCGTCAAGCATCGCATCGTGCGTTTCCGCTGTGGCTGTTCTCGTGGGCATCCTGCAAGGCTACCGCACGGTCGATTTCCGACTCCGTGTCGGCGTCCTCCATCGGTACCTTGCACCGATGCTCCGCATCAGGCTCGCTTCCATGGTTTCGCTCGCCGCAATGGTCCTCGCTGCCTGTGGGTCGGCGGCGACAACGCCCAGCACGACCGTTGCCGCTGATGACGCACGAGCCACCGCAGATGGCGTCGTTGTGGCTATTGAGGACACATCGCGGATCGTTTCGCTGAACGGAGATCTCACAGAAATCATCTTTGCCCTTGGTGCGGGCGATCGAGTCGTCGGAGTGGACCTCACAACGACCTTCCCTCCCGATGCAGTCACGCTTCCGGATGTCGGGCTCGGGCGAGACCTCAACGCTGAGCAGGTCATCGGTCTTGAACCGACGCTCGTCATCGGAGATGAGCAGGTGCAACCAGAGGCTGCGATCGACCAGATAAGACGTGCGGGGATACCTGTGATCATTCTGCCGACGGTTGTCGCCCTCGAGGGCGTACCGCGAAAGATCCACAACGTCGGCACCATCCTTGGGCTCGACGATGAGGCCCACACCCTCGCACTCCAGGTGCAGTCCGAGATCGACGAGGCTGTCGCACTCGCTTCGCAGGCGACTTCGACGCCGCGGGTCGCCTACATGTACGTTCGGGGACCAGAGACCTTGCTTCTGTTCGGAAACGGCATGCCAACACACTTCCTCATCGAGGCTGCCAACGCCGTCGACGCGGCGGGAGAGGTCGGTGTGCTTTTCGCTGAGGACCTGAGTGCAGAACGGTTGGTGACCGCAAGCCCCGAGATACTGCTCACACCGACCGCTGGTTTCGACATCATCGGGGGCTTGGAGCCATTTCTTGCGCTGCCAGGCGTTGCGGACACGCCTGCAGGAGCCAACCGCCGGGTGATCGCATACGACGAAGCGCTGCTTCTCGGCATGGGCCCCAGGGTGGGAGCGGCGCTACGTCAACTTGTGATTGACCTTCATCCAGAGATCGACGGCTAGATGCTTGCCAACCGATCACCCTGGGTTGTGGCTGTCGTCGGTGCAGCGGCAATCGCGGTGGTTGGACTTGTTGCAGCCGGCGTTGGAAGCATTGCGATCAGTCCGATCGACACGTTGAAGGTTCTTGCTGATCACATGCTGCCGGTCGACATCGAAACATCGCCCGTTGCAGATCCGATCATCTGGAACATCCGGCTCCCCCGCATCGCCGCAGCAATCGGCGCTGGTCTTGGCCTCGGACTATCCGGTGTTGCCCTTCAGGGTTTGTTCCGAAACCCCGTGGCTGATCCACACCTCACCGGCATTTCGTCAGTTGCTTCGATCGGTGTGCTGATCGGGCTACTGCTCGGCTGGTCCCTGTGGGGTCCGGTGGGGGGTGTGATCGGAGGAGCGGTTGCGGGTGGCATCGGGTCGCTGTTCGTACGAGTCCTCGCCAGAGGTGGAGGAGCTGACTCCTCGCGCCTGATCCTCGTCGGGCTCGGGTTCGGGATGGCAGTCACGGCAATCGTCGCAACCGCTTCGATCGCGATCCGAGACCCAAGGGTTCCCGATGTCGAGTTCTGGTTCGTTGGAGGGCTTTCCGGGGCAACGTGGGGAACGGCACTATGGGCGACAACTATTGCGATGCTCGCCCTGGCTGCGTCTCTCCCGGCTGCAAGGTCTCTCGACGTCATGAGCCTCGGTGACACAGCAGCCAAGAATGTCGGTGTGGATATCAATCGAGTCGTCCCGTTCACGCTGCTGGTGACGGGGCTGGCGGTTGGTGCGGCCGTCGGAGCATCCGGAGTTGTCGCATTCGTAGGACTCGTTGGGGCATACGTTGCGCGGTGGCTTGTTGGCCCGCATCACAAGCGGCTGCTCATCGGAGGAGCAGTAGCCGGAGCGGTGTTTCTTGTGACCAGCGATGCGATTGGTCGGTTGATAGGCGGCCGGTTTGACGTACCGGTCGGGCTCGTCACGGCGGCGATCGGTGGTCCGTTCCTGGTGTGGCTCGTAGCAACGAAGAGGCTGACCCGATGAGTACGTGCGTCGTCTCTAGCCTTGGCTTCGCCTACGGGGAGTATCCCGTGCTTGGAGATGTCTCGTTCTCGGCGGACCCAGGCGAACTCGTCTGCATTGTCGGACCGAATGGTTCTGGCAAGACGACCCTCCTCCACTGCCTCGCTGGCGAGGCTGAGCCCGTGAGCGGTCAGGTTCTGCTCGACGGGCAAGTGCCGCGAAGCCTTCCGCCGGGAGATAGGGCCGGGTTGCGCTCGTTCCTTGAGCAAACGGACCGAACCGACGTCGCCTTCCCGGTGCGCACGGTTGTCGGCTTTGGAACTTTTGCGACCGGAATGCAAACAGCCGATCCGATCGTGGACGAAGCCATGCGTGCCGTGGAGGTCGATACGATCGCCGATCGACTCACTTCTTCCCTTTCGGGTGGGGAGCGGCGACGTGTGTCTGTCGCCCGCGCCCTGGCACAGCAGGCTCCGGTGATGATCCTCGACGAACCAACGGACAGCCTCGATCTTGCGCACGGCGACATGGTCATGCGTGAAGCCAGTGCATACGCCGCCGACAGGCGCCTTGTCATCGCGTCATCCCACGATTTGAACCTCGCCGCAAAGCATGCAGACAAGGTGCTCGTTCTGCACGAAGGGAGCGTTACTGCTTTCGGTGCACCGTCAACGGTGCTCACAGGCGAGTTGCTCTCCCACGTGTATCGGTGCGAGGTACGGGTGATGCCACACCCCGATGACGGACGGCCACTGATCTTCCTGTAGCCACCCTTCTCGCAGTCTGCACCTACTCGACGACGATGCCCGATTCGATCGGGTCGTACACGGTGTTGCGACGAACCGGTTGACGGTCGAGGTCGAGGATGAGTTCTCGGAAGCTCACGGCGGTCACCTCTGTGCCGTGTGAGGCCCCCGCTGCTCGTGAAATCGATTCGTCCATGAGCGTGCCACCAACGTCGTTGCAGCCCGAACGCAAGAGCCCATCAGCACCCTGCAGCCCAAGCTTCACCCAAGAAGCCTGGATATTGTCGATCAAACCAATAAATGCAAGCCGTGCGACGGCATGGACCAGGATGACTTCGTCCCACGTGGGCCCGGGGCGTGACTTGCCTCGAAGCCAGAGAGGCGCCCCCATGTGGACAAACGGAAGCGGTACAAACTCGGTGAAACCGCCGGTGCGTCGCTGGATGTCCTTGAGAACTTCGATGTGGTTTGCCCAGGAGCGAGGTCCGTCCACATGACCAAACATCATTGTGGATGTCGTGCGCAGACCGACGTCGTGTGCGGTGAGCATGACCTCAGCCCACTGGCTTGTCCGAATCTTGTCCGGACACAGCGTGAGCCGCACATCATCATCCAAGATCTCCGCAGCGGTCCCAGGGAGTGTGCCAAGGCCTGCATCCTTGAGTTCGATCAGCAAGTCGCGAATGGTTCGACCTGAGGTCTCGGCTCCCTGCCAGATCTCAAGCGGTGTGAAGCCGTGGATGTGCATGCCAGGAACCGCGTTCTTCACGCTCTTCACCACATCGACGTAGAAGTCCCCTGTGAAGTCCGGATGGATCCCCCCTTGCAGGCAGACCTCTGTAGCCCCACGGTCCCACGCCTCGGCGGATCGCTCGGCCACCTCATCGATCGTCATCAGATATGGCTCGCCGCGAAGGTCGAGAGAACGAGGGCCCTTGGAGAATGCGCAGAAACCGCACTTGAAATAGCACTGGTTCGTGTAGTTGATGTTGCGATTGACGACGAACGTGACGTCGTCGCCGACCGTCGCCCTCCGGACGATGTCAGCAGCATCTGCGATTGCTTCGACGTCTGCTCCGTGCGCCCCGAACAGCACCTCAACCTCTTCACGGCTGGGGGCGGTTCCGGCAATCGCTCGTTCAAGGATGGGCCGTATGGATGGCGAAGCATCGCTGTGCGTCGCGGGATCCGAATCACGCCACATCGTGTCGGTCCACTGCGCAGAGGTCCTCACCTCTGAGTTCGGCGGATCCATGTCCCTTCCCGGGGCCCAGATATCACGCGGTCTGGCCCAACCCGAACCATCGATCTGATTGAGGTATGCGGAAAGTGCACCGCCATCGAGACTGGCCGACGCAGTGTCGAAGTCGATCCCGAGCGGAAACGCGGTTCTCTCTGCAAGCTGAACGTCACCAAGGGCATCGCGAAGCTCACCGATCAGGTCGGTATCCCAGTCTCGGAGGACAAGGTCAGCTGCCCCGTTATCGACGGCTGCAAGTGCGTCTGCAACTGTGTCCACCATTGTTGACACCTTCGTATCAAGGCCGGGGAGATCGACCATCGAGACGGCTGCTGCGACGCTGCTCCGACCCGTGCGGAGATACGCGGCTCGCGTGAACGCGACAGCATCGATGACATCCATGGGAGTGCCGTCGTCGGTGATGGTGATTCTCCATCCAGCAACTCCCCCACTACTGAGTTTTCCTACGGCGGCTGGAGTTACCGCGTACGCGGGCGCTTCGACGCTGTGGTCGCCTGAGACAATCATCAGACCACCCTTGAGCGCTCCCTCGACATCATCAGGGGTCGGTGAGGCGACCTCAACGGCGAGGGTGCCCTCCTTGCGCCGAGTCGATGCCCAAATCTCGTTCACCGTGTCGGCAGGTCTGAGCTGAAGGAACGTGATCTGCTTCATGTCGGCACCGTCTCCGGAATGTCTGCATACCCACGCGCATCACTGCGATCCAGGAGATCTGGGCGCATATTCGGGTCAATCCACTTCTCGCTGAGATACTCGGGGTACACGGGGAGTCGAGGCACCAATGAGAATCCCTGCGATTCCGTCACGGACCTGAGCGTGTCGAGGTGCGGCCAGGGAGCCTCTGGGTTCACCCAGTCGATCGTCACGGGGCTCACACCACCCCAGTCATTGATCCCCGCGTCGAGGTACACGCCGAAGTCCTCTGTGAGATTTGGAGGAACCTGGATGTTGGCCTCCGGTCCGAGGATCCACCGAGCCGCAGCGACAACCTTCACAAAGTAGGAGATCTCGGGCTCGGGCGCATTCCGCATTCTTGTGTGGATCTTCGCCCTGAAGTTCTGGATGATGAACTCTTGGATATGGCCGGATTCCGTTGCGAGGTCTGCCAGCGCAAACAGGCTGTCGACGACCTCATCTGGAGTCTCCCCGATGCCGACGAGGATTCCGCTCGTAAACGGAACGTTGAGGTCACCTGCCGCCCGAATCGTCGCGACGCGCACGTCGGGATCCTTGTCCGGACAGTTGTGATGCGGCATCCCTGGTTCGAGAAGCCTGGGTGAGATGTTCTCCAGCATCAGACCCATTGATGGGCTCACCGGACGCAGCAGCGCAATGTCTTCATGCGTCAGGTTGCCTGGGTTTGCGTGCGGGAAGAGCCCGGTTTCGCTCCTGATCAACTCCGCCATCTCTGCGACGTAGTCGATCGTCGTCGCGCAGCCCTGTGCGTCGAGGAATTGTTGGGCCTGGGGCCACTTGTCTTCTGGTTTATCTCCCAGGGTCAACAGGGCTTCCGTGCAATCGAAGGTGTCGCCCGCACGCACGATGGCCAGTACGTCTTCGGGCGAAAGGTACTCCCCACCTCCGCCGGGCGGTTTGACGAACGTGCAATACGTGCAGGTGTCCCTGCACAGTGTCGTGATCGGAACGAACACCTTGCGCGAGTATGTGATGGTCCGTCCGTGGGCCTCGTCCCGAAGCCGCGCAGCCTCGGCCATGAGCGGGGCGGCATCGCGCGCACCCGTCAGGAACTCAATGGCAAGCCCGCGGTCGGGTGAGGGAAATGGCATGCGGAGAAGCTATCACTTGTAGGAATCCTCGGTGACGCGGTCACACGTCGTTAGGTCGAGGCGACCTCGGTCGGTAGCCCCTCGGCGTCGGGAATCTCGGTCTCAAGATTCCGCAACGGGCCATACAGATATGCGAGGCCGCTCATCACAATGGTGTAAACGCCGATCGCCGCAAACATCGCCGCATATCCTGCTCTCTCGCCAGTGCCGAACAGACCCTGCGCCCACTCACCCAGGTCGCTGTCGCCGGACAGCAGGGGCACGAACACCTTGTCCGCGAGCGGACCGGCAATTGCGAGCGCCAGCGGTTGGGTTCCTTGTGCGATGAGGGACCGCACACCAAACACACGACCCTGCACATCTGGTTCGACCTTTGACATCCAAATCGATTGGCTCATGGCAGTTGCAATCGGCACGACAAACATCCCGATCCAAAGTGTTCCAACGATGACGACGATCCACGTAGAGAAACCAATGACCAGCAGCATCGCTCCCAGAACCACCGTGGACAGCATGATGCCTGCGACCCTTCGGGAGGTGACCTTGCGCGCAGACGCCACGATCGATCCAACCAGCATGCCGGTGGCACCGAGTGACAGCACCGTCCCCATCGTCGCCTCGGACGCCCACGACAACATGTAGGCGATGAACACTGGCGAGATCAGCCCGAAGGTGAGGTTGAGCATCGCAAAGAAGATCAGCAAGGCGAACAACCCGTGCCGGTGCCACAGGTACGTGAATCCGAACGCCGACTCCTTCCAGATGCTGCCCTTGGACGCCTCGCCCACTTCGGACTTCGGGGGCTTTGGAAATCGCACGATGGCCAGCGTGAAAACTGCAAAGAGGAATGTGGCCACATCGACGGCAAGCAAGGTTGCCACGCCACCGAACGCGATGAGCACGCCACCGAGAAACGGGGCCACGAGTTGCCCGGCTGCTTCGGCCATCTGGACCATGCCTGAGGCCTGGGAATAGCGCTCCTTGGGCACCAGCATCGTGGTTGCGGCTTGGTAAGCCGGCCACTGGAACGCCTGGAACGCGCTGGCGAAGGCTCCGACGACAACCAGCACACCGAGTGAAGCGGTGCCGGTCATGAACGCGACAACGATGACCAGTGTGCCGACACCCGTCAGCGCGTCCGCTCCGAGCATGACCCAGCGTCGGTCCCAGCGGTCGACATAGGCACCCGCAATCGGCGAGAGGAGGATCCGCGGCAGCGTCGAAGCCAAGAGCATCACCGAAAGCGCTGTCACTGATCCCGTCTCGAGGAAGACCCAGACGGACAGGCCGAACCACGTCAGCGAGCTCCCGATCAGAGAGACCAGCTGGCCGGACCAAACGATCAGGAAGGTCCGAAAATGGCCTTCATCGTTGCTGGTAGGTGCATCTGTGGCTGGAGAAATATCGGGCTCGGCCGTGTGTTGGGATTCGGTCATGACGCACATTGTCGGGATTTCCCGACCATATGTCAAATCCTGAACGGAGATGATGCCTCCGCATCGGTACAGTCACCGTCATGCGTTGGTGGACCGCACTCATTCTCTTGGCCCTTCTGGCTTCGGCGTGCACGCCCCAAGCCACTCCCACAACCACTTCCCCCCCGGCCAACGAGACGACGACCACCGTTGCCGCACCAGAAGGCGATCCATGCCGTTCAGGTGATCTTGCGTTTGGAACCGATGGCCTGATTGCTGCCCTCGGCGAGGAGAACCCGGATGTCACGAAGCTCTCGCAGATCCGGTGGGAGGGCTCCGCATCATGTGAGCGGCTGGTCGTCGGCTTCACAACCGACACCGGCGCACCCGCTGCCAGGCTTGGGCTCACCGGAGTCACCATCCTCGGCTATGCCGGCATCGTTCGGATTGATCTGCCAAGCGAGATCACCGAGAGCGCAGTCGCTGACATGTGGACCGATGCTGAGCTCGTCGATCGCACATTCGTGACCAGAGATGAAGAAGGCAACCTGCGCATTGACGTGCACATGGCTCCCGGTATCGCCATTGAGGCGCGGGCCTTCACCGCATCATCTCCCGCAAGCTTGATCATCGATGTCGCTCCACGTCCGGATCTCACTCCGCCGGTCCCGGCAGCAACGTCGGCGAGTGCGGTAATCGTTACTCCTCAGTCGGGGCCTTCGCTGTATCCCTTCACAGTGGAGGCATATGCCCCGCCCGCCCAGTTCTCGACCCACGTGCTGGTGACTTCGAATGAGGTCATCGCCTCCAGTGTCTCGGTGGCCCTCAAGGGCTACACAGATACATGGCAGTCTTTTTCCCTGCGTGTTGATGACGGGCCGAGTGGCCCAACCACGGTGTTCGTTGGAGAGATCAACAGCTCCGGTGGCCCAGCGAATGGCGCGACCGTGCTCCTGGATCTTCCGTGAGCGACCGGAACACACCACGACTAGTTTCGGTTTGTCGTTCGGGAAGGAAGACGCCGTGGATCGAAAACCGACATGGTTCCGTGTAGCTGATCTTGACAGCCTCGCCATAGGCGAAGTCACGGTAGTCCAAGCAGGCCATCACGCCGTCGCCTTATCCCATACAGAAGAAGGGCTCGGTGCAATCTCCAATCGGTGCCCCCATCAAGGCGGACCCCTCGGCGAGGGCCTGATTGAGGGATGCTGGTTGACCTGCCCATGGCACGGTTGGGAGTACGACCCGAAGACCGGCGAGACACCCGGTCCGTTTGACGATGCGGTTGCCTCCTACGCAGTCGAGGAGAGGGACGACGGAATCTACGTCGCCGTCGTTGAACCCGTCGAACACCCCGATTCATTAATGACTCAACTGGTGGACAGGCTTGTCGTCGGTGGTGTCCGCGTAGTCTTCGGAATGGTCGGACACTCAAATCTCGGATTTGCGGACGCTCTTCGCGCCGCGGAGCAACGAGGAGACCTCGCGTTCATCGGGGTCAGGCACGAAGGCGCGGCCGCGTTTGCGGCATCGTCCTATGGAAAGCTCACGGGGACGCCAGCGGTGGCGTTTGCGATCGCGGGCCCCGGAGCTACCAATCTCTACACCGGAATGTGGGACGCCAAGCTCTCCGGCACGCCCCTGCTCGCTGTCACCGGCCAGATTCCGACACCGCAGCTTGGAACGCGAGCGTTCCAGGAGGTTCCGCTCGGAAGCGCATTGGGGCCGGTCGCCGGCTGGACAAAGCGTATGTCCGCGAGCGATGGCCCCAGAGTGGCGTCCGACATGGTCGATTTTGCCGTGAGTCAGAACGATGTTGCACATCTAGTCCTGCCTGACGATGTTCAAACTCTGCCATCGGTCATCGCATCACCGCCTGGACCGCGTCCGCATCACAACCCTCTCCCCCTCGCTGATGCCGATACAACAGCCATTGCGCAGATGATCGACCAAGCCGAGAACCCTCTCTTTGTCGTTGGTCGAGGCGGTGCCCCCTACGCACACGAGATCCTGACGCTTGCTGAGAAGGTCGACGCAGTTATCGCGACGACCTTCCCCGCCAAAGGATGTGTAGACGAACACCACGAGCTCGCAACCGGTGTCCTGGGAAGATCAGGTACGCCGGTCTCGGCCGCAATGCAAACACGAAGCGATCTGGTCGTCGTCTTCGGCGGCGGCTTGGCTCCACATACCGGTATCTCACCAAAGCGACCGGTTGTGCGGATCGATACCAACGAGCTTGCCTCGCGTCGGAACACTTCGAACGTGACCGTATTCGCACTGGCGGACGCAGGAGCTGCAGCTACAGCGTTACTAGACGAGGTGAGTCCCGCTAACCGCAGCGACCTTCGCTCATGGCTTGCCGACCGGAAGGCTTGGTGGGCGCAAAGGAAGACCGACAGGCGGGGACTCGACCGAGATGGCAGGCTCACCGGCGCCGGTGTGTTCCATGAACTCGAGCAACAGATACCGCGCGATGCCGTCGTCTCGCTTGATGTCGGCAACACCACGTACTCGTTTGGTCGCTACTTCGAGGCCACAGCGCAGCGTGTCGCCATGAGTGGTTGGCTTGGCTCGATCGGATATGCGTTGCCGGGATCAATCGGCGCAGCGATGGCGTTCCCCGACCGCACGATTGTTGCCATTGCCGGGGATGGTGGTTTCGGGCAGTACGCAATGGAACTCGCAACTGTGGCGAAGTATGAGCTCAATGTGAAAGTCCTGGTTCTCGTCAACGACGAGCTTGGGAAGATCACCGCTGAACAACAGCTTGCGCAAACCCATGTTTGGGCCACTTCACTGTCGAACCCTTCATTCGCAGACATGGCATCGTCGCTCGGCATGTTCGGGCGGGCGGTCTCGACACCACAGGAGCTAGAAGTTGGGATGGCCGACCTCTTCGCCCACGATGGGCCTGGCATGCTCGAAATCGCAAGCTCGCGGCTGCAGTACTGACACCGCAGCTACATGTTTCGGCGGTAGCGGCCCCCCACCTCGAACAGAGCGTCTGACAACTGACCAAGTGAGCAGTGACGAGTCGCATCCATCAACGCCGCAAAAACGTTGCCGCCGTCGAGCGCCACCTGCTGGAGGGCGGTTAACGCAGCCTCGGCGTCCTTATCGGATCGTTCGTGGAGGAACGCGACATCCTCGATCAGCTGGTCCTTGTCCTCGTCATGGGAACGGATGATTTCGTCCGGGCGCATAAACGGAGAACCCTCAGGAGACAGGAACGTGTTGACGCCGATGATGGGAAGATCACCGCTGTCCTTGCTGGTTTCATACCGCATGGACTCTTCCTGGATCTTCGAACGCTGGTACATGGTCTCCATCGCTCCGAGAACACCACCGCGGTCCGTCAATCGGTCGAACTCCGCCATCACGGCTTCCTCAACAAGATCCGTGAGCTCTTCGATGATGTAGGAGCCCTGAAGCGTGTTCTCTGTCTTGTTGAGGCCAAGCTCCCGGTTGATGATCAGCTGGATCGCCAACGCACGACGCACGGATCCCTCCGTAGGTGTTGTGATCGCTTCGTCAAAGGCGTTGGTGTGGAGGCTGTTTGCGTTGTCGTAGATGGCGTAGAGAGCTTGAAGCGTCGTGCGGATGTCGTTGAATTCGATCTCTTGTGCGTGCAAGGACCGGCCAGACGTCTGGATGTGGTACTTCAGCTTCTGGGACCGCTCTCCGGCGCCATACATGTCACGCATCGACTTTGCCCAGATGCGTCGAGCAACTCTGCCGATGACGGCGTATTCAGCATCGAGACCGTTGCTGAAGAAGAAGCTGAGGTTGGGTGCGAAGCCATCGACATCCATCCCTCTCGCCCTGAAGTATTCGACGAACGTGAAGCCATTGGCGAGCGTGAACGCAAGCTGGGTGATGGGGTTCGCACCAGCCTCGGCCATGTGGTAACCCGAGATCGAGACCGAGTAGAAGTTCGTGACATCGTGATCGATGAAGTACTGCTGGATGTCCCCCTGCATCGACAGCGCAAACTCAGTCGAAAAGATGCAGGTGTTCTGGGCCTGATCCTCTTTGAGAATGTCCGCTTGGATCGTGCCACGGACTGTTGCAAGGGTCTCGGCCTTCAGACGGTCATAGATGTCGGGAGGAAGCACGTCGACTCCGGTGACACCGAGCAGCAGGAGTCCTGTTCCGTCGTGCCCATCTGGGAGGGCTCCGTGATAGCGAGGTCTGGCCTCCGGGTTCTCCACATACCGCTGCGCAATCATCGCCTCGACTTCTTCGACCAGTCCTTCGGTGCGGATATACCGCTCGCAGGCCTGATCGATCGCTGCGTTGAGGAAGAAGGCAAGCATCATCGGCGCAGGGCCGTTGATGGTCATGGACACCGACGTTACTGGATCCAGGAGATCGAAACCTGAGTAGAGCTTCTTGGCATCATCGAGTGTGGGAACGGAGACACCGGAGTTGCCAACCTTGCCGTAGATATCGGGGCGTAGCGCGGGATCATTGCCGTACAAGGTGACCGAGTCGAAGGCTGTGGAGAGCCGCACAGCCGGCATGTCCTTGGCCAGGTAGTGGAACCTTCGATTCGTCTGCTCCGGACCGCCTTCTCCAGCAAACATCCGGGTGGGATCCTCAGCCTCGCGTTTGAACGGAAACACGCCTGCGGTGAATGGGAACCGTCCAGGTAGGTTCTCCTGACAAAGCCATCGCACGCGGTCACCCCAACCACTGATCCGTGGATGGACGACCTTCGGAAAAGTGGTACCGGACAGCGTGGTGACCTCGTTCTCCACCACGACATCTCTTCCTCGGACGGTGTAGGTGACCTCGGTGCCCTCGTATTCGGCCACATTGCCTTCCCACGCCTCGAGCGCTGCGGCTGTCCGATCGGACAAGCCTTCCTGCGCTCGGCTGACAATCTCAGGAGGTGCAGGCGTGTCGGTGAGAATCGAAGCTCTCTCGAGACTCTGCAGATCTGCAGCACTCCTGGCCTCAGCCTCGGTCGCAACGTTGTATGACCGCACGGTGTCGGCAATCTCAGAGAGATACCTGACACGCGAACGTGGCACGAGCGGTTCGGTAGTGGTTCGGCCAGTGCGGTGCACTGCGCGCCCGAATCGGCCATCGACACTGTCGTTGACCGCCTCGATGATCAACTCATATAGACGCTGCGTACCGTCGTCGTTGAACTGTGAGGCGATCGTCGCCACGACGGGAAGGGATGCGTCGTCGGCGTCAAAGAGCTGGCGGTTTCGCTTGAACTGCTTACGAACGTCGCGCAGGGCGTCCTCTGCACCCCGTCGATCAGACTTGTTGATCGCAATGACCTCGGCGAAGTCGAGCATGTCGATCTTCTCAAGTTGCGTTGCGGCCCCATATTCGGGCGTCATGACGTACACCGAGATGTTGGAGGCGTCGACGATTTCCGTGTCCGACTGACCGATGCCGGAGGTTTCGAGCAGCACAAGATCGAAACCTGCTGCCTTGACGATGGAAACCGCATCAGCAACGTACGGGGACATGGCGAGATTTGCTTGCCGTGTGGCGAGGGACCGCATGTAGGTCGCGGTGCCGCTGACCGCATTCATCCGGATCCGGTCGCCGAGAAGGGCACCGCCGGTACGGCGGCGACTCGGGTCGACAGACACAACTGCGATTTTCTTGTCCGGGAAGTCTCGACGGAATCGGAGGACGAGTTCGTCAAGAATCGAAGACTTCCCTGCTCCACCTGTCCCTGTGAATCCAACGACAGGCACCGATGTCTCGGAAGCTGCGGCCCGGAGCTCCTCAAGGAGACCAGCGCTCTCCTCGGGCTCGTTCTCTGCAAGGGTGATTGCTCGTGCGATGGCGGAGGGCTCCGCTGCGAGTACCCGTGCAGCCACATCCCCGGCGCCAAGTGTCTGGGTATGTGCAGCCCTTTCAAGAAGGTCATCAATCATTCCGGTGAGACCAAGGGTGCGACCGTCATCGGGTGAGTAGATCCTTGCTGCGCCTTCCGCAAGCAACGACTCGGACTCCTCCGGAAGGATCGTGCCTCCTCCCCCTCCGAACACCCTGATGTCCGAGCCACCCATCTCATCAAGGAGCTTGCGGAGATACCGGAAGAACTCCATATGCCCGCCCTGGTAGGAAGTCACCGCAACCGCGTGCGCATCTTCCTCGATGGCTGCTTCGGCGATCTCGTATGCACTGCGATCGTGGCCGAGATGGATGACCTCAGCCCCTGCAGCCTGGAGGATGCGTCGCATGATGTTGATCGAGGCATCGTGGCCATCGAAAAGCGACGTGGCAGTGACAACGCGCACGCGAACAGGTGAGTCCATACCTACAGGATAGGAGGCATCAACCGCTCGGTCCTAGGGTCTACCGGCTTCTTGCCATTTCGGCGCCCATTCGAGCCATGCAGCCGCGTTCTCCTCGGTGAAGACAAAGTTGTAGCCAAAGTTCAGCGTGTCCAGAGCTGACTCGTCCACCGTCGGAACCCATGCCTTGAGACGCTCTTCCGCTACCGGATCCTGTTCGACTGATGCGAACGTGTCATAGGCAGGTCATAGTATCGAACGTATGTTCGAGAGAATCGATATTGTAGAACGAGATTCCGATCCTGGCCCGATGTTCGAGCCAGGTGGTCCGGCGATCGGTGTCGATCGACTCCAGCCGGTGACAGACGTGGCGTGCCCAGCGGTCGATCAACGGGCTCCAGATGGCATCACGGCACTCTTCGTAGATTCGGTCGATCTTGGAGGCGTCTCTGGCGCCGACGCTGTCCGGGTGCTCAAGGCCGCACAACGCCTTGCGTCGCACTATCAGGCTCGGATGTATGAGGCGATGGCCGCGATCTCCCGGAACCTCGACGAGGGAGGGGACGCCATTGAGGATCTCCTGCTCCGAGCCGAAGGCGAGATCCGGCCGGCCCTCACGTGGACGCGGCGTCGCACCGAGGAAGAGCTCGCGTTTGCCCAACGGCTGTCAAGCAGGTTGCCGCGGGTCTTCTCGGCGTTGCGTGCAGGACTCATCGATGTCCCCAAGGCAAAGGCGATGGACAGGGCAACAATTCACCTCCAGCCATCTGTCGCTCAAGCCCTGATTGAACAGGTCATTGACGACGCTCCCGACCTCACAACGGGACAGCTATCGGGACGTCTTGGCAAGATCGTCGCCAATCACGATCCGGATGAAGCAAAGGACCGCTACCACGCGGCACACCAGGACCGGCGCGTCGTGATCGAGCGGACCGACGCTGGCACGGCCAACTTCCACGCATTCGACATCGCACCTGACGATGCCGCCTCTCTCTCCCGCCGGCTGTCGGTTCTATCGATGCAAACGTCCACACCCGATGATCCACGCAGTACAGATCAAAGGAAAGCTGACCTTGCCGTGGAGCTGATGATGGATCGTCCGCTGACACGCTTCGGCGCACCCAACAAGCACGATGGCGCATCACGATCCGGCACCGCAACGGGCCAACGCGGGTCCGGGAGCACCGTCACCCTGTATGTCGATCTCGACACGCTCGCCGGCCTCAACGACAACTCGGCCGAGCTCGCAGGATTTGGCCCGGTGATCGCCGACATCGCAAGGAAGGTCGCTGCCGAATCAGCCGTCGCCGAGTGGAGATACCGAGTCACCGATCCGCTGACCGGCAAGGCAGTCGCCGCCGGCACGACACGTCGCAGACCGACGGCCGCACAATGTCGGGACATCACCGACCGACACACGACATGCGTCTTCTCTGGCTGCAGAATGCCCTCCACCGAGTCGGATCTGGACCACCGCATCGAATTCGCCGAGACCGGCGTCACCGATCCCAACGACATGGCACCCCTCTGTCGGCACGATCATCGGATCAAGGGCACCCAGGGGTTCACGTATGTGCTCAACCCAGACGGAAGTGTCACGTGGACCACTCCTCTACGCCAGCGATACACCATCCACCCTGATGGACGAACCACAGAGGGCCCGGCGCCGTAGACCTCAGCGCTACTCGCTGTCGGGAATCAACCCGTCCGGCAGATCGACAACGACTCTTCCCGACTCGACCGATGGCACGATCTCGGCAACAAACGGGATCTCAAACCGAACACCTTCGGTCGTATCGGCAACCAGCCTGTCTTGAGCGCCACCAGCAACCACATCGACAACTGAGCCAATGGTCTCGCCGTCGACCGACTCGATCGTGGCTCCAACGATGTCCTCGGCCCACCACTCCGACTCATCCAGCTCTCGGCGTTGATGAGGCTGAATGACGAACTGCGTGCCGACGAGCGCATCCGCTGTGCTCTTGTCCGTGATCCTGTCAAAGCGGACGAGAAAGTCGCCCTGGTGAGGTCGCGCCTCGACGATCGTGAAGGTCCGCGAGGAGTCCTCACCGGTGATCATGGTCGCACCTTCGACGAAACGAACAGCAGCGTCAGAAACCATGCCGCGAACGACAACATCCCCGCCGATGCCATGCGCCCTGCGCACGTATCCGACGGGGATGTGTTGATCTGACATCAAGTCAGGCTGGGTCAGTCCAAGAAGTCGACGTCGACGGAGAGTCCCTCTTCGTCACCGGCAGCGCCTGCGACGTTGCGGATGGCACGGGCAACGCGGCCACGCTTTCCGATCACTCGGCCCATGTCGCTCTTGGCCGCACGGACCTCAGCAACAACTGCGTCATCGCCATCTGAGACAACGTTGACCTCTACGGCATCCGTGTCATCAACGATCTCTGACACGACGTAGGTCACGACCTTGTCGACGATCTCACCTTGGCTCATGCGTCATCCTGACTGTCATCTGCGGTCTCTTCGGCTGCATCCTCGTCGGCTGAAGATTCCACTGCTGGGGCTTCCTCAACGGCGGGGGTCTCCTCGACGCTTGGTTCGGCCTTTGCCTCCGCCTTCGGCTTTGCCTCGGCAGCTGGGGCTTCAGAACCGACGGTGTGAATATCGCCCTTGGCGACGCGGAACTGCGTCCATGCGCCCGAGATTTCGAGAAGCTTCTGCGCTCTCTCCGTTGGCTGTGCTCCGGTGTTCAACCAGTGCAGGGCACGATCGTTGTCGATTTCGATCAACGAAGGGTCTTGGCGCGGGTCGTAGATTCCGAGCTGCTCGATGTACTTGCCATCGCGCGGCTTTCGGGAATCCATCACGACAACGCGGTACGTCGGCTGCTTCTTCTTGCCGAGCCGCGTAAGGCGGATCTTGACTGACATCGATTACCTCTTCTTGGATTGCCGTGCCATGCCTGGTAGCTCGAGTCCAGGGATGGGACTCTTGCCGCCTGCCATGGCCTTCATCATCTTCTGTGCTTGCGAGAACTGTTTGAGAACGCCGTTGACGTCCTGTGGCCTTGTTCCCGACCCGGCGGCGATACGGCGCCGTCGGCTGCCATTGATCATCTTCGGGTTCTTGCGTTCATCGGGGGTCATGGACCGGATGATCGCTTCCACGCGGCCGAGTTGTTTCTCGTCCACTTGAACATTCTGCAGGGCGGAGCCTGCGCCGGGGAGCATACCAACGAGCTGCTGCAATGGCCCCATCTTCTTGATCTGCTGGAACTGCTCGAGGAAATCTTCAAGATCGAAAGAGGCGTCCATCATCTTCTTGGCAGCACGCTCTGCCTCGTCCTCGTCGTACGCCTCCTCGGCCTTCTCGATGAGCGAGAGGACGTCGCCCATGCCGAGAATCCGGTCCGCCATCCGATCCGGGTAGAACGTGTCGAGGTCGCCGATCGTCTCGCCTGTTCCGACAAACTTGACCGGAACGCCAGTGACCTCTCGTGCCGAGATCGCTGCACCACCGCGGGCATCACCATCAATCTTGGTCATGATCAGACCGGTGAGCTCCGTGTACTCGGAGAAGCCCAGCGCCACGTTGACTGCTTCCTGACCGGTCATCGCATCAACAACCAAGAGGGTTTCGTCGGGGCTTGCGATCTTTCGAACCGTTCCGAGCTCCTTCATGAGATCGTTGTCGATCTGGAGGCGGCCAGCGGTATCGATGATGACGACGTTCGCAGACTCGGTTCTGGCTGCCTTGAGCCCGGCTTTCACAACCTTGGTGGGTTTCGACGAACGCTCGGCATACACCGGAACATCGATCTTCTTCCCAAGCGTCTCGAGCTGCTCGATGGCCGCCGGACGCTGGAGATCGGCAGCGACAAGCATCGGTCGCTTGCCCTTCCCCTTGAGATGGTGTGCGAGCTTGGCTGCCGTCGTCGTTTTTCCTGAACCCTGAAGACCAACAACCATGATCACGAGAGGTGGCGCTGCCGGCCGAACCAGAGGAGCAGCTTCTTCACCGAGTGTGACGATCATCTCCTCGTGGACGATCTTGATGACCTGCTGGCCAGGGGTGAGGCTCTTCGTGACCTCGACTCCAACGGCTCGCTCACGAACCCTGGCAAGGAAGGACTTGACCACGGGGAGGCTGACATCGGCTTCGAGCAGGGCAAGCCGAACCTCTCGAAGCGCGCTGTCTACGTCTTCCTCTGAGAGGCGGCCCTTGCTGCGGAGGCGATCAAACACGCCACCGAGACTGTTGGAAAGACTGTCGAACATCGCCTGGAGTCTACGGCGACTTTGCCTCGACACCTCGTGGAGGCACCCACGACCCCATCCGAGAAACAAGCAGAATGAATGCGAGAAGCAACGCGAGAGGCGCAATGCTCAGCGCACGCCCCCACGCATCCATCTGCACATCGATCAGGACCACGCCGACGCTCAACACCGAGCCGAGCGCAGCACACCAACCAACGATGGTCGCAGTGCGCAGAAGTCCGAGTCCGACGAGGAGTGCGGCCGCGATCAGCAGGAGCATCCAGTCGTAGGCCAGCGCCCGGGGAGCGATGAGGAGCGACGCCACAATCGCCAGGGCAGACGCCATCCGAACATCTCCGTTCGTCTGGCGTATGCCGATGATCAGCACCGAGATCACGCCAACAATCGCCAGGCCGGCAAGGCTCGCGACCAGCCGTACGTCGTCGCCGGCGAGCAGACGGACCGCGCTCACCAGGCTCACTTCACGCTCAGGTATCACCAGATCGTCCCCCGTCGTGAGCATTTCGAAGAATTCTGGCCACACGCCTGGTAGCCAGAGAGCTGCCAACGCCGCCAATACGACCGTCCCAGTTGCGGCCCAGACCACGACCTTCCAACGCGTTCTGAGCTCAATCAACCACCACACGACAAATCCAAGAAGCAGATGGGGTTTGAAAGCAAGCAACGCAAAGGCGCTTCCCGCCAATGGTGCGGGGCCTCGCAGCAACGCTATGACGGCGCACGCGAGGAGTGCGGCCATCAGAAAGCTGTTCTGCCCGTAGAAGATGGTCAATGCGCCGGCCAGGGTGAGCAAGCTTCCAACGACCCAGCGATCGGCAAGCGCCAGATCGAGCGCTCTGACCCCGAACCAAAGGGCCACAATGCCCGCCACAGCCCACAATGGCCACAGGACTGAGAACGGAATCCATGAGATCGGGATCATCGCAATGGCGTACCACGGTGGGTTGACGAACCGAGAGGCACCCGAGTCGACATACACAGGATGATCCTGGTTGTAGAGGTTCTCAGCGTCTCTGTCGAGAGCCAACTCGCCTGCTCCGGTGAATGCCCTGAGATCCGTGCCATAGCTCAAGTCACGCACTGGCTCACCAACCGACGATGTGTACGAAACCACGAGCGCAGGAAGCAGGGCTACGACCCCAATCGCAAGCATGACCGCAACGGAAACAAACACGGCGGCACCGTGTGCGGTCATACGACCCCAAAGGCTGGTCCGGGCTGGCGATGAGGGTTCTTGTGGCGTCATGCGGGGACCACTCAACCAGACCCCATCCGGACAGCAGCGGCAATCGAAGACATGAACGCCCGGACCCTGCCTGATAGCCTGATCACATGAACCTCACAGTGATCGACCACCCACTTGCTCGCCACTACATGAGCGTCTTGCGCAACAAGACAACAGAACCCCAGCAGTTCCGAGCGGCCGCAAAAGGCTTGACGTACACCCTGGTGATGGAAGCGACCAAACGCCTCCCGCTTGAGGAGTATCAGATCGAAACGCCGCTCGAACCCACGACGGGGTATCGCGTTGACAATGTCGTTGCTGTTCCCGTGCTTCGGGCGGGGCTTGGCATGCTGCAGGGTGTCCTCGACACCATCCCGAACGTGAAGGTCGGATTCGCTGGTGTCGCACGTGACGAAGAAACGGCTCTACCGCAGGAGTACTACGCAAAACTCCCCGATCTCTCAGACGCCTCTGTGCTGATCTGTGAACCGATGCTCGCAACCGGAGGTTCACTCTCCTGGGCGGCTGACAAGGTCAAGTCGTCAGGAGCGACCTCGATCACCGCACTATGCGTCGTGACCGCCCCCGAAGGCGTACGTCGAATGTATGAGGACCACCCTGATGTGCGCATCGTCGCTGCTGCGCACGACCGAGAACTCAACGACCAGTTCTACATCGTGCCAGGACTTGGCGACATGGGCGATCGGCTGTTCGGCACACTGTGATGAGCACTGCGCAGCAATCTTCGGGCGACTTCGAGTCGGCTGTCCGCGCGACAATTCTGCAGATCCCAAAAGGCGACGTCTCCACCTACGGCGAGGTTGCAGCGGAGTCGGGGTTTCCGGGTGCGGCCCGCGCTGTCGGAAACGTCTTGCGAACCACGGACGGGCTTCCATGGTGGCGTGTTGTCGCATCCTCGGGCCGGCTCGTGCCCGGACTCGAAGCGGAACACAGTCAGTATCTCCGCAGCGAAGGAGTCAGAGTCGTCAATGGCCGCGTCCAGAGGGGTACCAGCCCATGAGCTTTTCCGTGGTCGAATTGATTCGTCTGAAACGAGATGGCGACGCACTTCCTCCTGAGGCAGTGAAGTGGATCATCAGTGAGTACACGGCGAGCCGCATACCCGACTATCAGATTTCAGCGTTGCTGATGGCCATTCTGTTCAACGGGATGGAGCACTCCGAGCTCGGTCGCTGGACTGACGCCATGCTCCACTCGGGCGAAACCCTCGACCTGAGCAGCGTGCCTCTCCCAAAGGTTGACAAGCACTCGACCGGCGGGGTCGGTGACAAGATATCCATCCCCCTTGCGCCGGTTGTCGCTGCATGTGGTCTCGCTGTTCCAATGATTTCAGGCAGAGGCCTGGGCCACACAGGGGGGACGCTTGACAAGCTCGAAGCCATCCCAGGCTTCTCAACCGAGATCGCACCCCATGAGTTCCCAGCACAGCTCAACGACATCGGCGTCGTCATGGCCGGACAGACGGCGACACTGGTCCCCGCAGATCAGCGCCTCTACGCGCTGCGTGATGCCACGGGCACGGTTCCGTCTGTGCCGCTGATCTCTTCGTCAATCATGTCCAAGAAGCTTGCTGAGGACCTCGATGGGCTGCTTCTCGATGTGAAGGTCGGTAGTGGAGCGTTCATGAAGACAAGCGAAGAGGCCACCCATCTTGCAAAGATGATGGTCGGAATCGGTCGAGGTCGCGGAACGCCTGTGACTGCGGTCTTGACCGACATGTCCCAACCTCTGGGCCGAGCCGTCGGAAACGCAAATGAGATCACAGAGTCCGTCGCCACTCTGCGTGGGGAAGGCCCTGAGGACGTTCGAGAACTGACGCTTCGGTTCGCGGCAGAAATGATCATGTTGTCCGGCGACGCCAATCCTGAAGATGCACGCACATTGGCCGAACAAGCCGTCAGCTCTGGTGCAGCGCTCGAGCATTTCGTTCGCTTGGTTGAGCGTCAGGGCGGTGATCCCAGCTTCGTCGACGATGCATCGGTTCTCGAGTCGGCACCAAACGAATATGTTGTCGAAACGGACCGCACTGGGTACTTGGCACGATGCGATGCGCTCTCAATTGGGAACGCAGCCGTTCGCCTCGGAGCGGGTAGGGCCACAAAAGAGTCCGAAATCGATTCAAGCGTCGGCATCATGCTCGAGGCAAAGGTTGGAGATCAAGTGGTCGCAGGAGAGCCACTCGCTCGGATCTCATATCGAGACGAAACATCGCTTGACAGCGCACTCGGTGCTCTGAGAGAGGCATGGGAGATCACCGAGGAAGAACCTGCAACCCCCGATCTGGTTATAGGAGCGATCGTATGAGCTACCACACCATCAGCGCGGCCGCCGCAGTCATCGCGGCACGAACGCAGCGCGAGCATCACGATGCAGCCGTTGTCCTCGGATCAGGTTTGAGCGACTATGCCGCATCGTTGCCTGGGGCCATCGAAATGGAATACGAATCGATCCCCGGGATCCCTGTTCCCAAAGTCGTTGGTCATTCCGGCTCACTGTTCTCGGTTCCAATCAACGGAAAGTCGTTCCTCATCTTTGCCGGTCGTGTACACGCATACGAAGGCTGGGAGATGTCAGAAGTCGTCGCTGGTGTCCGCACCGCAGTCGCGTGCGGCGCTGCGCGTGTGTTGCTCACGAACGCGGCCGGAGGTGTGAATCCTGCCTACGCACCGGGGGACCTCGTCATGATCTCTGATCACCTCAACCTCGCCGGCCGCAACCCGCTTGTCGGCCAGAACGACGATCGGCTCGGCCCACGTTTCCCTGACATGTCCGAGGTGTACTCGGGCGCTATGCGGTTCGACATCAGCGCCGTATTCCGCAACAACGACCTCCCCGTCCACGAGGGTGTGTATGCGTGGTTCTCCGGCCCCACGTACGAAACACCGGCCGAGGTCCAAATGGCGAAGACACTCGGCGCCGATCTCGTCGGCATGTCGACGGTTCCCGAAGCGATCGCGGCTCGCCACATGGGCGCACAGGTCGCGGGAATCTCGCTGGTCACCAATCTGGCCGCTGGCATCTCTGATCAGCCGCTCTCGCATGATGACGTCACTGAGACAGCAGCACTCGCAAGGGTCAAGTTCTCGACCGTGCTTGATGAGTATCTGCCGCGAATGGCTCGCGACGTCTGACCAAGCACTCGCAGTGCTCTCACGCTGCCCTTTTTGAGTGCCTGCTCAAAGTCCGTACCATTCCGATCACAGCATTCCCGAAGGAGCTACAACGCCATGAATATTGCGGTCTGCGTCAAGCAGATTCCTGACCCAGCGACTCCTTACGAGCTCGACGGAGAAACGCACTGGGTCGTGCGCCCCGAAGACCAGGTCCTGGATGACACCGACCGGTATGGCATCGAGGTTGCACTCCAACTCGCCGAGAACAACGAGGGCACAGTCACGCTCTTCTCCATGTCCCCGTCCGGGACTCTGCAGGGCGTTCGTCAGGCACTCGCCATGGGTCCCGACAAGGCAGTTCTCATCGACGACTCGTCTCTCAAGGGATCAGATGCCCTGGTGACCGCAACAGTTCTGGCTGCTGCCATCGAGCGCGAAGGGTTTGACCTCGTGATCGCAGGCACCGAGTCGACAGACGGCTACTCGGGCGTCGTTCCACAAATGATGTCTGAGATTCTCGACGTGCCATGCCTCAGCTTCGCCCGCAAAGTCGAAAGCGATGGTGCAACGGTCACGATCGAGCGCCAGACATCAAGCGGCTACGACGTCGTATCGGCTGACCTTCCCGCCCTCCTCGCAGTAACGGCTGGTGTGGTCGAGCCCCGATACCCCACCTTCAAGGGAATCATGCAGGCCAAGTCGAAGCCGGTCGACACAATCACTGCCGCCGACCTCGGGGTCGACGCCTCAGTCAGTCAGGCGGTCGCAAACGTCGAGACGGTTCCCGCACGGGACGCAGGGAACATCGTCGAGGACGAGGGTGAGGCCTACGCAGAAATCGTTTCGCTCCTCGAAGAAGTGAAGGTGATCTGATGAACGTCTGGGTATTTGCAGAAGAATCCACCGGTGCACCCTCCGAGGGCTCTCTTGAGCTTGTGAGCAAGGGACGGACACTCGGCGACGTGAGCGTTGTCTATCTGGGCGCAGCGTCAGACGAGTCGTATGCCACGCTCGGCGAGTACGGCGCAGCAGCAGTGCACCACATCGACGCCGGCGACACCCTTCCTTCAGCGGGAGTCGCAGCCGCAATGGCACAGCTCATCGATCCCCAGGGCGACGACCTGGTTCTGTTCGGATCTGGGAACAACGACAGGGATGTCGCGGGCAGGCTCGCCGTTCGGCTGACACGACCAGTGATCTCCAATGCACTCGACGTGACCACCGAAGACGGGATTTCCGTGTCGTCAGAGATCCTTGGCGGGACCCTCGGCGTCTCCACGACACCGACCGGACCCGGTCCGACCATCGTTGTGACACGACCCAAGGCATTCGCTGCCGAGAGCATCGGCGGCCCCGCTCCTTCTGTGTCGAACAATCCCATGCCTGACACCGGCCGTTCGGGTGGGGCACACATCGTCGAGCGACATGAAGAGGTGTCCGACGGACCTGACCTCGAGGCCGCAGGCGTCGTCGTCAGCGGCGGTCGAGGTCTCGGCGGACCGGAGCATTTCGCAATGATGGACGAGCTTGCGGGACTCCTCGGCGGCGCCGTCGGTGGAACCAGAGCCGTCGTCGACGCTGGGTGGGTCCCGTACTCCTACCAGGTCGGCCAGACAGGAAAGACCGTCAAGCCCGACGTCTACATCGCATGCGGCATCTCCGGTGCCATGCAGCACGTTGTTGGAATGAAGGGCTCGACAACCATCATCGCCATCAACAAAGACGCGGAGGCACCGATCTTTGGGATCGCTGATCTTGGCATCGTCGGCGATGTGCACAAGGTCGTGCCCCAGCTAATCGAGGCACTCAAAGCCAGGGGCTGAGGATCAGCGCCGAGCGAACCTACTTGAGGAACTCCGGCCCGAACGACTCGGGAAGCAGATCGGCAAGTGCCATGGTGACCGGCATTCCGTTGCCGCCGCGCATAACCACCGTTTGCACCCCGAACTCTCTCATCACCTGCCGGCAATTGCCGCAAGGGGTGCACGCATCGCCATCGAGGCACACAACAGCAACCGTGTCAATCGACGTCGCACCGGCCGCGATCGCCGACGTGATCGCGTTCGTTTCGGCACAGACGGATGCGCCATATGCGGCGTTTTCGATATTCGCACCAGTGACTACCACGCCATCGCCCGTGACCACGGCTGCCCCCACGCGGTACTTTGAATACGGCGAATACGACGCCTGCGCTGCGGCCACAGCCATCTCCAGAAGCTCGGAGTGATTCAACGACGTCATGGCGCCACGAGCGCATCGACGAACGCTGCCGGCTCAAACGGAATCAAGTCGTCCATTCCCTCTCCAACACCGATCATCTTGACCGGCACATCCAGATCCTGCTCGATCGCGATGACGACGCCGCCACGCGCTGTGCCGTCCAACTTTGTGAGAACGACACCGGTGACTCCCACCGCTTCAGTGAAGGCGTGGGCCTGGGTAAGTCCATTCTGGCCAACCGTCCCGTCGAGAACGAGCAACACTTCGTCGATCTCGCCGCCTTCGCGTGTCAGGACTCGGACGATCTTTGAAAGCTCATCCATCAAGTTCGATTGGGAGTGCAGCCTTCCCGCGGTATCAACGATGACGACATCCGCCGACGATGCGACTGCCTGCTGATAAGCCTCATACGCAACCGAGGCAGGGTCTGCTCCCTGCGAACCGCGCACGACCGGCACACCCACCCTGTCCCCCCACGTCTTGAGCTGAGTATCTGCGGCGGCCCGGAATGTGTCAGCAGCGCCGAGTACAACCGACTGGCCATCGTCGGTCAGGTACTTGGCAATCTTTGCGATCGATGTCGTCTTTCCGGTTCCGTTGACACCCACAACGATCACCACGCTCGGCTGGGAAGAGACGGACAGCGCACGGTCGTCCCTGTCAAGAATCGACTCAAGCTGCGCAATCAGCTCATTGCGAGCTTCTTCCGGTGTCTCCGGCTTTGCTTTGCGGACCGCTGCCACAACCGATTCGGCCGTTGTGGGCCCGACATCCGCCGCGATGAGAGCGTCCTCGAGATCGGTCCAGGTCTCATCTGACAGGGTGCTTGACGAGAACACACTCTGAAGCGACGAAGCGAACGCCGAACGAGACCGAGACAGGCGACTTCGGAGCCCAGCAGGAGCGGCTTGTTCGGTGGCCGTTTGCTCTTGGTCCGACACAGGCACACGGGTGGTCGGCGTTCGAGGCTTTGGTCGCAACGCAAACCACGCAACGACAAGAATGACGACGACCGCAAGGACCGCAAGACCAATGACAACTGGATCCACAACAACTCCTAGGAACTGATTGCTCGCCAGCTACACCGTAACTGGCGACATTCGTTTGCTGAGCACCTTCGACGACTCGCCTGGCTCCATCGTTACCCCGTACAACACATCGGCAGCTTCCATTGTCTGCTGTTGGTGGGTGATGATGACAAGCTGCGTGTTCGTCCTCAGCGTGTCGACGAGCCGCAAGAACCTATGCAGGTTTGCATCGTCGAGCGCTGCCTCAACCTCATCGAGGACATAGAACGGGCTTGGTCTGGCTCGAAACACGGCGAACAGGAATGCGAGTGCCGCAAGGGATCGTTCGCCACCCGACAGGAGCGACAGCCTCCCGACCTTCTTCCCAGCAGGCTGCGCCTCGACCAGCACACCGGTGCTGAGCGGGTCATCTGGATCGGTCAACGACAGCCGACCAGATCCGCCCGGGAACACGAGCGAGAAGTTTTCGTGATAGAACTCGGCAATCTCGCCAAACGCCTCCTCAAAGAGGGTCACCATCTTCTCATCCAGCGCGGCAATGACCTTCTTCACATCGTCACGAGACGATGCCAGATCGGCCATCTGTTTCTCAAGCTCCTCAACCTCCGCAGCCAGATCTCTGTGCTCCTGAGCGGCCAACGGGTTGATCGGACCCATCCGTCGGATATCGGCTTCGAGCGCCACAAGACGTTCGGCGAGATCGACATCTTCCGCGAGTTCGGGCTTCGGGGCGGCAAGTGCCTCGTCCTCATCCGCATCAACATCGCGGCGGAGTGCTTCACCCGATGCCTCCAACCGGACACGAAGCTCTGCAAGCTCAACGTCAAGCTTTGCGAGGGCATCGGCCGATGTACGTCGCTCGAGGTCAAGGCGCTCACGCGACGACTCAGCTTCAACGAGATCGGACGTTGTCGTTCCAGATTCTTCGCGCAGTGCTCGTTGGCGTTCTCGCAGGCTGTCGATGTGGGATGCGACCGTGATGATGGCTGCTTCCGCTGCACGTTCTATCGCACCCAGCCGGTCGGTGAGTTCAGCACTGGCTGGAAGCAAAGTGAGCTGTTGCAGCTCAGCGACAACGACCTCAAGCCGTTGCTCGCTGAGTCGCTTCCGCTCGGCGATGGAGGCGCGACGTGCCGCGATCGATTCGACCGACCTTCTTGCTGCATCCCTCTGGTCAGCAACCCGCTCTCTTCGAGCGTTCAAGGCCTCCCATGCTGCCTGGCGAGCAGCCTCCTCACCCTCGAACTCAGCTACCCGGTCGCGGACTCCTTCGATCCTGACGTCCCTCGCGTCCCTCGCCTCCGCAAGGGCCGAGAGTCGCTCTTGGAGCCTTTCGCTCTCGGCATGTGATGCGGCTCGCGTGCGGTCGACCAATCCGAGCGCTTCGGTATATCCAGCAAGTTCGGCCTCGACAGATTCGAGCTGCTCCAGCGCGGACCGTTCGTCAGCTCTTGCCGCATCAAACGTCCGTTGACTTCCTGTGCGAAGACTTACGGCCTTGGCAAGTTCTGTCTCTGCCTGTTCAGCTGAGACTGACGCTGCCTCCAAGGCAGCAGGACCTGCGCCATCGGGGTGGGCGACAATCATTCCATCGACTGAGACGACATCGCCCTCAGGAGTGACGGCCGTGATCTGCGGGTTCGCCGCAACGATTTTCGCTGCTGACTTCCATCCCTCCACGAGGAGGACACCACCGAGGAACGACTCAGCAACGGTGCTGTCGGCTTTCGCTCCGAGAGCATCGACCAATCGCTCGACCCCGAATTCCTCGGCAACCGACTGAGCTATCGACGTTGCGGTGTCGGAGACAATGGCAAAGGCCACGCCGCCCGATGCTTCCGCCTTCAAACCTGCGGCGACGTCTTCAATCGCGTTGTGGGAGCTTGCGACATACGCATCGCCCCACACACCGAGTGCCGCATCGACTGCGGCAGCAAGGTGCTCAGGCACGTCGAGTGCGCCAACAACGGAACCGGAGATCCCAGACGATCCGTCGGCAATCTCCCTCGCACGCGGATCGACCAATCCTTCCATTGCCGCTTCGAGAGCTTCGACTTTTGCAACGGCTCTGGCGACGACCAGCTTTGCTTCGTCATGTTCGAGGGATCGGCTCTCCCACTCCACCTGGCGGGCTTCGCGATTCTCCTTCAACCCCGTGTAGGTGGCCTGGAATTCAGTTGTCTGCCCATCTCTCGCACGGATCAACTCGTCGAGTCTCGCGATCTCAGCAGTTTCCTCTGCGATTCGCTCTGCGACGATTCCGAGCCTGGTCTTCACTTGCTCTTCCTCAGCGGCATCCCGTCGAGCCGATGTTTCAAGAGCACGCAAGTCGCCTCGAAGGCTGGCGATCACGCCTTCGGCTGGGAGCTGCGCCTGCTCGGCGAGGGATCGCTCCTCGTCCTCGAACTCCGCAAGCGCCGTCTCTCGCCGCTCGGCTTCGGCTACAGCAGCGACTTCTTGCTCCGTCGTTTCGGCCACGGCCCGTGTCAGATCAGCTTCTTCGGCGCTCAGATCGTCTCGGCGCTCATCAGCTCCGTCAAGCCGTGATTGGATCGATCGGCTCCGCTCCTTGGCGACGTTGGAGATGCGTACCAGTCGCTCACGAACCGTCTCGAGCCGTGCGGCGGCGGACGTGTCCCTGTTGAGCGCCGCTCCAACCTCGCCCGCTGCAGCGCGAAGCCGCTCGAGATCATCCTTCAGCCCCTCAAGCGCTGCATCAGCGCTGTCGCGGGTTTCACGGGCAGCTTCACGTTCGATTGCTGCGGTTCTCAGACGCCCTCGGATCGAGCGAAGCTCTTCGCCCCCGAGATACAGCCGGATCGACTTGGCTTCGGCACGGACACTGTCATATCGCTCTGCAGCGTTCGCTTGCCGCTTCAACGGACGGAGCGCCTTCTTCTGCTGGCTCAGGATGTCATTGAGTCGTTCGATGTCGTGGTCGGTGCGCTCAAGACGTCGCACTGCCCTGTCGCGCCGTCCTCGGTGCTTTGTGACACCTGCCGCTTCCTCGATGACCGCACGGTGGTCCTCTGGTCGGGCGTTGAGGACTTCGCCGACCTGGCCCTGGCCGACGAGGACGTGCTGCTGGCGACCAATGCCACCGTCCGATAGCAATTCCTGTATGTCGAGCAGTCGGCACGGAGCTCCGTTGAGCTCATACTCGGAGCTCCCGTCTCTGAACAGCCGCCTCGTCACGGTGATCTCAGCGAGATCCAATGGCATCAGCTGCTCGTCGTTCGCAAAGGTGAGCTGTACCTCGGCACGAGATAGCGAAGGCCGGGTTGCCGTGCCTGCAAAGACGACGTCTTCCATCTTCTCTGTGCGAAGCGACTTTGTCGCCTGCGTTCCCATGACCCAGGCGATCGCATCGAGAATGTTGGACTTGCCTGATCCGTTGGGTCCGACGACGACGTTCACACCGGTTGAGAAGTCCAACCGGGTGCGGTCGGCGAATGACTTGAACCCGCGAAGGGTCAGATGTTTGAGTTTCACGGTGTGAGAGGTTACCAGACTGAATTACACGGTTGTAAGCCATCCGTCAGACACCGCGATCAAGCGCATCCTGTGCTGCTGCGATAGCTGCTGCCTTCTTTGAGCCCCCCTGCCCCGACCCTGCCTCTGCCCCATCGACAAGTGCGGTTGCAGTGAACACCACGGCGTGGTCTGGTCCACTCCGTTGGTAGGCAAATTCGAGCATCGCCGACCGTTTGGCGAGAAGCTCCTGAAGGGCCGATCGAGGGTCGGAAACAGAGTCCTGCGAAAGCCTGTCGTGAAGCAGAGGAGCCCACGCCGATCGCACAACCGTGCCCGCCGCTTCGATTCCGCCGTCGAGGTAGATCGCAGCGACCACAGCCTCAACCGCATCAGAGAGGATTGACGCACGCGCTCTCCCCCCTGCGCGCTCCTCTCCCCTACCGAGCCGCAGGCCAGCTCCAAGATGCCAACGGTCAGCGACTCGTGCAAGGGTCGGCTCGTCAACGACGGATGCCCGGATCTTTGTCATCGCCCCTTCGGGCATGCCGGGCATCGCATCAAAAATCATGCGTGTTGTGATGAGCTCAAGCACTGCATCACCGAGAAACTCAAGACGTTCGTAGGAGACGGCGCCGTCGTTCTCCGCAACAAACGATGAATGGGTCAACGCCTCCGTGAGGAGACCATCGTCCACAAACGTGTAGTCGACCGCTGAGCCGATTCGGTCCGACGCTGCTGTTTCTGACATGTCAGTGGTTGGCTGCGTCGATGCCCGCGGCGATCCGTTCTGTGAGACCGCTGTCTACGCCCTCGGCGGCGATCTCAATCGCGTTGCGCATTGCGGTCCTCGATGACGATCCGTGGGCAATCACGACAACGCCTTTCGTGCCAACGAGATGAGCGCCTCCGACAGTGTCAGCGCTGAGCTTCTCGCGAAGCTCCATAAACGCCGGCATGAGCGGCGGAAGGAGTTCGGCGTACTGCTCCTGCGAGAGCAGTTCGAGAATCATCGCCTGGATCGCCTTGCCAGCCCCTTCAGTTGTCTTGAGGAGCACATTGCCGGTGAACCCGTCAGTGACAATCACATCAGCAACATCGGTGGCGAGATCTCGCCCTTCAACGTTCCCTACGAAGTTGACCGCGTTGCTCTCCGACATCAACGTGAAGGCAGCGCGTTCAAGGTCGCGACCCTTGGACGGCTCTTCACCGATGTTCAACAGACCCACGGTCGGGTTCTCGTGATGGATGTACACCTGGGCAAGGGCCGCACCCATCACTCCGAACTGAAGCAGGTGCTCTGGTTTGCACTCGATGTTTGCACCTACGTCGAGGACGACGTGGCCGGTTGGGTAGATACTTGCGATTCCAGGTCGTGCGACACCAGCCAGCCTGCCGATTCTGAATGTCGCAGCAGCCATTGCAGCGCCTGTGCTGCCGGCCGAGACGAGCGCATCCGCGTCGCCGTTTGCAACCAGATCTGCTGCCACCACGATGCTTGCATCGCGCTTGTCGCGAATCGAACGGGCAGGGTCATCGTCAAATCCGATGATCTCCGATGCATGAACAATCGGGATCTCGACATCGCGTCCATCGAGAAGCGGAGCAAGAGATGCTTCGTCGCCTACGAGGGCAACGTCGACTCCGTCCTGGCAAGCCATGACGGCGCCTTCGACGATTTCATGGGGGGCTTGGTCACCACCCATGGCATCGACGGCTATTCGTGCCATGCGGATCTAGGAGACCTCGGTGACGTCGCGACCGTTGTAGGTGCCGCAGTTCTTGCAGGCGCGGTGCGGCAAATGCTTTGACCCACAGTTGGAGCACGTCGCGATCGTCGGACGAGCGACCTTCCACTGAGCCTTACGGCGTCGCGTTCGGGATCGCGACATCTTCTTTTTTGGGACAGCCATCTTTCGAAACCTCTTTTGTTTATTCCTCGTCGTCCAGCAGGTCCTTGAGGACGGCAAAGGGCGAGCGCGACTCGCCGTCGGACTCCGAGGAGTCTGTATTCAAGTCGGTTCCTGCACTAGTCACAACTCCAGGACAGTCCGGACCACAGCTTGGTGTCAGCGGAAGCGACAACAGCACATCGTCGCGCAGCATCTGCTCGACATCGATCTCCGTGCCTTCGAGGGGGTAGCTCTCATCATCCTCATCGTTTCGGTCGAACAGTGCGCCAACCGTCGAGGATCGATCACTGATCGTGGCGGTGAGACATCGGGAGCACGAGTCTTCGGTGGTGAAGTGCACCTTTCCGGTAACGGCGATGCCTCCGGACACGGGATGCAGCAGTAGATCGGCAACGAGGGGCGGCTCAGGCATCACCCTCGATAGCTCGATCCGCCAGTCGACCTCAGCCTCCAGCCGCTCAGCCCGTGGGGAGGCATCCCTGCCAAGCAGGTCGGCAACCGACAGAACGAACGGACTTCGATTCACGAGCGATCGGTCTATTCGCTGACGGGTGCTTCGGGAGCAGCGGGAAGCGTCTTGTGAAGCTCGGCTCTGGCCTCGGTTACGTAGCGATACAACTCCCCAAGAACCAACTCAGCCTCGCTGAGGTGTCGCTCCGCATAGTCCTCGGCTTCCAGGCGGATACGTCGTGCCTCGTTCTCGGCATTTCGTACCAGCGTGTTTGCTTCTTCGACCGCTTCTTGGACGACGTAGTTCTCAGACACGAGCCGTTCCGACTCGGTCTGTGCATTGGCAATGATCGACTTCGCCTTTTCGTTTGTCTTGGCGACGTAGGTCTCGCGCTCGCGCACCATCCACCGTGCAGCCCTGAGCTCCTCTGGGAGCGCTTCAGCTGCGGCATGAAGCCGATCGAGCATCTCGTCCTGGCTCACCATCACGTTGTTTGACAGTGGAACGGCTCTGGCGTTCTCAAGTTCGGTGATCAAGTCTTCGAGCAGTTCGCCGATCTGGCCAGGAACGGGAGGCGATGGTGTCGAATGGAGATGCGGTTCTTCGGTCATTGGATGCGCTCCTTCAAAGCGTCTGCGACGACGTCGGGGACCAGTGCGTCGACCGAACCTCCGAGGCGTGCAACTTCCTTTACGAGAGACGAGGAGAGGTAACCGTACTCAGGCTTTGTGGCAACAAACAGCGACACAACATCGCCCGAAAGGTGTCGGTTCATTTGGGACATCTGGATCTCGTAGTCGAAGTCCGTAACCGCCCGAAGGCCCTTCACCACGGTCTTCGCACCAACTTCCTTGGCGAAATCAACAAGCAGACCCTGGAACGAGGCGACGCTGACATTGTCCCAGTCGGCGCAGCACTCCTCAAGCATCGCAACACGTTCGTCAGCCGTGAACAGCGAATTCTTCGATGGGTTGTAGACGACCCCAACGACCACACGGTCAAACAGTCCGGTGCAGCGTTCCACAACATCGAGATGACCCTTGGTTGGCGGGTCAAAGCTTCCGGGCACCAACGCTGTGATCACGTTTGCTTCCTCTCGTACACCGTCACGCGTGCATCACCGTACAGCCGCTCGTCAATTGAAGTGAGGAAATCGGCGGTGGGCGAGGCTGACGATTCCTGGCGGTGCAGAACCACCAGCCCATCAACGGCAAGAACGGACTCGATACCTGCCAACACATCGAGGACCGCTCGGTCATCGTCGGCGTACGGCGGGTCGACAAACACGAGATCGAACCGCGCCGTGAGTTGTTCGAGCGCAGTTTCAACCGTCTGGCACATCAGCACTCCCCCGAGGCCGACGGCTGCAATGTTCTGCTCAATACATGCGCACGAATGCCTTCCTCGGTCAACGAAGACAGCGTCGGCGGCTCCGCGAGAAAGCGACTCGAGCCCGAGCGACCCGGAACCAGCAAAGAGATCCAGAACGTTTGCGCCGGGAAGCTTCCACTGCAGGATGGAGAAGATCGACTCACGAGCACGGCTGGTCATTGGCCTCGTTCCCTCGCGCGGGACCTTCAGCCTTCGCCCTCTCGCCGCTCCCGCAATGATCTGCATCTCATCTCCCGCAACCGATCAGTTTCAGCTCTTGGTCAACCATTCACCGGAATCTCCAACGAACCAGTTGAACTCCTCGATCAATGCCTCGACAAAGACAGAGTTCCTGTCATCTGTGACTGCTTCCCTTGCAACCTCAGAGGCTATGCCAATCGCCTTCGCATCTCGAAGGACATCGCCAAACCGCAGATCGCCCGCACCGGATTGGGAAGCACCGAGCAGAGTTCCCGCTCCCCTGATTTCGAGATCGACTTCAGCCAATGCAAAACCATCGTTCGAGCCAACCATCGCATCCAACCGAGTTTCGGCATCCTCAGTCGGATTCTCCACAATCAGGACACACTCCCCCGGAGCGCTTCCACGCCCTACACGACCCCGAAGCTGATGAAGCTGGCTCAGACCGAACCGTTCCGCATTCCAGATCACGATCAGCGTGGCATTCGGTACATCGACGCCAACCTCAACCACCGTTGTGGCGACAAGGACGTCGACCTCGTTTCGTCGAAAGCGGTCCATCGTCTCTGCCTTCTGGTCGGAAGACATCTGACCATGGAGCAACGCGATGCGGATATCTGGCAGTGCCGAACTCATCCGGCGGAACTCCGACTCTGCCGACCGCGCTTCAATCTTGTCGGAGTCGTCGACCAATGGGCACACCACGAACACCTGATGACCACCCGCCACGGCGCGTGCGACCGCGCGGTCGGCGTCCGCAACTGCTGACGATCCGGTGATCTGTCTCGTCGCCACCGGCGACCTTCCAGGCGGCATGGTCTCAATCGTTGAAACGTCGAGGTCGCCGTACAGCGCCATCACAAACGTGCGGGGAATCGGCGTTGCGGTGAGAAGCAGCAGATCAGGAACGCCGGCCGTTGTGTCCCTATCACGCAGCTGCACCCGCTGCTCGACACCGAAGCGGTGCTGCTCGTCGACCACGGTGATGCCGAGCGAGTTGAACTCCACGTCTGGTTGGATCAAGGCATGTGTTCCAAATGCAATGTCGATGGTGCCGTCGGCAAGCCAAGCAAGCCCCTGCTTTCTCGAAACGTCACCATCACGGAAGTTGACGGTCACCCTGCTTGAGGTGAACAGCCCGATACGCACCGGACGATCGGCTGGCAACTCTGTGGCGAACAACGAACCTGTTCCCGTTTCTCCCTCTGTTGTAGGAGGCGCAAGACCAGCTTCCGCGAGCGCACTCTCGGTTCCGAGATAGTGCTGGGTCGCCAACACCTCGGTAGGGGCCATCACGGTTCCTTGATGTCCGCTCTCGACCGAGGTGAGAAGTGCTGCGACCACGACGACGGTCTTTCCTGATCCGACCTCGCCCTGGAGCAACCTGTGGAGCGGGGTTGGGGCTGCCATGTCGCTGGTGATGTCCGACAGAGCCACCGACTGATCGGGAGTCAGGCTGAAGGGCTGCGCATCGAGATAGCGGTGATACAACTCTCCTTCAACCGAATTCGCAACGCCCGCCTGCGACTCGAATAGATCATGGGCTCTTGCCCTCAGCGCCATCTGAATCCGCAGGAATTCGTCGAACACCATCCGTCGTCGTGCAACGGCGACATTCCCGATCTCATCCGGTTCGTGCGTCTGGTGGATCGCCCATGTGCGATCGACAAGGTCGAGCCTGTCGAGAATCTGATCCGGCACGGGATCCGCCAAAGGAAGACTTCTCGCCACAGCGTTTGTGATCGCCGCCGTGTACAGGTGAGGCTTTACCCCCTTGACCTTGGGATACACGGGTATCACGCGACCGGTCTTCTGATTCTCCATGCGGTTCAATCGATCAATGGCCGGTGCCTTCATCTGGCGCTTGCCGTTGAAGATGGAGATCTTGCCGGAAAGCGCGACCTCCTCACCTTCATCCAGTTTTAGGTATTTGTTGAACGACACCATGTGCAGCACGTCGCCGCCGTCCCCGATGGTTGCGTTGATCATCATCCTCCCGCCGCTGATGCGCCGTGCGCTGAACGACAGCACGGTCCCGCCAACGGTGACCTCTTCACCGATGGGAGCCGTCCCAATCGCCGCCAACTGGCTTCGGTCGAGATAGCGTCGCGGAGGCGTAAGGAGAAGATCAGCGACAGACCGGATACCTGCGTCATCGAGTCTCCGCATCGATCCGGCGCCTACGCCCTTGAGCCGCTCGGTAGGGAGCGTCGACAGATACGCAAGCGTTCTGTGTGGTGCGGCCGTGACGTCCATGCGTACGATGTTGGTACACCAGTGTGACAAACACCACTCGCTGCTAACCTCCCGGATCGCCTCAACGGCACCACCTCAGGAGGATTCCGATGGCATATAGATGTGAAGTTTGCGGCAAGGAGCCGTGGACGGGCAAACAGGTCAGCTTCGCGCACAAGCGGTCGTCCAAGACCTGGCGTCCCAACATCCAGAAGATCCGTGTCAAGCACGGAAGCAACTCCCGCAGAGCCAGGGTGTGCACAGAG